>CAUTTS010000014.1:0-36771 GCA_963541465.1 uncultured Selenomonas sp.
CGGACAAAAAATCTACGCCAATCTGGCATACCTCATTTTATCAGCGATTCCCTAGTAAACCAATGAACAATATTACGGTTGACAATAAACAAAATAGCGAGTAAGATAAAGCAAGTTTATGAATCTATCAGTTTTTATGGAGGTATCTGAAGATTATGAAGTTACGTGAAGTAATCCTGTGCGGGCTGTTTATTGCTCTCATTACGGTCGGGACGTTCGTGCGCATTCCTGTGGGGACGGATGTTTACACGCTGCAGTTCCTCTTTACGCTGCTCGCGGGGCTGATGCTCGGTGCACGGCTCGGTGCACTCGCCGTCGGTACGTACGTGCTCATGGGTCTCGTGGGGATTCCCGTGTTCGCCTCGGGCGGCGGCCCTGCCTACGTGCTTCAGCCGACGTTTGGCTACCTCGTCGGCTTCACCCTGCAGGGCTGGGTGACGGGTGCACTGGTGCGCCGCGGCGTGCCGACGTTCCGCCGCGCGCTTGCCGCGTGTTCGGCGGGCATGGTGGTGGTCTATGTCCTTGGCATCTCCTATTTCTACTTTGCATCGAACTACATTATCGACGCACCGATCGGCTTCTGGGTGGCGGTCTGGTACTGCGGCGTGCTGCAGGTTCTGCCGGACTTCCTGCTCTGCGTCGCGGCGGCGTATATCGGGATTCGCCTCTACAAGGCGGGGCTCTGGATTCGTGAGACACAGGAGATGCAGGTGCGCAGTGCTGCTCCCGTGCAGGAAGTGGCGGTGCATGCGAACCGCATGGATGCCTGACGGGAGGCGCATCATAGGTGGGTAAGGCGTTATTTGTCACGGGAACGGGAACGGACATCGGCAAGACGTATGTCACGGGGCTGATCGTGAAATGTCTCTGTGATGCCGGACGCTCGGCGGGCTACTATAAGGCGGCACTCTCGGGCGCAGAGGTCGCCGCGGATGGCACACTCCTACCGGGTGATGCCCTCCATGTGGCGCGCGTCGCGGGGCTTGATGCAGCGGATGTCACCGTGTCCTATGTCTATCGCGATGCGGTCTCGCCGCATCTCGCGGCGCAGATCGAGCACCGTCCGATGGACTTTGCCAAGGTGGCGGAGGACTACCTCCGCGCGAAGGAGCGCACGGACTATCTGACGGTGGAGGGGAGCGGCGGCATTATCTGTCCGCTGCGCTGGGACGACGATGAGCACGTCGTCCTCGACGATCTCGCCGTGCGGCTGGGGCTCGCCGCCCTCGTCGTTGCCGATGCGGGACTTGGGACGATCAATGCCGCCGTGCTGACGGCAGAGCATCTCCATGCGCGCGGCATCCCCCTGCGGGGCTTTATCTTCAACAACTGGCAGGGCGGCCTGATGCAGGAGGACAATGTGCGGATGGTCGAGGAGATCACGGGCGCTCGCGTCTTGGCGCGTGTGCCGCACGGCGCGGCGGAGCTGCCGATGGGGGTGGATGCGCTTGCCACGCTGTACGAGTAATGTGTGGTTAGGGCTAGGGAATCGCTGCGTGTATCGGTGATTCCCTGTTTTGTAGGAGGAGACCTTTTATGCCGACCATAGAGGAGCGCGACCTGCGCCGGATCTGGCATCCGTGCGCGCAGATGAAGGACTATGAGGAGCTGCCGCCGATGGTGATCGATCACGCAAAGGGGGCGTGGCTCTACGACGTACACGGCAAGGGCTATCTCGATATCGTCAGCTCGTGGTGGGCGAACCTCCTCGGACATACAAACGAGAAGATCAACGCGCGCATCAAGGCGCAGCTCGACCGCCTCGAGCACGTGATTTTTGCAAATTTCTCGCACCGCGGCGCGATCGAGCTCGCGGAGCGGCTGGCGACGCTCGTGCCCGCCGGGCTGACGAAGTTCCATTTCAACGACAACGGTTCCTCTGCGGTCGAGGCAGCGCTCAAGATGGCGTTCCAATACTGTCAGCAGACGGGACGTACGGGAAAGACGCGGTTTATGTGTCTTTCCGAGGGGTATCACGGCGAGACGATCGGCGCGCTCTCGGTGGGGAGCATGGATCTCTTTGCCGAGATGTACAAGCCGATGATGATGGACAACATCCATATCGAGGCGCCCGATTGCTACCGCTGTCCCTATGGGGAGACACGCGGCACCTGCTCCTGTGCGTGCTTTGAGCATGCGGAGCGTGCCTTTGCCGCGCACGGGCACGAGACGGCGGCGATGATCGTCGAGCCGCTCCTGCAGGGGAGTGCGGGGATGCGCATCTATCCCGAGGAATATCTCCGGAAGCTACGCGCCCTCTGTGACGCCTACGATGTCCTCCTCATCGCCGACGAGATCGCGACGGGATTCGGGCGCACGGGACGGCTCTTTGCGTGTGAGCGTGCGGGGATTACGCCCGATCTCATGTGCCTCTCGAAGGGGCTGACGGGAGGCTATATGCCCATGTCCATCACCGTCGTCAAGGAGAAGATCTACGACGCATTCTATGCGGACTGGAGCGAGGGCAAGGCGTTTATGCACAGTCATACGTACGCGGGAAATCCGCTCGGCTGCAGCGCAGCACTCGCTGTGCTCGATATCCTCGATGAGGAGAATATTCTGGAGCGCGCGGAGGAGACGGCGTCGTGGCTGAGTGCGCGCATGGCAGAGACGTTCGGTGCACATCCGAATGTCGGCGAGATTCGCCATATCGGGCTGATTCACGCGGTGGAGCTCGTCGAGGATCGCGAAGTGAAGCGTCCCTTTGATCCTAGTCGCCGCCTTGGCTACGCGATCTATCGCCGTGCGCTCCAGCATGGGCTGCTCCTGCGTCCGCTCGGCGACGTGCTCTATCTCAATCCACCGCTGAATATCAGCAGAGATGATCTCGACATCGCCATCGTGCGGATGAAGCAGTCGATGGACGAGGTGTTTGGGGCATAACCCTGTATGACGGACTGCGGTACGAGGAGAGATGAACTTCGTACCGCAGTCTTTTTTGCAGAGCGTAATGTTCACGGATTGAATGAGAGGCGTATTCCATGCTATAATGGCAACGTTCACATTCGTGCGAAGGGAGGTGCGGCAATGCCGCTGGATGAGTTTGCGTGGCGCGTGCGTCTCGCACGTCGACGCAGGGCGAGTCAGCGCAAGTTTCGCGCGGCGGCAGGGGTGATCGTCCTGACGATCGCTGTCCTCGCGTGGTATCTCGGCTACTACATACAGCGTCCTGCCTACGCTCTCGAGCAGGCGGCGGCAGCACTCACCGCGCATGATGCGGAGGCATTTCAGCGGCGCGTGAATATCAATGCTGTAACGGCGGCGGGGTATGACGATCTCACCTACGTCCTCTTTTCGGGCGATACACATCTGAAGGAAAAAGAACGGAATAAATCAGGAAAGTTCTACGAGAACGTCAAGGACGGCGTCGCAGGCGGGATGGCACAGAGCATTTTGACGGCGGTCGGGAGCGGGACATGGCCGACCCCGGAGGGCGTAGACCCGCTGAAGGGACGCCAGCTCGGCATCGACTTTGAGTATCTCATGGAGTGCAGCCACCTGCGCGACACAACTCTCCTGCACATCGACAGCATCGTGCGGGATGGGAATACCGCAATGGCGAACATCACCGTGCGCGACGAGGGGACAGACCTAGAGTTCCCCCTGCAGCTGCGCATGGAGCACGGTGATATGGGCTGGCAGGTCGTGCGCATCGTGAACTACCGTGCCTATCTCGAGGCGGTGCAGAAGGCGGCGGCGAGCAATCTCGGGCGTTACATCGACGCGACGCGCCCGATTGTCGACCGCTATAACGGCGTTTTTCGCTCGAAACAGCGGGAGTTCCGCAATCTGACCGAAACGGAGCGCAGCACGTATACGACGGTTTACCGCAAGGCGCTGACTCGTCTCTTGCAGGACGACATGATTCCCCTCCTCAAAAAGTACCAAAAGGAGCTGGATGCTGTGGACGTTCCGAACGGCGCGCAGTATCTCGCCGCACAGCGCAAGGCGGCGACGGAGGCGTTCATCGGCGCGTATGAGAGCTTTGTCAAGGGGCTCAACGGCGGGACGCCCGAGGACTTTGCACGGGCGGAGACCCTGCACAAGGTGGCACTCTCCTATGATCTGCGCGTCGGCGACATGATTCGCCGCGGTGCGGTGAGCGCGGAGACCCCCGCAACACCATAAATATGAATGAAAAAGGGTTGTTGTACGAAGCGTTCAGCTTCGTACAACAACCCTTTTTGTGCCCCTTTTAGAACGCGGGGACGATTGCGCCCTTGTACTTATCGTTGATGAAGTTCTTGACCGTTTCGGAGTGGAGCGCCTTGACGAGCGCCTGAATCTCGGGGCGGTTCTCATCGCCCTGTCGGACGACGAGGATGTTGACGTACGGCGAGGTCTTGTCCTCCATGATGAGGGCGTCGCGCGTCGGCACGAGATCCGCCTGCATGGCCCAGTTCGTGTTGATGACGGAGATATCGACGTCATCCAGCGTACGCGGCAGCTGCGGTGCCTCGATCTCCTGGATCTTGAGGTGCTTCGGGTTGTCGACGATGTCCTGCACCGTCGCCGTCGTACCGGCACCGTCCTTCAGCTTGATGAGGTTTGCACGCGCGAGGAGCAGCAGCGCACGGCCGCCGTTCGTCGGGTCGCTCGGGATGGAGACGGATGCGCCGTCCTTCAGATCGTCGAGCTTCTTGATCTTGTGCGAGTAGACGCCCATCGGCTCGATGTGGACACCGAGGACGTTCACGAGCTTGAGCTCGGGATGCTCCTCAACGAAATTCTTCAGATACGGCTCATGCTGGAAGAAGTTTGCGTCGATCTCCTTGTCGTTCGTGGCGATGTTCGGCTGAACATAGTCGTTGAACTCGACGATCTCGAGCTTTACGCCTTCCTTTTCGAGCTCGGGGCGGATCGCCTCGAGGATCTCCGCGTGGGGGACGGGCGATGCACCGACCTTGATGACCTTCTCCGTCTTGGCGTTGTCGGCGGGTTTGTCTGCGCTGCCGCCGCAGCCGGCGAGGGCAAATGCGGTGACGGCAAGCATAAGAGCGAGCAGTTTTTTCATAAAATACCTCCTTAAATGATCTATCTCTTATTCAGTCGCGCAGCGAGGGTGTTGCCCACGAACTGCACGAGCTGGACGAGAACGATGAGAATGACGACGGTCGCGAGCATGATGTCAGGACGGAATCGCTGGTAGCCGTAGCGGATCGCAAGATCGCCAAGACCGCCGCCGCCGATCGCACCAGCCATGGCGGACTCGCCGACGAGTGCAATGACAACCGTTGTGAGCTGGCTAACGATGCCGGGCATGGACTCCGGCAGGAGCACGCGCGTCACGATCTGCAGCGGTGTCGCGCCCATGGAGAGTGCCGCTTCGATGAGACCGTGCGGCACCTCGCGCAGCGAGGTCTCTACCTGCCGTCCGATGAACGGGACGGAGGCGATGACGAGCGGCACCATCGCCGCCGTCGTGCCAATCGCCGAGCCGACGATGAGACGTGTCAGCGGGATGATCGCCACCATCAGGATAATGAAGGGGATGGAGCGGATCGCGTTGACCACTGCGCCGACCGAGCGGTTCACCGCCGGTGCATCGAGGATCTCGCCCCGCGCGGTCACGTGCAGGAGCACACCGAGCGGAATGCCGAGCGCACTCGAGATGACCATACTGACCGCGACCATGTAGACCGTCTCTCCGAGTGCCTTAGTCAGCAGGGGAATCATTTCGGCGGACATAGCCGATCACCTCCTGTTTCAAATGCTGTTCCGAGAGATAGTCAATGGCGCACTGTATCTCCTCCGGTGCGCCGCGCATCCCGATGATCATGCGCCCGAACGGCAACTCCTTGATCTGGTCGAGCGTACCGAAGAGCATCGTCACCTCGATGGTGGGGAAGCGGCGGATCATCTCCGCGAGTACAGGGTCGTCCGCGCGCTCGCCGAGGAATGTGAGGCGCAGGAGCATATAGCTCCCCTCGCTCGGCGTTTTCTCGACGGGATTGCCGCGGAACGCCGTCGGCAGCTCGTTCGACAGGAGGACACTGATGAACTCCTTCGTGATCGGCTGCTGCGGTGCGGTGAACACATCCACCACATCGCCTTCCTCGGCGATCACGCCGCCGTCGATGACCGCCACGCGGTCGCAGATATCCTTGATGACCTGCATCTCGTGCGTGATGACGACGACCGTCAGCCCCATGCGGCGGTTGATGTCGCGGATGAGCGCGAGGATCGACTTCGTCGTCTGTGGGTCGAGCGCCGAGGTTGCCTCGTCGCAGAGCAGCACCTTCGGATCGCCCGCGAGTGCGCGCGCAATACCGACGCGCTGCTTCTGTCCACCCGAGAGGTGGCTCGGATAGGCATCTGCCTTGTCGCCGAGCCCAACGAGTGTAAGCAGCTCTGTCACCTTGGGGCGAATCTCCTCGGCGGATTTCCCCGCGAGTCGCAGCGGGAACGCCACGTTGTCGTAGACCGTCGCGGAGGACAGCAGATTAAAGTGCTGGAAAATCATGCCGATGTGCCGCCGCTCCTCGCGCAGATCGCTCTCGGAGACCTGCATGAGATCACGTCCGTCCACGAGAACTGCGCCGCTCGTCGGGCGCTCAAGCATATTGATGCAGCGGATGAGCGTGGACTTCCCCGCACCCGACAGGCCGATGATGCCGTAGATGCTGCCGCGCTCAATCGTGAGATCGATGCCGCGCAGAGCGTGCACATCGCCTGCGTATGTTTTGACAATATTCTTTAGCTGTATCATTTGTAGCCTTTCTTTAGCGATACCGATTAAACGTATCATAGACGCGCCGCTTTGTCAATGACTTCGCCATTTTGATGAAGGACGTGTCGGTACGCTGTTACCCGTGCTCCTACCAGAAAGTAAAAAAATAGAAAAATCCCCCTTGACACGGCATCTCCGATGTAGTATCATACAATGACCTATTGACGTAAGTATGGGATTTGTGCGCCTTTTTTCAGGGGAGGACGCCGCGCAGTATGCTGTGCGGTTAGAAAGGACAAGAGAGCAAGGTACTCACATGGCTGCCTTGTTCTTTTTGTGTCTGTTCAACCCTGCAGACGGCGCTCAGATGCCAGAGGATATCCAGCGAAAGGGTGACAGCGTTCATGTTCAATCCTGTGTCGGTCGGCCGTCGAACCCGCTACAGCTACGCGCGGATCAAAGAAGTGATGGAGATGCCGCATCTTCTTGACATCCAGCGCGAGAGCTATCGGTGGTTTCTCGAGGTGGGGCTTGCGGAGATTTTCCGCGACATCTCGCCCATTCAGGATTTCTCCGGGAATCTCATCCTTTCCTTTGAGTCGTTTGCGCTCGGTGAGCCGAAGTACGATCTCGACGAGTGCAAGGAGCGCGATGTGACGTACGCTGCGCCCCTGCGCGTCAACGTACGTCTTGTGAACCGCGAGACGGGCGAGATCAAGGAGCAGGAGGTCTTCATGGGCGATTTCCCGCTCATGACGGATACGGGGACGTTCATCATCAACGGCGCAGAGCGCGTTATCGTCAGCCAGCTCGTTCGTTCGCCCGGTACGTACTACGGTGTGGAAATCGATACGACGGGCAAGGAGCTCTTCAACGCGACGATGATCCCGAACCGCGGCGCGTGGATCGAGCTGGAGACGGATGCGAACGACATCGTCTCCGTGCGTATCGATCGTACGCGCAAGATGCCCGTGACCTATCTCATCCGCGCCCTCGGCTACGAGACGGATGCGGAGATTCGTGCGCTCTTCGGCGACGACTCGCGCATGCTCGCAACGATCGAGCGCGATACGGACGAGGTCAAGACGCGCAGCCGTGCGGTCATCGAGATATACCGCCGTCTGCGTCCGGGTGAGCCCGCGAACGAGGACAATGCGCGTCAGCTTCTCGAGACGCTGTTCTTTGACCCGCGCCGCTATGACCTCGCGACGGTCGGCCGCTACAAGCTGACGAAGAAGCTCGGCTGGCGCCGTCGCCTGCTGGGCAAGGTGCTCGCCGAGCCCGTTGTGGACGTGGAGACGGGCGAGATTGTCTTCCCGAAGGGCGAGCCGATCACACCTGCGATGGTGGATGCGGTCAGCGAGGAGCGCGAGACGGCGCTTTTCGGCGACGGCGAGCTCATTGTATTTCAGGTACAGAAGCCCGACGGCGAGATATATCGGATGCTCTGCGCACCGGCGCGCGACTATCAGTACCGCACGGTGACACGCGAGGACATCATGGCGGCGATCAGCTATCTCCTCGGTCTCATGGACGGCTTTGGCAATACGGACGACATCGATCATCTCGGCAACCGCCGCGTGCGTGCCGTGGGCGAGCTGCTGCAGAACCAGTTCCGCATCGGTCTCTCGCGCATGGAGCGCGTCGTGCGCGAGCGCATGTCGATCCAGGAGACGGAGAGCATCACGCCGCAGGGGCTCATCAATATTCGCCCCGTCGTGGCGGCGGTAAAGGAGTTCTTCGGCTCCTCGCAGCTCTCGCAGTTCATGGATCAGCACAACCCGCTCTCCGAGCTGACCCATAAGCGACGCCTCTCGGCACTCGGCCCGGGCGGCCTCTCGCGCGAGCGCGCGGGCTTTGAGGTGCGCGACGTTCACAACTCGCACTACGGCCGCATGTGCCCGGTCGAGTCGCCGGAAGGCCCGAACATCGGTCTCATCGGCTCGCTCGCCAACTATGCGCGCGTGAACCGTTTCGGCTTTATGGAGACGCCGTATCGCCGCGTGGACAAGGAGCATCTCCGTGTGACGGAGGATGTGCGCTACCTCACGGCGGACGAGGAGGACGATCTCATCATCGCGCAGGCGAATGAACCGCTTGACGCGAACGAGTACTTTGTCAACGAGCGCGTGACGGCACGTTTCCACGAGGAGACGGGGCTGCATCCGCGCGAGCGTGTGGACTATATGGACGTCTCGCCGCGCCAGGTCTTCTCCATCGCGACGGCGATGATCCCGTTCCTCGAAAACGACGATGCGAACCGCGCTCTCATGGGTGCGAACATGCAGCGTCAGGCGGTGCCGCTCCTGCGGACGCAGGCGCCGCTCGTCGGTACGGGCATGGAGTATAAGGCGGCGTGTGACTCGGGCGTCATGGTGCTCGCGAAGCACGGTGGCGAGGTCACGGACGTTACGGCAGATGCGATCACCATCCGCTCGGATGAGGGCGCATTTGATACCTATAAACTGCAGAAATTCATCCGCTCAAACCAGGCGACCTGCATCAACCAGAAGCCGCTCGTCTACGCAGGCGACCGCGTAACGGAGGGTCAGCCCATCGCCGACGGCCCCTCGACGGACAGCGGCGAGCTTGCCCTTGGCTACAATATTATTGTTGCCTACATGCCGTGGGAGGGCTACAACTACGAGGACGCTATCCTCCTCAGCGAGAATCTCGTCAAGCGCGATCTCTACACCTCGATCCACATCGAGGAGTATGAGTGCGACGCGCGCGACACGAAGCTCGGGCCAGAGGAGATCACGCGCGATATCCCGAATGTGGCGGAGGACGCGCTCAAGGATCTCGACGAGGACGGCATCATCTCCATCGGCGCGGACGTCCGTCCCGGCGACATTCTCGTCGGCAAGGTCACGCCCAAGGGCGAGACGGAGCTGACGGCAGAGGAACGCCTGCTGCGCGCGATCTTCGGCGAGAAGGCGCGCGAGGTGCGCGATACCTCGCTGCGCGTACCGCACGGCGAGGCGGGCAAGATCATCGACGTGAAGATCTTTACCCGTGAGAACAACGACGAACTGCCGCCCGGCGTCAACCGCCTTGTGCGCGTCTATATTGCACAGAAGCGCAAGATCTCGGTCGGTGACAAGATGTCCGGCCGTCACGGGAACAAGGGTGTCGTCTCGCGCATCATGCGCCAGGAGGACATGCCGTTCCTGCCGGACGGCACGCCGGTCGATATCGTGCTGAACCCGCTCGGCGTTCCGTCGCGTATGAACATCGGTCAGGTCTTGGAGACACATCTCGGCATGGCGTGCCGTGTCCTCGGTCAGCGCATCAAGGACGGCGACCCGACGGTGGAGGGTGACCTCCGCACTGCGGGCTATGATTTTGATAAAAACGGAATGCCTGTGCCCGATGTGGCCGGCATCCACATCGCAACTCCGGTCTTTGACGGCGCGAGCGACGACGACGTGTTCGGCACGATCCGTGCGGCGGGACTTCCCTCCGACGGCAAGACGGTGCTCTACGACGGCCGCACGGGCGAGCCGTTCGAGAACCGCGTCACGGTCGGCTGCGTCTACATGCTGAAGCTGCACCATCTGGTTGACGACAAGATTCATGCGCGCTCCACGGGGCCGTACTCGCTCGTCACGCAGCAGCCGCTCGGCGGCAAGGCGCAGTTCGGCGGACAGCGTTTTGGCGAGATGGAGGTCTGGGCACTCGAGGCATACGGCGCGGCGTACACCCTGCAGGAGATCCTGACGGTGAAGTCCGACGACGTGGTCGGTCGTGTCAAGGCATACGAGTCCATCGTCAAGGGGGACAACATCCCCGAGCCGGGCGTCCCCGAGTCGTTCAAGGTGCTCATCAAGGAGCTGCAGGCGATCGGCCTCGATATCAAGGTGCTCAACGAGGACGCGAAGGAAATCGCGATCCGCGACGAGGAGGACGAGGACATCCACGAAAAGGCGCGTTCCCTCGACCTCGATGTGGAGGGCGTGGACGAGAACGGCGCTGCGCCGCCGCCTCCTGCGGATGACGACGAGGAGAACGTGGAGGCTGCGGATGAAGATCTCATCGCTGACCTCGGCACCGACGAGGACCTCGCGGCGGACGACATGGATGCGATTCTCCATGGCGGACTGGACGACATCGACAATCCTCATGAGGACGATCTATAAGGAAGGGAGTGGCAGCTGTTGCTGGATGTAAACAATTTTGACTCGATGCGGATCGGACTCGCTTCTCCCGATAAAATTCGTGCATGGTCGCACGGCGAGGTGAAAAAGCCGGAGACCATCAACTACCGCACCTTGAAGCCCGAGCGTGACGGTCTCTTCTGCGAGCGCATCTTTGGACCGACGCGCGATTGGGAGTGCCACTGCGGAAAGTACAAGCGCATCCGTTACAAGGGTGTCGTCTGCGACCGCTGCGGCGTCGAGGTGACGCGCGCAAAGGTGCGCCGCGAGCGCATGGGACACATCGAGCTCGCCGCGCCCGTCTCGCATATCTGGTACTTCAAGGGCATTCCGAGCCGCATGGGACTCATCCTCGATGTCTCCCCGCGTTCGCTTGAGAAGGTGCTCTACTTCGCCTACTACATCGTCCTCGATGCGGGCGAAACCGATCTGAAGAAAAAGGAACTGCTCTCCGAGCGCGAGTATCACGATGCGCTCGAAAAGTACGGCAATACCTTCCGCGTCGGCATGGGCGCGGAGGCGATCAAGGAGCTCCTCGAGGAGCTGGACCTTGAGCAGATGAGCGCACAGCTGAAAAACGACGTACGGACGACCTCCGGACAGAAGAAGGTGCGCGCCATCCGCCGCCTTGAGGTGGTCGAGGCATTCCGCAAGTCCGGCAATCAGCCCTCGTGGATGATCATGGACGTCGTGCCTGTCATTCCGCCCGACCTGCGCCCCATGGTGCAGCTCGACGGCGGGCGCTTTGCGACCTCCGATCTCAACGACCTCTACCGCCGCGTCATCAACCGCAACAACCGCCTGCGCCGCCTGCTCGACCTCGGTGCGCCCGACATCATCGTGCGCAACGAGAAGCGCATGCTGCAGGAGGCGGTGGACGCGCTCATCGACAATGGCCGCCGCGGCCGCCCCGTCACAGGACCCGGCAACCGCGCACTGAAGTCGCTCTCGGATATGCTCAAGGGCAAGCAGGGGCGTTTCCGTCAGAACCTCCTCGGCAAGCGTGTCGACTACTCGGGTCGTTCCGTTATTGTCGTCGGCCCGGAGCTGAAGCTCCACCAGTGCGGCCTGCCGAAGGAAATGGCACTCGAGCTCTTCAAGCCCTTTGTCATGAAAAAACTGCAGGCGGACGGCGCTGCCCACAACATCAAGTCGGCAAAGCGCATGGTCGAGCGCGCACGCCCCGAGGTCTGGGACGTGCTCGAGGATGTCATCAAGGAGCATCCCGTGCTCCTCAATCGTGCTCCGACACTGCACCGCCTCGGCATCCAGGCCTTTGAGCCGGTGCTCACCGAGGGGCGTGCCCTGAAACTGCATCCGCTCGCGTGTACGGCGTACAACGCGGACTTTGACGGCGACCAGATGGCCATCCATCTGCCGCTCTCGGCGGAGGCGCAGACAGAGGCGCGCGTTCTCATGCTCGCCGCAAACCACATCCTCGCGCCGAAGGACGGCAAGCCCATCATCGTCCCCTCGCAGGACATGGTGCTTGGCTCGTACTACCTCACGAAGCTGAAACCAGGTGCAAAGGGCGAGGGTAAGGCATTTACAGGCATCGCCGAGGCACTCCTCGCGTATCAGGAAAAGGTGCTCGACCTGCAGGCGGAGATCCGCGTGCAGGTCACGGGCTACGGGCTCGTTCGCAGCTCGCTCGGCCGTCTCATCTTCAATGAGATCCTGCCCGAGGAGCTGCGCCATTACACGCAGGATGCAGAGACCGGCGAATGGCGTCTCGGTGTCCTCATGAATAAGAAGGAGCTTGGGAGGCTCGTCGCGAACTGCTACGACCACTTCGGCGCCACGAAGACCGCTGAGGTTATCGACAACGTGAAGAACCTCGGCTACCACTACGCCTGCATTGCTGGCATGACGGTCGCCGTCTCCGATGTCATCGTGCCGCCGAAGAAAAAGGACATCATCGCGGACACGCAGGCGAAGGTCAACAAGGTCGAGCGTCAGTTCTCGCGCGGTCTCATCACCGAGGACGAGCGCTATAAGAAGGTCGTCCAGCTCTGGACACAGGCGACGGACAACGTCGCCGACGCCATGATGGACAACATGGATCCCTTTAACCCCATCTTTATGATGGCGGACTCGGGCGCCCGAGGCAACAAGCAGCAGATGCGTCAGCTCGCTGGCATGCGTGGCCTGATGGCTGACCCGTCCGGTAAGATCATCGATCTGCCGATTACGGCGAACTTCCGCGAAGGG
Organism: uncultured Selenomonas sp.; assembly: GCA_963541465.1. Taxonomy (GTDB): domain Bacteria; phylum Bacillota; class Negativicutes; order Selenomonadales; family Selenomonadaceae; genus Centipeda. The sequence continues at coordinate 13,039 of CAUTTS010000014.1, forward strand.
CTCACCGTTTCCGACTACTTCATCTCCTCGCATGGCGCGCGCAAGGGTCTTGCCGATACGGCACTGCGTACGGCGGACTCGGGCTACCTCACGCGCCGTCTCGTCGACGTGGCACAGGATGTCATCGTCCGCGAAGAGGACTGCGACGTCTCCGCGATCAACCTCCTGCAGGTGCGTGCGCGCATGGCAGAGTCTGCCTTTGACGCACTCGAACTGCTCGTCGACAGCCTCATGGGACGCCTCCTCGCGGCGGCGATCTACGACCCTGAGACGAAAGAAATCCTCTATCCGCAGGATACCACCCTCGACGATGAGGTGCTCGAGACCATCGGCGAGCGTGACATCCGCGAGATCATGGTGCGCGGCTCCTCGGTGAATGCAGAGGGGGCGGTCAGCAACGCCATGGTCACGGAGAGCATCACGCTCGGCGAGCCGGATGCGAGAAAGCGCAAGAGTGTGCGTGCAGCCGTTGTGCGCGAGCTCAGCGGCAAGGAAGTCGTACGCGAGGCCGCCCTTGACGACGGCAATGTGCTCGCTGCCGAAGGAACGATCCTCACGGACAAGATGGTTGAGGCGATTCTATCCTCGGAGCTCCAGGAGCTCCATATCCGCAACAACAACGTGCGCGGCATCGAAGTCGAGGCGATCACCGAGGGCACGGGCGTCATCGAGTCCCTCGCCGACCGCATCGTCGGTCGCGTGCTCGCCGAGGACATCGTGGATGAGGCGACGGGCGAAACCATTGCCCACATCAACGACGCCGTCGACGAGGCGCTCGCCAAGCGCATCGAGGGCGTCCGAAAGCGCGTCTCCATCCGCAGTGTCCTCACCTGCAAGTCACAGTTCGGTGTCTGCATGAAATGCTACGGTCGCGATCTTGCCAATCAGGCGGAGGTCGAGATCGGTGAGGCCGTCGGCATCATTGCTGCACAGTCCATCGGCGAGCCGGGGACGCAGCTCACCATGCGTACCTTCCACTCGGGCGGTGTCGCGGGTGACGACATCACACAGGGTCTTCCGCGCGTCGAGGAGCTCTTCGAGGCGCGCAAGCCCAAGCACAACGCCATCATCGCAGAGAACGAGGGCGTTGTCGCTATCGACGATACGGGCAAGGGCATGCGCACGGTCACGATCACGCCTGAGGGCGGTGTGCCGCGCGAGTACTCGGTGCCGTTCGGCGCGCGCATGGCCGCGCGTGACGGCATGGTCATGAAGCCCGGTGACAAGATCACTGAGGGCTCCGTGAACCCGCACGACATCCTGCGTGTCTGCGGCCTGCAGGCGACCCAGCGCTACCTCGTCTACGAGGTGCAGAAGGTCTACAAATCGCAGGGCGTTGAGATCAATGACAAGCACATCGAGGTCATGGTGCGGCAGATGCTGCACAAGGTCAAGATCGAGGAGGCCGGGACCACCGACTTCCTCCCGGGCGAGTACATCGAGATCAACGCCTTTGAGGCGGCGAACACCAAGGCGATCGAGGAGGACGGCGAGCCCGCAGTGGCAAAGCCCATCCTGCTCGGCATCACAAAGGCATCGCTCGCCACGGATTCCTTCCTCTCGGCGGCCTCCTTCCAGGAGACCACGCGCGTCCTCACCGACGCCGCGATCAAGGGGAAGATCGACCCGCTCGTCGGCCTCAAGGAAAACGTCATCATCGGCAAACTCATCCCGGCCGGTACGGGCATGACCCGCTACCGCCACCTCGAGATCGTCGACCACGCACCGCAGCCGGTGCCTGCGCCATCCGAACCCGAGGAATCCGCCGCTGAGGAGCCCGTCGAAGAAGTCGACCTCTCGCGGCTGGAGAAGCTGAGCAACTGAACGATAGATACATGAACATACCGCACAGATCCACTGCATTCTGTGCGGTATTTTTATCGTTGTAAATGACAAAAATATATCATTTATAAAATAAAATATGATAATTAAATTGCTTTTTCTCTCTTGTCGTGCTAGAATGAACAGGAAAGATCATAGGACATGACTCTTCATCTCACAGAAAGGTAGTGTCATTATGGGCGAGACCATTAAAGAGCAGCATATTTGGATCGGCGTAGATGTCGGGACGACAGGCGTGCGTGCGATCGCATACGAGTCATCTGGCGTGAGCCGTGCGTCTGCAGAAGCCTTCTACCCACTGCGTACGCCGCATCCGGACTGGGCAGAGGAACGACCCGCCGAGATCCGTGCCGCGACGGAGCAGGTTGTCCGTGAGACAGCGGATGCCCTGCGTTACCAGGGCCGCAGAGCATCCGGGATCGCATTGAGCACAGTCATGCACAGCCTGATCCCGATGGATGCGGAGAAAGAGCCCCTCACGGATATGCAGACGTGGGCGGACAGCCGCAGCGCGGGTATCGTACGCGAACTTAAGGAAAGCGATCCTGCCCTCTGCCGTGTCTTCTATGAGCGCACGGGCTGTCCCATGCATGCCTGTTATCCGCTGGCAAAGATCCTCTGGCTCAGGCGCAGCCGCCCCGAACTCCTCGCGCGTACGAAGTACATTGGCTCGATCAAGGATTATCTTTTTCACGCGTTTACAGGGGAGTTTCTCATTGACCGTTCAACGGCGAGTACGACGGCTCTTTACAATGCACGGGAGCTTGCCTGGGATCAGGAGATCCTGACGTTCATCGGCATTACGGAGGATATGCTGCCGCCTGTCATCTCGACGACGGATTCACGCCCGCTTACGGTAGAGGCAGCAGAGCGGATGCATCTGCCTGCTGGGCTCCCCATGGTGATCGGTGCGACCGATGGGGTGCTCGTCAACGTCGGTATAGGTGCGGTCTCGGCGGGGCAGCTGAGTGCAACCATTGGGACGAGCGGCGCCGTACGCATGCTTGTCGGCGAGCCGCGTGTCGATGAAAAGATGCGCACATGGTGCTATAACCTCGTGGATGATCTCTGGGTCGCGGGAGGTGCGATCAACAACGGCGGCATGATCCTGCGCTGGATGCGCGATAAGATTTGCCATTTCAGTGAAGCACGCATGGAAGGGCTGGATGTTGATGCCTACGATCTCATGACGATGAAAGCGTCTAAGATTCCTGCGGGCGCGGATGGACTGATTCTCCTGCCGTTCTTCACAGGTGAGCGCGCCCCCTACTGGAACTCAGATCTACGCGGACTCTTCTTCGGACTCTCCCTGAACCACAGCCGCTCCCATATGATTCGTGCGGTGATGGAGGGGATTTGTTACGGCATGCGCAATGTATTCGAGGCATTGCAGGAGTTCGGCACGGTGCGCGACATCCGCGCGAGCGGGAGCTTTACGAAGTCACCGCTCTGGATGCAGATCCTTGCGGATGTACTCGGAGAGCCACTTGTCCTGCCTGACAACAGCGAGGGCGCGGCGTACGGTGCTGCTGTATTGGGATTTATCTCGGCAGGGGAGATGAAGAGCATCGCGGATACGGCGGATCTCGTACACGCGAGGAAGATCTACGCACCCGATCCCGCAAATACAAAGACCTATGCGAAGCTCGCGGATCTCAGTGATCGTCTCTATCACAATCTGCAGCGAGAGTTTGCTGAGATTGCAGAGTACCAGGCTGGAATTTGAAATTGACAGGATAATGGAGGAAAATCATGGCAGAGAAAATGACTGGACAGATGGATATTGGCGTCTATGGCATGGCGGTCATGGGCAGCAATCTTGCGCTGAACATGGCGGATCACGGCTTTAAGGTAGCCGCCTACAACCGCACGGGAGATCTGACCGAAAAGGTTGTGAAAGATCATCCTCACGAGAACATGACACCCTTTTACTCATTAGAGGACTTCGTCCATGCGCTCAAGAAGCCGCGCCGCGTTGTTCTGATGGTACAGGCGGGAAAACCGGTGGACATGGTGATTGACTCCCTACTGAAGGTGATGGAGCCGGGCGATGTCATCATCGACGGCGGCAATTCCTTCTTTAAGGATACAATTCGCCGTACGAAGCTCGTCGAGGAGCATCAGCTCCACTACTTTGGCATGGGTGTTTCGGGCGGTGAGAAGGGGGCGCGGCTCGGCCCTGCGCTGATGCCGGGCGGCAGTGCAGCACGCTACGAATCCATCCGCCCCATTCTCGAATCGATCGCGGCACATGTGGACGGCGAGCCATGCTGCACCTATATCGGTACGGACGGCGCAGGACACTACGTGAAGATGGTGCACAACGGCATCGAGTACGCCGATATGCAGCTCATCGCGGAGTCCTATCTCCTGCTGAAGTATCTGGGGGGCAAGACGAATGAAGAGCTGTCTAGGATCTACCATGAGTGGGATGGCGGCGAGCTGAAGAGCTACCTCATCGGCATCACCGCCGACATCTTTGCCGAGCAGGATCCCGCCGGCGGTATGGTTGTAGATTACATTGTCGAAAGCGCCGGGCAGAAAGGAACGGGGCGCTGGACAAGCATCCAAGCGCTCGAACAGGGCGTGAATACGGCGATGATCACCTCTGCCTGCAACGCGCGCGTCATGAGTAACCTCTTGGCGGAGCGCGAGAAGTTTGCTGGGCTTATTCCGTCGCCGAAGCAGTCCACATCGGTGGGGGACATCGTAGAGGATGTGCGTCGCAGTCTGTATACGGCGAAGATCGTGGCGTATGCCCAGGGATTTGCCCTTTATCGTGCGGCGGGACGTGATTTCGGCTGGGATCTCGATCTCGGACGTATCGCTGCCATCTTCCGTGGCGGCTGCATCATCCAGGCAGAGTTCCTTGGCAAGATCACTGAGGCATACCGCTCACAGCCGCATCTTGAGAATCTGATGGAAGCAGAGTTTTTCCTCACGAAGATCAACGCAAACCTCGAGAGCCTGCGCCGCATCGTGGCAGCTGCTGCAGGCGCGGGCATTCCTGTGCCTGCCATGATGAATGCGCTTGCCTACATTGATGCGAGCCGCGCCACACACCTTGGCGCGAACCTCATCCAGGCGCAGCGCGACTACTTTGGGGCACACACCTTCCTCCGCACGGACAAGGAGGGCTCGTTCCATCACGAGTGGAAGGAGCACTACGGGAAATAAAAATACCGTGCTCTTGAGAGCTGTCACACGAGGATATTTCTTCGTGCGCAGCTCTTTTTACATTTAAAAAAAGAAAATAATACAACAAAATAAATTTAAGCAAATGAAAAAGTATTTACAAATGACATGATAACATCTATAATGATATCAACAATTGTTATGAAACTTGCTATTTACTCAAACGATGGCAAGGAAATGAAGTGTTTGTATCTATGAAAGGGGAGAAATCCTATGCCGCTCATTATTCTTGCAGTGGGCATCCTACTGCTGTTCTTCCTCATCGTCCGCGTGAAGTTGAACAGCTTCATCTCGCTGCTCATCGTTGCGGGTGTTGTCGGCTATGCCGAAGGGCTGCCCGTCACCCAGATCATCCCCGTGATTCAGAAGGGGCTCGGCGGAACGCTCGGCGGTCTCGCGATCGTCGTCTCGTTCGGCGCGATACTGGGAAAGTTGATGGCAGAGAGCGGCGGTGCACAGCGCATCGCCATGACCCTCATCAATATGTTCGGTCGGGAGAAGGTTAAGTGGGCCGTCTGCTTGACGGGGTTTATCGTCGGCATTGCACTCTTCTATGAAATCGGTTTCGTTCTCCTCATCCCACTTGTCTTTACGATTGCGGCATCCGCACAGATCCGCCTCCTCGAGGTCGGTATTCCGATGGCGGCAGCTCTCTCCGTCACTCACGGTTTCCTGCCTCCGCATCCAGGCCCAACGGCGATCTCGGTGATCTACAATGCAGACATCGGGCTGACACTGGTGTACGGTGCGATTCTCGCCGCTCCGATTGCCATTATCGCTGGCCCTGTGTTCTACAATTTTGTCAAGGATCTCAATCCCGCGATTCCACAGGGACTCTATAACCCTAAGGTGTTCAAGGATGAGGAGATGCCGAGCTTCGGTATCAGCGTGTTCACAGCGCTCGTTCCCGTTATTCTCATGGCGGGTGCAGCTATTGCGAAGATGACTCTTCCTGCCGGCTCACACGCACTGGCGATCATGACCTTCCTCGGCTCGCCGGATATGGCACTCACGATTTCCATCTTTATCGCGTTCTACACATTCGGTATTGCACGCGGCAAAAGTATCCCTGAGATCATGAAGATCTGTGAGAATGCCATTCTCGCTATAGCCATGATCCTTCTCATCGTGGGCGGCGGTGGCGCGCTCAAGCAGATTCTCATCGACAGCGGTGTTGGTCGCTATATTGGCGACCTCCTCATGGGCTCGGATCTCTCTCCGCTTGTCCTTGCTTGGTCGATTGCCGCCGTCATCCGCATTGCCTGCGGCAGTGCAACGGTTGCGGCACTTACGGCAGGCGGTATCGCGGCTCCTGTGGTCGCACTTACGGGCGTCAGTCCCGAACTGATGGTGCTTGCAACCGGAGCGGGCAGTCTCATCATTTCCCCGCCGAACGATCCAGGATTCTGGCTCTTTAAGGAATTCTTCGGTCTTACCGTCAAGGAGACCGTCCGTACATGGTGCACAATGGAGACAATCATCTCGGTACTCGGCCTTGCGGGCGTTCTGATTCTCAACATGTTCGTTGGCTGATCAGGCGGATGCATCGAATTTTGCATCCGAAGGGGTGTGATGACCATGGGCTATCTTCTCGGGATTGATGCGGGGTCGACAAATTACAAGGCCATTGCGTGTGATGCGGCGGGACAGTTCCTCGCATCTGCCCGTCGCCCTGCCAATACCAAGTACCATGAGAATGGATGGGCAGAGACCTCACCGGAACAGATTTGGGAGGGTGTTGCCGCCTGCATCGCAGATGTGGCAGCACAGATCCCCGGGGAAACTTGCGACGGCATCGCCGTCGCAAGCACGGGGGAAGATGTTCTGCTCGACGGTGATGCGCTGTCCGTGCATCCTGCGATTCGTTGGTTTGACACGCGGACAGAGGCCATCGCCTCCGCGTGGGAGCCATTCGGACGGGAGTATGTCTATCAGATCACAGGGATCAATCCGAATCCTGTGGCAAGCATCACGAAGATGCAGTGGATTAAACGCTACGTGCCTGAGGCATGGGCTCGTGCTCGTCTCTGGATCCCGATGGCAGGGTTCCTCAGTTTGAAACTGACGGGGCAAGCACGTGCTCCTTGGACGAATGCCTGTCGCACGATGGCCTTTGATCTGCGACAGCGTGACTGGTCGGAGGAGATTCTCGCAGAGGCGGGGATTGATCGATCCATGCTCGCGGAGCCAATCCGTCCCGGTGCTCAGATTGGCAGCCTCACGACCGCCGCGGCTGCAGCGACCGGTCTTAAGGAGGGGACGCCTGTTTTTGCGGGCGGGGTGGACTATGCCTGTGGCACGTTTGCAACGGGAATCATCCGTCCCGGCCAAATGCTCGACTCGACCGGAACGAGCGAGCAGCTGCTTGCTATCCTCGACGTCCCCGAGAGCAGCACTGCCTGCATGGAGAAAAACTTCACTTCCGTCGCCTACGTGGTGAACGATGCCTACTATATCATGGGAATGATTGTGGCGTCGGGCGGAATTTTCGAATGGTTCAAGAATACCTTTGCGTGTGAGTCTTTCGATCAGCTGGTGGAGGAGGCGTCGCGCGAGCCAATCGGAGCGCGCGGCTGCATGATGCTACCATATTTTTCCGGGCGACATACCATGGGCAGTGATCCTGCTGCACGAGGTGCTTTTCTGGGGCTCACGCGCGGGACGACGCGTGGCGCATTCGTCCGTGCCATACTCGAGGGTCTATGCTACGAAATGTATAGTATTGTTGAAGCGATGCAGGAACTTTCGGGGCAGGATGTCGAATCTATCTATACCATCGGCGGCGCAGCGAAGAGTGCGTTCTGGATGCAGATGAAGGCAGATGTCACGGGGATTCCTGTCCGCAGCAAGAACGTTCCCGAAGCGGCTGCCCTTGGTGCGGCGATGCTCGCGGGACTTGGCGCCGGGGTCTATACGAGCCCGGAGAATGCCGTGGCACGCGTGCAGTTTGACGAACATCGCTATGCGCCGGATGCAGAGCGTCATGGGCGGTACATGGAACTATATGAGTCCCTGAACCGTCTGATCTATCCTGCGCTGCGGGAGTTCAATGCGGCAGTGACACATGCCCAAGGGACGAATGAAGTGAAGTGAAACGGAGGAGATATGCGATGAAGTATGAAGTAACAGTCACGGGAATTGGGGATTTTGTCCTTCCCTTTATGCAGACGCGTGAGTCTGTCATCCTCTTTAACAAGGATGTGCCCTATGAGTATGAGAATATGGTTGTGTCACATACCAAGGCGGCCCTGACGGAAGATGTCGCGGTGGGGGATACGCTCCGCCTCGCGGACCGCAGCTATACTGTTACGGCAGTGGGCGATGAGGCGATGAAGACCCTCCGCGAGAACGGACACTGTACCATCGTCTTTACGGGAAAGGATTCCGTCGAACAGCCGGGACAGATCATGGTCAAGGGCGATGGGGTGCCGCGCTTCATGGTCGGGGATGTCATCCGTTTTGAATGAGGTGGACAGTATGAAGGCTTTGGTGATTGGGGATCCGTTGCTCTCGTCGGAGCGCTTGGAGACTGCTGTCAAGAAAATCATGGGGGACGTAGAAGTCGCACGAGTGGATTGGAAACCTGCGAGCGATGAGGAATTCTGGTTTCTGCGCAGCGAGGTGGAGAAGAAAGGACCGTCTGCCGGAAGACCACCGAAAGAAATTTTCGACTACGTCGGCGATGTCGAGCTGATCATTACGCATCATACGCCGATCCCTGCCGAGATTGTGGCGGCTGCGAAGAAATGCCGCATCATCGGGGCATGCCGTGCGGGCGTGGAGAACGTGGATGTCGCGACAGCGTCGAAGCAGGGGATCGCCGTATTCCACACGATGGGGCGCAATGCTCATGCGGTATCGGACTATGCGATCGGTCTCATGCTTGCCGAGATGCGCAATATTGCCCGTGCTCATGCGGAACTGAAACAGGGGCACTGGAAGAAGCAGTATTCGAATGCTGCTTTCGTTGGTGATATGCTCGAGAAGAAGATCGGGCTCGTCGGCTTCGGCTATATCGGGCATCTCGTCGCAAAAAAGCTGAAGGGCTTCGACGTGGAAATTCTCGTCTACGATCCGTATGCGAAGGCTGCCGATGTTGAGGCAGCGGGTGCACGTCTCGTCTCACTGGAGGAGCTTTGCAAAGAAGCGGACTTCATCAGTATGCATGCGCGTCTCTCGGAGGCGACGCAGGGGCTCATGGGAGAGAAGGAGTTTGCGCTGATGAAGCCGACAGCGTACGTCATCAATACGGCACGCGCAGGCCTCATTGATGAGCAGGCACTCATCAACGCTCTACGTGAGAAGCGCATCGGCGGCGCTGCGATCGATGTGTTCTGGACAGAGCCGCCGCCGGCGGATCACCCGTTTATGACGCTCGAGAATGTAACAATCACACCGCATCTCGCGGGCTCGACACGCGACGCATTCAATCGTACGCCCTATCTCCTGCTGGAGGAGATCAAGGGAACGATCGCGGGCGGTACACCGCGCTGGAACGTCAATGCAGATGCAGTTTCGACGGATTTTTCGGGACTCGCATAAGAGGAGAAGCGTATGAAAGCAGCGATATATCACGGCACGGCAGACGTGCGCGTGGAGGAGGTCGCCAAACCTGTGATCGGTGTGGGGGAGCTCCTTGTCAAGGTCAAGGCATGCGCCATCTGCGGCGGCGACCTTCGGACATTCCGCCATGGGCACAAGGCGATTCATCCGCCCATCATCCTCGGGCACGAGATTGCAGGTGTGGTCGAGGAAGTCGGCGCGGGCATTGAGCGCTATCATGTGGGTGACCGCGTTATCGTAGCGCCGGGTATCGGCTGCGGCGCATGCTCCTACTGTCTTTCGGGACGGCAGCACCTGTGCTATACGCGCGAGACCATTGCACATCACTATGACGGCGGCTTTGCGGAGTATGTGCGCATCCCTGCGAACGCCGTCCGCGCGGGCAACGTCAATTTTATCCCCGATGAGGTTGACTACCTCGCCGCATCGCTCTCAGAGCCCCTCGCCTGTGTCATCAACGGACAGGAGGCGATGGATATTCAGCTTGGCGATACGGTGGCGGTCATCGGCGCCGGGCCGATCGGCATCATGCATGCAGAGCTTGCACGTGCGCGCGGCGCAGGGAAGATCTTCCTGTTGAACCGCAGTAAAAATCGTCTGGACGCAGCACGTGACCTAAACTATGACGCCTATATCGAGACGGGGGAGGATGGCGGCGTGCAGGCCGTGCTCGACGCGACGAACGAGTTGGGGGCGAATGTCGTCATCGTGACGGCCGGAAGTGCCGCAGCACAGCGCACAGGAATTGAAATGACGGGGAAGATGGGGAAGGTCTGCCTTTTTGCGGGCTTGCCAAAGGATACGCCAGAGCTGACCTTTGATGTCAATTTTGTTCACTACCGCCAGATTACGCTGTATGGGACATTCTCTTCCGCTCCGCGCCACAACGCACTTGCCGTGGAGCTGATCCGCAGCGGCAAGATCAACGCCGACCGCATTCTCACCCATGCGGTCTCTCTCGATGATATTGTGCATGGGTTTGATCTGGTGGAGCATCGGGCGGGCATGCGCGTCGCTGTTGTGCCACACCTAGAGGAACTCGCAGAGGATCTTGCACGACATCCGGATCTTGTCGTCTCAAAGGGATGATTTTTAGGCAGGCTGCTGTACGATTTTCGTGCGGCAGCTTTGTTTTATTTGTGTGTATTGTGTATGGAAGAGCCTGATCCACGAGGCACTCGCTCCATCTACACGTGCATCGGCAGGTGCGCTGACCGAGGACGAGGATCAGAGAATCCGCACCATTCTCGCAGAGTGTGAAGGATAGAGGGATCACTGGAGAAGAAATACCACCTACGAATCATCGTCGGTGGTATTCTTTTATGCGTAACTTTGTTATAATGGAGGCAGTCGGTAAGAAGAGGAGGTCACCATGGCGACAGAACTACTGCCACTGCCGATTCTGCGCGGCAGCTATGCACATATGACGCGTACGGAAAAGCGGATTGCGGACTATGTATCTGAACATCGCAATGAGGTGATGGAGCAGACTATCTCGGAGCTTGCCGCCGGTGTCGGCAGCTCGGAGATTACGATTTCACGCTTTTGTAAAAAACTTGGATTCAGCGGACTGCAGAGTTTTAAGATTGCGCTTGCCGCCGAGCTCAGGCAAACAGATACGGTTTATCGGGACATCACGGGTAATGATGGAACAGAGTTGATTGTACAGAAGATTTTTCGCAACATTGCCGAGGGGCTGCAGGATACGCTGAAACTCCTCGATGCGGCGGCACTTGACTGTGCGGTCGATCAGATCTGCCGTGCCGGTCGTATCGCCGTCTATGGGTTCGGCAACTCCGCTACGGTCTGCTGGGATATAGAGACACGGTTCCTGCGGTTCGGGATGGTCGTTCAGGCATACAGTGACGCACACCAACAGGCAACGTCGGCGTCGCTCCTCACACCGCATGACGTGGTGATCGCTGTCTCGCATACGGGGTCGACGCTTGAGCTCCTCGACAGCGTGCGTATTGCACGGGCGGCGGGGGCGGCGGTCATCGCCATAACCAGTCATGCAAATGCACCGCTGACAAAACTCTCCAACGTCGTACTGCACGGGATGGGACGGGAAACACATTACAGCTCCGAGGCCGTCTCCTCACGACTCATCCACATGGCGATTGCGGATGCGCTCTACACCGTCATTGCCATGCGCAATCCACAGGAATATCGTCGTAATTTGCAGAAGATGCGCACAGTGATTGCGAAGAAGCGGTCGTGAGGAAACGAATGGGTAAGAGGTAACATAGTATGGAATATTTGAGCTTTTATCGGGGGAAGCGTGTGCTCCTCACGGGACATACGGGCTTTAAGGGAATGTGGCTTGCCCTCTTGCTCCTTCGGGCGGGGGCGGAGGTGATGGGATTCTCTCTCGATGCACCGACGGAGGGCGGACAGGAGGCACTGCGCCGCCTCAGGATTTTGAAGGAAGTGCGGGATGTGCACGGCGATGTGCGCGACCTTGCCGCATTGCAGCACGCCTTCCGTGAAGCACGTCCCGCAGTTGTGTTCCACCTTGCGGCGCAGCCCATTGTGCGCGAGAGCTACCGTCAGCCCGTGGACACTTTTTCGGCAAATGTGATGGGAACGGTGAACCTGCTCGAATGCGTCCGCACGTCGGATACGGTGCGCTCCGCGCTCATTGTGACGACGGACAAGGTCTATGAAAACAAGGAGTGGGCATGGGGCTACCGCGAGAACGAGCCGCTGATGGGGTACGATCCGTATTCGGCGAGCAAGAGCTGCGCGGAGATCGCCGCCCATAGCTATCGGCAGAGTTTTTTCGCGGACGGCGGAGTGCGGCTTTCGACGGCACGCGCGGGCAACGTGATCGGGGGCGGTGACTTTGCGCCCGACCGCATCATCCCTGATTGCATCCGTGCTGCCGTGCGCGGGCAGACCATCGACATCCGCAATCCGCACTCGACGCGTCCCTATCAGCACGTTCTCGAACCGCTCTCCGTCTATCTCACGCTTGCGGCGCGGCAGACAGCGGACGCATCCCTTGTCGGTGCGTGGAACGTCGGCCCTGACGATGCGGACTGCGTGACGACGGGCGAACTCGCTGATATCTTCTGCCGCGCGTGGGGCGATGGCGCATGCTGGCAGACGCACGCGGACGACGGCCCGCACGAGGCACATTTTCTGAAACTCGACTGCTCGAAACTAAAGAGCGAACTCGGATGGAAACCGCGCTGGCACATCGCTGAAGCCGTCGAGAAAACGGTGGAATGGGCCAAGGCGTGGGAAGCAGGCGCGGATATGAGGGCCATGAGTGAGGAACAGATACAGGGGTTTCTGAATAAATAATAGGAGATCACGATGATATGCAGAGTGTGCGGAGCACAAACGACGCTGTTTCAGCAGGTTGATTGGGTTCGGACGGAGGATCGGGTGTTGTCGGAACGGGCATTCACTGTGGATACGGTGACAGTGGATGTTTATGAGTGTGCTGTTTGCGGTCATATACAGACAGAGAACCTTCTGCCAGCAGATTTTTATGACACGAACGACTCAAGCATGCAAGGGTATGGGCAACATATCCATGCACTTGATACGTTTGAGGAAAAAGCGCAAAAGCTGCGACGGCATACAGGGGGTGATGCACTGATTGAGATCGGTTCGGGATTCGGGGCTTTTCTATTAACCGCTGGGAAATACTTTGCGCATTGCACGGGCGTTGAACCTTCAAACACATATAAAAACGAAGTATTCAAAGAGGGAGGCAATATCCAAATCGTTCATGGCTACTTTGACAAGAATATTCGCTTGGAACGGGATTATGATGCTTTTGCATCGTTTCAGGTGTTCGAACATCTTGAAGATCCTTTGACGGCACTTCAACTGCTTTATTCTGTGTGCAGGGAAAACGCCTTTGGCATCATTAACGTTCCGAACGGACTGCAGGTTTTTGAGCAGGCACTCTATCATCAGGTGATTCTGCAGCACGTCAACTACTACACTCCGATGAGTCTTTGCACCTTGGCGCAGCGTGCAGGCTTTATCGTTGAGGAACTCGAGTCAGATGTCGCGGCGATCGAGATAAATCTCTATTGCAGGAAGCCGGGCGTGTCTGTTTCAATGAATGAGCGGCGTGTACAGGATGCACGGCGTCTAAAGGAATATCTTTCCGGGAAAAAGGTGGTCATTTGGGGGGCAGGCGCAAAGGCAATTACCTATTCTGCTTTGCTTGGTTCAGAGGTGAACATTACACATATTGTTGACGGTGACCCAAAGAAGTCAGGCGGCTATATTGCAAATATCAATGTGCCGATTGAATTGCCTTCTAATACTTCCTTTGCAGATGCCGACATCGTTCTCGTATTTGCAACATCCTATCTGGATGAGATTATAAACAGGCTGAAGGTGGAGTTTTCCTTTACGAAGAGGATCGTCTACTTTGGTGAGCGTGGAGCAGTTCTGGCATAAAATTTGGCAAAGTGATTTTATGAGAATCGTATAAGATTCGATAACCTATATAGGGACGTTCTAACAGAAAATGTAAAGTTGGGAAAATCTAATGAAGCTATCCGATTATGTTGTTCAGAAACTAAAAGAAAATGATGTGCGTGATGTCTTTCTCCTCGCGGGGGGCGGCATTATGCACCTTCTCGACTCGGTGGCGCGGGAAGATACGATCAATAAATACTACACGCTGCACGAGCAGGGCGCGGGCTTTGCGGCAGATGGCTACGCACAGTGCTCGAATCGCCTCGGCGTCGTCTTTGCAACGACGGGCCCTGGCGCAACAAATGTGGTGACAGCTCTCGGCTCGGCATTCATCGACTCGACGCCGATGCTCGTCCTCTCGGGACAGGTAAAGACCGCCGATATGACGACACTTGCGGGGGTGCGTCAGACGGGCGCACAGGAAATCGCCATTCTCCCCATTGTGGAGAGTATTACAAAATACGCTGTGACGGTGAAAGACCCCGCACGCATTCGCTATGAAGTCGAGAAGGCGATTTACCTCGCCACGCATGGCAGACCAGGTCCGACGTGGATCGATCTCCCACTCGATGTGCAGTCGGCAGAGATCGATCCTGCCACGCTTGAGGGCTATACACCGCCTACGGTGCACGCGAGTTCGGCAGATGACGAGCAATATGACGTGATTGCGCGCATTGCGCAGGGACTTGCACGTGCCGAACGCCCTGCAATTCTCATCGGCAGTGGTGTCTTTCTCGCGGATGCTCTGGATGACTTCCGTGCGCTCGCGGCGGAGCTTCGGATGCCCGTGCTCACCTCGCAGCGCGTGAAACGTGCCTTTCATCGCGGCGATGACCGTTACTATTTCGGCAATGTTGGGCGCATCGCCCCGCGCTATGGGAACTATACACTGCAGAACTGCGACTTCCTCCTCTCCATCGGCTGCGGTCTGCGTTACTATCTCACGGTATTCAACGAGGAGCGCTTTGCCCCGCACGCGAAAAAGGCGGTCGTCAACATCGCACAGCCGGAGATCGATAAGCTGCGTATGCCTGTGGACTATGCCGTGACGATGGATGCGAAGGAATTTATTGCACGCTTTCATTCGGCATGGGAAAAGAGCGAACACAAGTCGCAGATGTCGCCCGCATGGCTCGCGTACTGTGATGAGATGCGTGCGAAATACCCCGTGCGGAACGATGTCATCCCACATGATGACGGGCTGTCGGACGGCTATCTGACGACGTACGCGATTGAGCGGTACGCGAAGGATGACGACGTTTTTCTCGCTTCGCCGTCGGCGTTCTGCTATACCTACAACATGCCGCTCAAGGGGCAGCAGGACTATGTCTGTCCGATGGGGCTCGGCAGCATGGGCACGGCACTGCCCGCTGCGATCGGTGTCTGCGCGGCGGCGGGGGGGCGGCGCGTGATCGTCGGCGAGGGCGACGGCAGTCTGCAGCACAACATACAGGAGCTTGCTCTCCTGCACCGCTACCATCTGCCGATCAAACTCTTTGTCGATACGAATCTCGGCTATCGGCAGATCTACACGATGCAGAACGCCCATTTCGGCGGAAAACTTGCGGGCTGTACGGTGGAGAGCGGCATCGAGTTCCCCGAGCTGCGGGAGCTTGCGCGCGCCTATCGTCTGGACTACTATCGCATCGAGAATGCGGAGATGACGGATGAGGTCGTTGCACATGCGCTTGCGGACGATGAACCCGCCGTCATTGAGGTGCTGAGCAACCTCAAGACGGAATTTGTCCCAAACATCAAGAGCCGCATGGGGGCGGATGGTAAAATGCAGACCTCTGCACTTGAGGATATGTTCCCGTTTCTCCCTGAGGAGGAACACCGCGCGAACATGGCAATCTCGGAGGGGTGAGGCATGCGTATTTTGGCAGTCATTCCTGCACGCGCCGGTTCCAAGGGGATTCCGCGGAAGAACATCCGACTTCTTGCAGGAAAGCCCCTGATCTACTATAGCATCCGCACAGCACGGCACTGCTCCGCGATCACGGATATTGTCTTGACAACGGATAGTGCAGAGATTGCCGATCTCGCGCAGCAGTACGGGGCTGCGGTTGTGCTCCGTTCCTCTGCACTGGCGGGGGACGATGTGACCATCGATCCTGTTGTCCATCATGCGACCTGTGCGATGGAAGCACGCACAGGTGCCGCATACGATTTCGTCGTCACGCTTCAGCCGACCGCGCCGCTCCTGCGTGCCGAGACCCTTGCACAGGGGCTGGATTATTTCTTCGCGGGTGCATGGGACACTGTTCTCAGTGTCGTAAACAAGCCTCGTCTTTTCTGGGAAAAACAAGGCGATGAAATGGTGCCACTCTACAGACAGCGACGCAATCGTCAGAATCTACGTCCGCAGTACCTTGAGACAGGGGCGTTTCTCATCACGCGGCGTGCGTTCGTCACGAAGGGTAGCCGCATCGGCAGACGTGTCTCCGTCTTTGAGACGAGCGAGGATGAAAGCATTGAGCTGCGCACACCGAATGATTGGCTTCTCGCGGAGCATAGGATTGGGCGCAAACGGATTGTCTTCCGTGCGGATGGACATACGAAGCTCGGTATGGGTCATATCTACAACTGTCTGACCATGGCATACAGCCTCATGATGGAGCATGATGTCCTGCTCGTCCTGCACGAGCGTTCACACGAGGGGCTGAAAAAGGTGCAGGAATCCTTTCTTCCATACATTGTCATTCGTGATGATGCAGAGATTGACCGTGTGATTGAGGACTATCAGCCCGATATATGGGTCAATGACTGCCTCAATACAGACGAGGCCTATATCCTACATTTGAAAGAAAAAGTGGGGCGTGTCGTCACCATCGAGGATCTGGGCACGGGCAGTGAGGTCGCAGATGCCGCCGTCAACGCGCTCTACATCGAGGCGGGACGTGCCGATCATGTCTACAGCGGCTACGAGTACGTCTGTCTGCGCGAGGAGTTCCAGATCGAGCGGCCGCGTGCCTTCTCCGAGGAGGTGCGCTCCGTCATCATCATGTTCGGCGGCACCGATCCTGCGAATCTAAACCGCAAAATCTACCGAAGTCTGCTGAAGTATGCTCCGTGCCACCCGAAGATCCGCTTCTCCTTCATCACAGGGGTCGGCTACGACTACGAGGCACATGGCGTTGTGACGCGCGAGGACTGCAACATCTTCGTTCATCCGAATGTGCCGCGTGTATCGAAATACATGAAGGAAGCCGATCTTGCCATCACCAGTCAGGGACGTGCCATCTTCGAGCTGGCGGCGATGGGCGTACCCGCGATTGTGCTCTCGCAGAACAGACGCGAGCAGACCCACCGTTTCGCACAGATGGCGAACGGTTTCATCAATCTCGGCATGGGCGAGGAGGTCGAGCAGTCAATGATCGAAAATACGCTCGACTGGCTCATTCATACACCGTCCGTACGGCGCAATATGCACGAACTCCTTTTGCAGTACCCCCTGCGCGAGGGCGTGGAGCGCGTGCGGGACATCATACTCGGGAGAGGAGGACGTACCTATGGCGTATGATCTGATCGAGCGTTTGCGTGCGGGGCGGTTTACCCTGATGGCAGAGATCGGTGTTAACTACTACGACATCGCTGCAAACCTCCATATCTCGCCGTTGGAGGCGGCGAAATACATGATCCTCGCGGCGGCGAATGCGGGCATTCACGCGGTAAAGTTCCAGACGTACAAGGCGGAGACGCTTGCCTCAAAATACTCGCCCTCCTACTGGGACACGAGCGAGGAGCCGACTACATCGCAGTATGAGCTGTTCAAGAAATTCGACTCCTTTGGTGCGGATGAGTATCGTGAACTCAGTCGTTTTGCGGCGCAGACAGGTGTCGAGTTTTGCTCCACACCGTTTGATTTCGATTCGGCAGACTATCTTGCGGAAATGATGCAGGTCTATAAGATCTCCTCGTCCGACCTCACAAATCTGCCGTTTATTGAACACATGGCGAAGAAGGGGAAGCCAATCCTGCTCTCGATCGGTGCGGCGAATCTCGATGAGATCGAACGCGCTGTCGCCGTCATCCGCGCTCACAATGACCGCGAACTCGTTCTGCTCCACTGCGTACTTGAGTATCCGACCCCTCAGGAACACGCAAATCTGGCGAAGATCCGCAGCCTGCGGGAACACTTCCCCGATGCCTATATCGGGTATTCTGACCACACGAAGCCCGATATGGATGTCATTAAGACCGCGTATCTCTTGGGAGCGACGCTTGTTGAAAAGCATTTTACCGTGGATAAGACCCTCGTCGGGAACGACCACTATCACGCGATGGATCCTCATGATGCGGAGGAGATTCTACGCGGCATCGCCCATGTGGATACCGTCCTCGGCAGCGGGGAACTCGCGGCTCTCCCCACGGAGGCAGCGGCACGGCAGAACGCGCGCCGCTCCATCGTTGCACGCGTTCATATTCCTGCGGGGACGAGCATTCGCGCGGACATGCTGACATGCAAGCGACCAGGGACGGGAATCCCGCCCGCACGGATGGAAGAGCTCCTCGGCAGGGTGAGTGCTGTCGATATTGCAGAGGACAGTCTTTTGCAGGAAGAAATGTTCGAGGGCGGGGTGCGGCAATGATCCACATAGCGGCGTCCATCGACTTTACGAAGATCAGCGCAGAGTACGATGCCTATTTGGCGGTGCTTTGCGCCTCCATTTTGGAGAATACGACGGCAGATGTGACGATCCATGTCTTTTTCATCGGAACGCGTACGGATGACTACTGCGGACATCTCGCGGCAATGGTGGAACGCTATCGCGCGGTTCTTCGCTGGCATGAGGTGCACATTGACGCAGCGTTCATGGAACTCTCCCACATTCACACATGGACGCCCGTCATTCTGAACAAATTTTACTTCCCGCAGATCCTTTCGGATGTGGAGAAGGTGATCTTCTTCGACCTCGATGTCGTCGTGAAGCGCGATGTGCGCGAACTCTGGGACATCCCGATGGAGGGATATGCGGTCGCGGGGGTGCAGTATCGGAATTCCTTTGCGCTGAACCGCGAGTTCAACTCCTACGAGGAGACGCATACCATCGACATGCGTGTCAACGGCGGTATGGTCATTATGAATCTTGCCGAGATCCGGAACACATGCGATTTGCTTGCACAGGCAAAGGAGTTTGTACGGGCGTATCCGGATGTCAAGGGCGTGGACGAGGTGCTCTTTCACCATCTCTTTCACGCAAAGACAAAGCTCCTGCCTGCGCATTGCCAGCACTTCCTCGGGATGGACGGGCTGCTCTTCGATGAGGAAAGCCCTGCGGTGCAGGATGCCGTGATCGCCATGCACTATGCGTATGAGTCGAAGCCGTTCCACTATGTGAACGGTACGCCCGATCGCTACTTTTGGCAGTATTTCAAATGCACGCCGTTTTACGAGGAGCATGCCGTAGAGGAATGGTATGCACGTGTGGGGCTGATGCGTGCGGCACTTGTGAACGGACGGCGGCATATTCGTGCATTCTATGAGCGACTGCGGGAGAATCCTGAGATCGTTGTCTTTGGGACGGGGGTCTTTGCACGCAAGCTCGTGCACTATCTCGGGACGCGTGGGATTCCCGTCCATGCGTTTTCGGACAACATGGAGGAACATTGGGGGCGGCAGGTGGACGGCCTCTCGGTGCTTTCGCCTGTGGACGGCTTGCAGTGCGGAGCAAAGCGGATCGTGCTGCTCGGCATCATCAATGAGCGCAACAACCGTGCCGTACGGGAGCAGTTCCACGCGGCAGGGCTGCGTGATGGCATTGATTTCTTTGATGCGAAAATCATCTTCGAGGATATTCGCAGGGACTAGAGAAGCGCACGGCGTTTCTCCATCAGGAGGATATTTAATTGTTAACATATGATGCGCTGGCGAGGGAACGCTGCGCCATCGTGATTTTCGGTGCGGGATTTGTCGGGGAATATATCGGAAAACGGTGCGCCGTAGCGAGCATTTCCGTTGCCGCATACTGCGACAACGTATTGGGGCGTACGGGCGGGGAGGTATTCGGTCTGCCCGTACGCACCCTGCCGGCACTGATGGAGGAGTATGGAGAGAATATCGTATTCCTCATCGCTGTGCGCGACATAGATACCGTCGTTCAGCAGCTTGCGGCGGCGGGAGACTTTCCGTGGCATCCCGTCTGTGACCTCTATGAACTCTCGGATATTCCGCAGGCGCTTCCCTTTATGGATCGGCAGAAACTTGAGGCGGCGTGGTATGTTCACGATCATTACTGTGATACGGAGCGGCTGACGCTGAATACGCTCGACTTCGTGATCACCGAGCGGTGTTCCCTGCGTTGCCGCGAGTGCTCAAACCTCATGCAGTACTATGAAAAACCACAGAACTTCGGACTTCCTGCGCTTCAAGAACAGATCGCCCGCCTCCTCACTGTCTATGACGAGGTGTACGAGATGCGCCTTCTCGGCGGTGAGCCGTTCGTGCATCCCGAGATGAAGGAGATTATTACATTTCTGAACGGACAGGATGCGATCAAACGTCTTTGCATCTACACGAACGCGACCATACTGCCGGGGGATGATGTGTTTGCAGTGATGGCGGAGGGCGGCAAGACATGGTTCTCTGTCAGCGATTATCATGTACTCTCACGGAATCTTACGCCGATGATCGCAAAACTCGAAGAATTTGGCATTGGCTATGAGCGGAAACCCGTCGACTACTGGACGCGCTGCGCCTCGTTTGAGAAACACAATCGCACGCCGGCGGAGAACCGTCGCATCTTCTACGAATGCTGTGCGAAGGATCTCCTGACACTCCTCGGCGGGCGGCTCTACCCCTGCCCGTTTATCGCGAATGCGATGAACCTCAGGGCGATTCCTGCGGCGCAGTGCGACTATGTGGATCTGATGGCGGACAAAAGTGTGGAGGAACTGCGGCAGGAACTGCGCGCGAAGCTGAAGAACCGTCCATTTTACGTCTCCTGTGACTACTGCCTCGGTCGCCCCGCCGTTGCGTTTGTGCGGGAAGAGGACAAGATCCCGCCGAACGAGCAGACAGCGGCGGCACTGCCGTATCGGCGGTTGGAGGTGATGGCAGATGGCTGACACAGTCGCCCGAGCGGAACATTGTCTGGACATATTGCTGCTTTTTTGTATTGTGCTCCTGCTTTCGTGTGGAATACGTGGGAGGTGTCAGATATGACGATAGAGGATAACATCATTCAAAGATCGTGCCCTGTATGCGACCATGTTGCGGCACGTATTATCTTTGAACGTGATTTTGGCGGGATGGGGAGTATTGTGCCCTTTTCCCGTTATGATGTGGTGGAGTGTGAGCACTGTGGTGCATATTATGCCAATCACCTCGCAGAGAGCGTACCGCTCGCGCAGTATTACGAGCAGCTGTCCAAGTATGAAACGAAGGCTTTTGCGCTCTCCAAAGAATCTCGTGAAGATCATGAGGTCGCCGCCAGTTTCCTGGAGGAGCATATTACGCCGGATGCGTCGGTGATCGACATCGGCTGTGGGAATGGTACGCTGCTGTATATGCTCAAAGAGCATGGGGTACATCATGTTACAGGACTCGAACCGTCGGAAAAAAACTGCCGCGCGATTGAGGAGAGATGGGGCATCCGTGCCGTTTCGGGCGTACTTGGGGAGAATATTCCGGCACTTGCAAATGAGAAATTTGACTTTGTGGTGATGAAGGGGGTACTTGAGCATCTGCTCGATGTCAAGGAGAGCGTCGCACAGGCACTACATTATGTTGCAAAAGGCGGACAGTTCTGCATCATTGTTCCTGATGTCTCTGCATTTCCGCATTGTGTCGATCTCTATCAGCAGTTTAGCGTCGAGCACGTGAACTTTTTTAGCCTGACATCGCTCGGCAACCTCATGCGCGGTTTTGGAATGATCTGCACGGCACATCGAACCCATGGGGAGGCTCTTTATTCCCTCTGGCAGAAGAGCGATGAATGTACATCAGAGATTCGATTTGATGCAGCAGGTGCGGCGTCCATGCACGAATACCTTGCACGCGCAAAGACTCTTGGTACACAGATTGCGCATCGAATTGCACCATTGAAGGGCGCAAAGGTTGCTGTTTGGGCAGCAGGCACACATACGGCAATGCTCTATCAACTGGGACTCTTGGATGATGTTCGGGTTGAAGTCATCATCGACTCTAATGCAAATTATCAGGGAAAACGGATTTTTGGCATCCCCGTTGGGGCGCCCGAGGAACTTCGTGCGCATCCGCAGCTGCCCGTCATTGTATCCTCGCAGAACGCGCAGGAGCCGATCAGGCGGCAGATCACGGAGCAGATGCACCTGCCGAATCCCGTTGTGACATTGTATTGATATGGAGTGAGCGTTCTTTTGACACAGGGGAAATACACATCGCGTGCTGAAAAAAATGAGAGGTCTGTTTTGGCAGATGTCATTCCGATTGATACGCCATACGTCTTTGGTTTCTTCCTCGGCGATATCTGCAATTTTCGCTGTAAATACTGTGTGCAGTCGGTCTTGCAGGGGGCGGAGGGGACGGCACATGAGCATAAGGGGGTAGAGGATCTCGTCCGCCACTTTATGTCGTGGGAGACGTTTTTGCGCATCGCCGAGCAGCTGAGAGGGTTTCCACGGAAAATCAAGAAAATCCTATTTTCAAGCATTGGCGAGCCGCTCCTCCATCCTCGTCTGCCGCAGATGATTGCATGGCTGAATGACCGTGATGTCGCCGATGACTACGAGGTCGTGACGAATGCCTCTCTGCTGACGCCGGATTTATCAAAGGCTCTGATTGATGCAGGGCTCACACGTTTATGTGTATCGGTGCAGGGAATGACAGCGGAAAAGTACAAGAGCGTTTGTGATTATAAGGTGGATATGTCGGTATTCATCTCGAACTTGAAATCCTTTTATGATTACAGTCGCGGGAAATGCAGACTGCATATCAAGACGGTGGATATTGCATTGGACAAGGGGGAAGATGAGGCGTTTCTGTCTACGTTTGGGGATATTTGCGACAGCATTCATATTGACAATGTGATTCCTCTCTATCGGGATGTCGATTATGACTTCCTTTCGGGAGAGGAGAAGGGGCTCTACAAGGAACAGCCGAAACCAATTGCTGTATGCTCGCCGCTCTTTTACACACTGTATGTGAATGCGGACGGCGATGTCATTCCTTGCTGTATCGTTCCCTATGCACTTTCCTATGGAAATGTGCATCAGACGGACATCGTCTCTATGTGGAACGGAGCAAAGCGCAGGGCGTTTTTGGAACTTCACCTGAAAAAGAAGCGTCGCGCCCATCCGATCTGCAGGGACTGCGTTCATCCAAATGCCGCGATCCTCTCTTCTGATGTGATTGATGATGCGGCAGAGGAGATTTTGGGGCGGATGCGTGAGAAATAGGATGTGTTTTGTGGAACGGAGGAATGAGTGTGAATATCTTAGTTCTTGGAAATGGCTTCGATCTGGCGTTGGGATTGCCGACGAAGTATACGGATTTTTTGGAGTTCGTCGAGGACTTTCAGAAGCTTGTTGATGGATGTTCTCCTTTTGTTCCAGGGGAAGGGGAGTTTGATTCAACGCGACTTATTGATGTTATAGATGATTCACGGTATCAGGAAAGGTTACGAAGAGAGTACAAGAACAGTAATATTCTCAAACTTCGCAGATAAATAACGTACTGCAAGCCTTGAAACATCTAGCTTTCGG
>CAUTTS010000015.1:0-33400 GCA_963541465.1 uncultured Selenomonas sp.
ATAATTGTTTCGATTTTCTCTATTGCTGCTTTATTTTCGTGGCAGATCATGCGCCTCGACGAGATGGAGGTGCATTTTATTGATGTCGGGCAGGGGGATGCCGTCCTCGTTGTGACCCCGCACGGTCATGCGATGCTCTTTGATACGGGCGGCACGCGAGACGGTGCATTTGATGTTGGCGCACGCGTCGATGTTCCCTATCTTCTCCACTACGGTGTGCGCGAGGTGGACTACATCTTTCTCTCGCATGCCCACGAAGACCATGCGGGAGGCGCGGGGGCGATTCTCTCCCGTCTGCCCGTAAAACACGTCTATACGGCGGATGAGGGACGCCATGCCTACGCCATGAGCATGCGCCTCGGTGATGCAAATCCTCTGCTCTCGAAACTCAGCCGGGCGGAAGCGGGGGAGACCCTTGTTTTGGATGGTGTTACCGTGGAGGTGATCTATGCGCCGGCACGTGACCCATCGGACAATGCGACGGGCAACGAGGTATCGAACGTCTACCGTATCCGCTACGGTGATGCATCCTTCCTATTTACGGGCGATCTCGTTCGGGAACATGAGCAAAAGATGCTCAGATCGGGCACAGATACCTCTGCTGTCGTCCTAAAAATCCCGCATCATGGATCGCATACATCCAGTTCAGAGGAATTTATCCGTGCCGTCCATCCCATGTATGGAATCTACTGTGTTGGTGCAGGGAACAGCTTCGGACATCCGCATGCCGACGTGGTGGAGCGCTATGATCGGATGGACATAAAAACGCTCCGAACGGATGAGGACGGCGCGATTGTCTTTCATACCGACGGGCATCATCTCTCGGTGGAAACCTTTGCCGAGGGGCGACTGATACGTGAAATGAACGAAAAGTAGCATCCTATGGTTTCCCTTTTGTCTCCCACTCATGGGATTTTGCTTTGGATTACTACAGCACTGGAAACGTACTTCCGCAGGACATCCGAGTGAGGCTTGACGCATTCACAGAATGGCTGATAGAATAAACTATAGTTGAGGACAGAATTCACGTAGAGACAATATCCGCACTGTCACAGGGCATCTTGCCAGCCAAATGAGCGGGATGGATGTGTCAGTTTCTTGGGAGAAGAAAACATGGCAAGCTGGAGCGGAATCCGAAAAAAACTCGAAAAGGACTATCTGGCACTGAGCCTCAGAGGGCATATTCAGTACTATGCGACATCGTATAGCAGGAGCCCGGACCACGAGGGACGTGCCGCTATACGATACAATGGAAAAGAAATCATCAAGGGCTGTTACTACAATAATTGGCTGAAAGCAACTCGTTTTCCACAAGATGAGACTTACGAAAAACGCATGAAAAAAGAATTTGCGTTCATGGATGACACTGCCTTACGGTTGGGCGTGTTCGATCAACGATCATTCTATCGCGCCTTTACGGAATTTGAGCAGCAATGTATCGAAGCGAGCCTCAAGAGCGAAAACTTGCTCGTACGCATATTTGCCGTATTGGATCGGCGTGTTGGGAAAAGGAGGCTGCTTGCGATGAAAGAATCCATCACAGAAGAGCCATCAGTGTTTCAGGAGTTTTATGCCATTCGTGCGAAGGCAGAAGAATTGGAGTAGAGAGGAATAAATCCATTTTTGTGCATGTATCTTCGCGTGGCATATTTCAAAGCGGACAGGATGAAAAATATGATGCAAAACGACAACGTAATCGACATTCCAAGTCTCCAGTGGTACCCGGGGCACATGCGGAAGGCAGAGCGTCTGGTTCAGGAGAATCTAAAGTCGGTGGATGTGGTGGTAGAGCTCCTCGATGCGCGCATTCCGATGAGTTCTGCAAATCCTGTTCTGCGAGAGATTGTGGGCGGGAAGCCGCGCCTCATCGTGCTGAACAAGGCGGATCTTGCGGATGAGCATGTGACACATGCGTGGGTCAAGTATTATACCACAGAAGGGCTTTCTGCGGTTCCCGTGGACGCCGTGAAGGGGAAGGGAACGAAGGAACTCATACAGGCGATTGCACGCTGCGCAAAGTCGAAAACGGATAAATTGGTGCAGCATGGAGCGAAACCACGTGCCGCACGCTGTATGATTCTCGGCATTCCGAATGTCGGCAAGTCGTCACTGATCAATCGACTGTCGGGCGGCACGAAGACAAAGGTGGAGAACCGTCCCGGTGTGACCCGGGCAAAGCAGTGGATTCGCCTTGGCGCACAGCTCGAACTGCTGGATATGCCCGGCATCCTCTGGCCGAAATTTGAGGATCAGCAGGCGGCACTTCATCTTGCATTTACGGGGGCAATCAATGACAATGTTTACGATGTAGGAAGTGTGGTGCTGCTTCTCCTGAATCGTTTGAGAGAGGACAGTCCGCAGTCGCTGTGTACGCGTTATCGGCTGGATGAACCTCTGCCTGAGGGGGGTGAGCTGCTTGATACCATTGGACGAAAGCGCGGATGCCTCCGTGCCGGTGGCAAAATTGATTACGAAAAGGCAGAGCAGGTAATTTTGACGGATTTTCGGAGCGGCAGACTAGGGCGGATTTCTCTCGATGCAGTGCCATGCATCCCATCTGCATAAGCAGTGCGGTGAAGGAATCAGAGAAAATGACGATAAAAGAGATAGAAGGCGTTTTTCGTCGCGGAGATGTGACGGAGGATTTTCTCAATACCTGCAAATGTGACGTACGAAAATCCGTCCAAGCGATTCTTCGCCGTTACGAACGTACACAGCAGGAGCGTGCACGTCTCTATGCAATGTATGCGTATGAGCGCTGTGCCGCCGAGCGCGGGCACTGCATCGTCGCCGGTGTGGATGAGGCTGGGCGTGGACCTCTTGCAGGTCCAGTTGCAGTAGCTGCAGTGATTCTGCCGCAGGAGTACCTGCTTCCCCGCCTGAACGACTCAAAGAAGCTGTCTGAAAAAGTGCGGGAAGAGCTTTACGAAAGAATCGTTTCGGATGCCGTTTCCTATCATGTCGAGCTCATTGATGCTGAGACGATTGACCGCATGAACATTTTGCAGGCGACGCGTAAAGGGATGTATGATGCTGTCGCGGCACTTCTGCCGACACCGCAGGAGGTCCTGATTGACGCTGTGGCGCTTCCGCAGCTGAGAATAGCATCACAGTCGATTGTCAAAGGGGATGCCAAATCTGCATCAATCGCGGCGGCGTCGATTCTGGCAAAAGTGACGCGAGATCGCCTGATGCTGACGTATGACGAGGCGTATCCGGTGTACGGCTTTGCTAAGCATAAGGGGTATGGAACACAGGAACATATCGACGCGATCCGCAACTATGGGATCTGTCCACTGCATCGTAAAACGTTCGAGCCCATTCGCTCGATGATAACTAACAGAAAAGGCTGTGAATACTGTGCCGATTGAAGCAAATGCAACTGCAGCAGCGGCTGCCGTCTCCGCACCGCAGCGGATTTCATCGGAACGCCCGACCGAAGGAGTACAAGGCCGCGGTGATCAGGAGAATGCCTCAGCGGCATTCAGTCAACGTACCAACGTGTCCATTGAGACTGCGATTGACCGTATGGCGGATGTTCTGTCTAAAATCAGCGGACGTCAGCAGACGAATGTTGAGCAGATTCCGCAGGAGCTCAAAGAGGTCATACGGAATATCATTCGACAGTCTTTTTCGATTGAGTCCACACTTGCACAGGGACTTGGAAGTACGGCGGCAAGTCAGCGCTTTTCGACGGATCAGCTGACGACGCTGGCGCGTATGCTGAATCAGATGGGAACGATGGCGGAGACAAATGAAGTTCCCCGTGTCAGCGACGACGTGGCTACCCTGCTTGCGGCGTTGAAAAGTGCCATTGCTAAGGAGGCGGGCGGAACATTTGAGCCGATCATGCTGACGAAAGCCGCGTTTCAGCTGATTGATACAGGAAATGCCGAACTCCTTCCGAAGGATTTGCAGACCGTCCTCGCTCAGCTGAATGCGAGCGCAGGTTCTGCACCCACCGCGGCAAGCGGCGGCGGTACATCCTCCATGACGTTTTTAAATCAGCTGGTTCAGCTGTTGATGCCGCGTGACACGGAAGCGGCGACACAGCAGACAATGCCGCAGCCGGGAGGGACGCAGTCACCGGTACAGACAGGAGAGGCACAGACGACACCGCAGCAGGGAAGTGCGGCACCCTCCGCAGAAGAGGGCGCGGCGCAGATGTCGGCAAGTGGACAGACCGTACGCATGGCGGCACCTGCTGCGGGAACTATGCAAAATCCTGCGCCTGCTGCCACAGCTGCATCGGATCCTGCGGCTGCCACAGAGGAGCTTCCCGCCGACAGTGCTGCACAGGGGACAAAACAGGGGGAGGCCTCCTCTGCACCATCGGCAAAGGGAACGGAAGCTCCTGCGCTTCGTCAGGCAGATACTGCCGCAGTCGGTATTGACACGAAAGGCAATGCCGCGCCCTCTCCAGCTGCGGCAGAGGCACAGCGTGGGCAGGGCACGGAGGTGGTGCAGGGAAGCACTGCGCAGCAGGGGAAGACTGCCGTACAGCAGGAGACGCCCCTCCCGCAGGGCAGTGCACCCGCGCGGCAGGAAGGCATGGGCGGGACACTGAATCCTGCTCGCCAGCCCGTTGGCGAAGAGGCGCGAACAGGAACCGCAGAAGCTGTGAAGCAAATGCCTCAGAGTGCGGAGCAGGTCGCCCGTCCACGAGCAGGACGGGCGGAGACAGCGGCGACACAGCCGCCTGTTTCCACGATGCAGGGATCAGATGCTGCAAAGACGGCCGAGACGCCGACGCTCATTCCGAAGTTCATCACACGCCCCATGGAGAATGTGCCGCAGATGATGAGCACGCTTCGTGACCTGGCACGTGTGCTCCTGCAAAATGAAAATCTCAGTCAGCGCGAGACACTTCTGCTCCAGAACTTTGTCAGCGGACGCACGCAGACCCTGAGTGAGGGAGATGCGAAGCAGCTCCAGCAACTCATCCAGCTGACACAGCAGAATATTCCGGGCACCGTCCGCCAAGCGGCGTTTGAACAGCAGATGCCGGATCTTCCGCGCCTATGGGCATTTATGCAAATGGCCGATCTAGTCAAGGCGCGCAAGATGACGGCGGAGCAATACAGACGTGCGGGGCGGGATGTCGCGGCACTGGCTCTGACCATGCGTCACTCATTGGAGGGAGAGAATGCGGCACCGCAGCCGGGACAGCGCTCCATGAGCTATGTGATGCCGCTCTTCATGGGAGAGACCGAGTATCCCGCCTACATTCATGTCTATGATGAGTCCCACAAGGACGAGGCGACGGATCAGATCAAGAAAGAGACGTGGCTCAGAATCTGTGTTCTCACGGACCACATCGGCACCGTCGAACTCATCAACCGCATCTACGAAGAGAATCATGTCGATATGCGTCTCTATTTTTCTGATGCAGATGCCGCATGGGAGTTTCGCAATGAACTCGACAGCATACGTGAGTCCGCTGACGGAACCTCTTTGGTGATCGAGGGAATACAGATCGGCGCGATAGGTGAGCGACGTTTCTTCACCAACTGATGATGACAGTCATGGTATAGCCTATTGACGATAACGAGATCGCTTCATATAATATTCTTGAGGGATCGAGAGACGAAAGGCGAGGATGGTGAGATATGCCGGATCACGCGGACAGGGAAGAGGAGCAGCGCGAAGAAGAACCGCGTGCTGTTGCCATCAAATATGATGCAAAGTCGGACCGTGCGCCGCGCGTGACGGCAAAAGGCCGTTCCCTCGTTGCTGACCGCATTTTGGCGGAGGCACGCAAAAACGGCATACCAGTCTATCAGAATAAATCGCTCGTCAATATGTTGATGGCGCTTGAGATTGACCGCGAGATCCCTCCCGAGCTCTATCGTACGATCGCTGAAGTGCTCGCCCATGTCTATCGGATTGACCGTCACATGGGGAGCAGGAAATCGCCATGAGCAATAAAGTGCTGGGAGATCGCGGGGAGTCCTGTGCTGCTCGCTATCTCGGTGCGCAGGGATACCGAATTCTGGTACAGAAGTATCGCACAAAGATAGGGGAGATCGATCTGATCGCAAAGGATCGAGATACGTTGGTCTTTGTCGAGGTAAAGACACGACGAAACGTCCGCTGCGGACTTCCTGCAGAAGCGGTAAACTACCGAAAGCAGCGCAAGATTATACAGACGGCGATGTGGTATCTGCGCGAAAAACAGATGGATCAAACACCTTGTCGTTTTGACATCGTTGAGGTCTATGCCGCGGGGAGCGAGTGGAGGATCCATCATCTCAAGGGTGCCTTTGAGGTGTGATGCGGATACAAAGGATGCAGGTGCGATTCAAGTCCTGCATCTTTTCTTTTGCCTATCGAATCTCTTTTGCTTATGGAATCGAATCAGTGAATATGCTATAATAACAACGATGTATGCGGTGGACAGAACCGTA
This sequence comes from uncultured Selenomonas sp., assembly GCA_963541465.1. Classification (GTDB taxonomy): domain Bacteria; phylum Bacillota; class Negativicutes; order Selenomonadales; family Selenomonadaceae; genus Centipeda. The sequence goes on from CAUTTS010000015.1 coordinate 6,408, forward strand.
ATAGGAGGTACTATTTTGAACGTTGCGAAGCCAATTTATGTCATTGGGCATCGTAATCCGGACACGGATTCGATCTGCTCCGCGATCGGCTATGCCCATCTGAAACAGGCCATGGGCGTCAATGCCATTGCCGCACGCGCCGGCAAAGTGAATAAGGAGACGCGGTTTGCACTGGAGTACTTCCATGTCGAAAAGCCGCTCTTGATCCCCGATCTCTATCCGCGTGTCAAGGATATTGCGATGGACTGCAAGATCGTTGTGCGTCAGCATGATACCCTGCGCAATCTAGGGGAGGTTCTGCGCGAGAATGATCTGCGGTCGATTCCCGTGACGGACAGCCAGGGGCTTCTCGTCGGCATCGTTTCGGTCAGTGATCTTGCCAAGCGGTATTTTCAGGAGCTCGGCATGACGAATCTCGCGGATATGCGCGTACGCTATCGCGACATCATTCATGCCACCGATAGTCAGGTACTTGTCTCCGGTGATGAGTCGGAGACAATCAAGGGACAGATCCGCATCGCTGCCGGAAGTATCGCAACGATTAAGAAGATCATCAAAGGGAACGACATCGTGCTCGTGGGCGACCGAAAGCCAGAGACGATTTTGACCTGCATGAACCAGGGGATTTCCTGCCTCGTCGTGACCGGGGATGGCCGCGTTCCGGCGGAGGCTCTGGAGGAAGCAGAGACGCGTGGTATCTTCGTCCTCTCGACGCCGTATGATACCTATACCGTGGCGCGGCTCATCAATCAGTGTGTGCCCATTCGGCGCATCATGCACGATAATCCCGTCTGCTTCAAGCCACTCGATCTCCTGTCTGATATTAAGGGAATCATGGAGGAGACCAACTACCGTAATTATCCCGTACTCGAGAATGGCCGCATCGTCGGTCTCGTGAGCCGTGACCGACTGGGAGTCTCTGATCCGGCACAGGTGATCCTCGTCGATCACAATGAGCGCAATCAGGCGGTCGAGGGTATCGAGGAGGCAAAGATCATCGAGATCATCGATCATCATCGCTTCGGCGGGATCAGTACGAGCGAACCGATCTACACTCACGCCGAGCCGGTCGGATGCACGGCAACGATTGTTTCTAATATGCACTGGCAGAATGACATCGACATTCCTCCGTCGATTGCAGGCCTCCTGCTCTCCGCCATCATCTCTGATACGGTGCTGTTCAAGTCTCCGACCTGCACGCCAAAGGATAAACAGGCGGCGGAACGTCTCGCTGAGATCGCAGACGTGGATATGAACGCATACGGCCTCGAGATGCTGAAGGCGGGCTCCAGTGTCGGTAATATGACGCCGATGGAGATTGTACGCAATGATCTCAAGGAGTTCACCATTGGTGCCTATCGTGTCGTCGTCAGTCAGACCTCGGTGATGGACACGAAGGAAATCATGGCGAAGGAGGATGAGCTCCTCGCAGCGATGAAGTCCATCTGCGACACGGAGGGCTTTGACCTCAGTCTCGTCATGATTACGGATATTCTCGAGGAGGCGACCTATCTGCTCTTTACGGGTTCACCGCGCACGCTGATCGGAGAGGCGTTCCGTAAGGATACGAGCGGAACCCATCTCTATCTGCCGGGCGTCATGTCGCGCAAGAAGCAGATCATTCCGCCACTCTCGGAAGCGGTCAAGCGAATCAAGACATAAGGGATACTATTATATGGGGGGGCGGAGTTGCCGTGGCGGCGGCCCCGCCTTTCTTATTTGGAGTGAAAGGGACGATTCTATGGATTTGATGCAAGGGCTGAACGAGCCACAGCAGCGTGCCGTCGCGTGCCTGCAGGGCCCTCTCCTCATCGTTGCCGGCGCGGGGTCCGGAAAGACCCGTGTTCTGACATTTCGCATCGCCAATTTGCTGGAACATGGGGTTCCGCCCTACCGCATCCTTGCCATTACATTTACCAATAAGGCTGCCCGCGAGATGCGTGAACGCGTGGATGCATTGATCGGAGATGCAGCGCAGGATGTTTGGCTGAGCACATTCCATTCGTTCTGCGCCCGCTTTCTGCGCATGGAGCTTGAGCACTACGGGCGCTATGCGAAGAACTTCGTCATCTACGATGCTGCGGACAGCAAGGGACTGATCCGTGAGTGCCTGAAAGAGCTCAATATCGACGAGAAGCATACCGCTCCCGGCGCGGTGCAGGCGCATATTTCCGATGCGAAGAACCGCCTGCTCGATGTCGTGGCATTTACGGCGCAGGCAACGGATTTCTTTGCCGAGCAGGTCGCCAAGATCTATGCACTCTATCAGTCCAAGCTGCAGGAGAACAATGCACTGGATTTTGATGATCTGCTGATGCTGACGGTGGAACTCCTCACAAGGAATGAGGAACTTCGGACGAAGTATCAAAAGAAGTTTCAGTACATTCTTGTGGATGAGTATCAGGATACGAACGGCGCTCAGTATGCGATCACCAAGCTGCTTGCCGCAGAGCACCGCAATATCTGCGTCGTCGGCGATGCAGACCAGTCGATCTACGGCTGGCGCGGCGCAGATATGCGGAACATCATGAACTTTGAGAAGGACTACCCGGAGGCGACGGTTATCCTGCTTGAGCAGAACTACCGCTCGACGAAGAATATTCTTGCGGCGGCGAACGCTGTGATCGAGAACAACTTGACGCGCAAGAAGAAGGAGCTCTGGACGGATAATCCGACCGGCGACCGCATTACGATCTATGAGGGAGCAACGGAAAAGAACGAGGCTTCCTATATCGTGCGGGAGGTGGAGCGCCTGCACACGATGTTCCATGTCAAGTATGGCGATATTGCCGTGCTCTACCGCACGAATGCGCAGTCACGTAATATTGAGGAGGCTTTTTACGCGACAGGTGTTCCGTATGCAATGGTTGGTTCGGTGCGTTTCTATGACCGGCGTGAGATTAAAGACATGATTGCCTATCTGCGTGTGATCTACAATCCTCGCGATACACTGAGCCTTCTGCGCATCATCAATGTCCCGCGTCGTGGTCTTGGCCCTACGTCCATCGCCCGCATGATGGAGACGGCGGAGGAGTACCGTATCTCTCTCTTTGAGGTGATTACGGATGCTCAGCTGCTCTCCATGATTCCAAAACTCTCCGCCAAGGTAAAGCTGGCACTGGAGGAGTTTGCCGCCATGATCTTTACCTTTATGGGACAGCTCGGAACGCGTCCCATCCATGAGATTGTTGAAGATGTGATCGAGACATCCGGTTATGCCGCAGCGCTTGAGGAGGAGAAGAAGGAAGACAATCGTGACCGTCTCGAAAACCTGCGTGAGTTCATCAGTGTGGCGAAGAACTTTGATGATGGTGCAGCGGAGGAGGAGAGCGGGCTTGCGGATTTCCTCGCACAGATTGCGCTGATTTCCGATGTCGATCAGACGGAGCAGTCGGACGGGACAGTGACGCTCATGACGTTTCACGCAGCGAAGGGGCTGGAGTTTCCCGCCGTCTTTATGGCGGGGATGGAGGAAGGGCTCTTTCCGCATTCCCGCACGCTGCTCGATGATACGGAGATCGAGGAGGAGCGGCGTACGTGCTATGTCGGCATCACGCGCGCCGAGCGCCGGCTCTACCTCACTTATGCAAGGCAGCGCACGATCTACGGGCGTACGGAGATGTCGCGGCCTTCACGCTTTCTGTCAGAGATTCCGGAGGAGCTGGTCGAGCATAAGGAGGCGGACTTCTTTGGCGGGGCTGATCTGCGCGCACCGTCCAATCTATGGGGTGAGCGCAGTACCCGCACGGAGCGAAAGCGCTATATGCCGCCGCCGCAGCATACGGCGGCGGACGGCAGTGTGATCCGCCCCGACGCATCGGCAGCCTTTCAGGCGGGGGATGCTGTGCGCCACAGCAAGTGGGGGGACGGGCGCATTGTCGCCATCAGCGGATCAGGTGAGGATGCCGAGCTGTCCATTGCATTTCCGGGGGAAGGAATCAAGAAGTTCGTGCAAAAGTATGCACCGATTTTGAAGCTGTGAGGAAATCATGAGCAAGATTGATGAGGTAAAGACAGAGCTGTCAGAGCTTCGGCGTAAAATACGGAAGTATTCTAAGCAGTACTATGACGATAATGAATCTGAGATTTCGGATTATGACTTCGATATGCTGATGATGCGCCTGAAAAAACTTGAGGCGGCGTATCCGGAGCTCATTACGAAGAACTCACCGACACGCACCGTGGGAGGCTCAGCACAACGTGAAGTCGGCGTACTTGTTCCTCATGATGTACCGATGCTCTCCTTGCAGGATGTATTCTCCGAGGAGGAGATTCGTGCGTTTGCCGATCGTGTTCTTGCGCATTTTCCTGCGGCGGAATTTGTCGTCGAGGAAAAGATCGACGGATTGTCTTTGGCACTTCGCTACGAGAATGGTATGCTTGCACGTGCGATCACACGAGGTGACGGCATTGTGCAGGGAGAAGACGTGACGGTGAATGCACGTGTGATTGACGATGTTGCACAGGAGCTGCATGAGCCGCTGCCGTATTTTGAGGTGCGCGGCGAGGTCTATATGGAGCGCGCCGCATTTGCCGAGGTCAACGAGCGGCAGGAACTCCTTGGTCTGAAGACCTTTGCCAATCCGCGCAATTGTGCCGCAGGAACTCTGCGGCAGCTGGATTCGCGCATCACAAAGGAGCGCAGGTTGTCTATGTTCGTATTCAATTTGCAGCGCAGTGACGGCCGCGTATTTTCCTCTCATACCGAGGCGTATGCCTTCATGCAGGCTCAGGGGATCAAGACGATTGCGAACTATCGTGTCTGCCGCACGGCGGAGGAGGTCTGGGCCGCCGTCGAGGAGATCGGTGCGCGGCGCGGCAGCCTGCCCTATGATATCGATGGAGCCGTGGTTAAGGTGAACTCCTTTGCCATGCGCGAGGAACTTGGCGCGACGGCAAAGGCACCGCGTTGGGCAATTGCCTATAAGTATCCGCCGGAGGAGAAGGAGACAGTACTTCGCGATATTGAGCTTTCCGTCGGACGGACCGGGCGCATCACACCGACGGCCGTGTTCGATCCCGTGGGACTCTGCGGAACACGCGTCGAGCGGGCGACCCTGCACAATCAGGACTATATTGACAGTCTGGACATCCGTATCGGCGATACCATTCTCGTCTATAAGTCAGGGGAAATCATCCCGCGCGTCAAGGCGGTGCTGAAGGACAAACGGCCGCAGAACAGTCGTCCCTATGTGATACCGGATGTCTGTCCCGTCTGCGGCGCACATGCCGTACGAGAAGCAGATACGGCGGATATGCGCTGCCAAAATCCTGTATGCCCGGCACAGATCGAGAACCATCTCCTGAACTTCGTCAGCCGCAGCGCGATGGATATCAAGGGACTAGGAGCAGCTGCCGTTATTGCACTTGTCCATGCAGGATATATCCATGATATTGCGGATATCTTTTCTCTGCATGAGCGTCGAGAGGAGCTCGTTGCCTCTGGACTGATCGGCCGTGCAAAGAGTGTCGATCAGCGTCTTGCGGCAATCGAAGCGAGTAAGCAAAACCCTCCCGAGCGCCTACTGACGGGACTGGGAATTGCTGGCATCGGACGTGCAGCAGCTGCCGCGCTGATGCAGGAGTTTTCATCCATTGATGCTCTGCAGGAGGCGGCGCGTGAGTCCCCGGAACGCATTCTCGCCGTTCCGGATATGGGCGAGATTACGGTACAGAAGCTGACGGAGTTCTTCTCCTCTGCATCCGCCTGTGCCCTGCTGGACCGCCTGCGTACAGCTGGGGTGAACTTTGCAGGAGCACAAACGGAGTGTGTGGGGACGGCACTCGCCGGAAAGAGTTTTGTCATCACGGGTACACTGCCGACTCTGTCCCGTGAGGAATGCAGTGCCCTTATTACGGCGCATGGAGGCATGGTGAAGGGCTCTGTTTCAAAGAAGACCGATTATCTTGTCGCGGGAGAAGCGGCAGGCAGTAAGCTGAAAAAGGCGGAGGATCTCGGCATTCCCGTCTTGGACGAGGCGGCTCTTCGCGCCATGATTTCGGAAGAAAAGGACGGCGTGTAAACGGCGAGAAACCTATCGACGATCGCACGAATGAAATCAGGCTTTTGTCATCCAATATGAGGGACTATCATGCGCTTTATCCATACAGCAGACTGGCACCTGGGCAAACTCTTTGGACAGCGGCACATGACGGAAGATCAGACGTATGTGCTGGAAGAACTTTTGGCGCTGTGCCGTGACGTCCGACCGGATGCACTCGTTATCGCGGGCGATGTTTATGATCGGGCAGTGCCGCCGCCCGAAGCCGTAGCGTTGTTCAATGCGGTGCTGACACGCCTGGCAGAGCAGGGGATCAAGGTTCTCTGTATTGCAGGAAATCATGACAGTGCAATTCGTCTGGCATTCGGCGCACAGCTGCTGCAATCCTCCGGCGTGTATATTGCAGGCACTCTTGACGCGACGGCGGCTCCCGTCGTGCTGTCCGATGTATTCGGGGACGTGTACTTCTCACTGCTTCCCTATGGTGACCCACCGCATGTCCGCGCGTCTTTTTCACTGGACGAAACGCCGTCCTTCGATACGGCGTTGGATGTACAGATCGCCGCATCACGGGCGATGATCCCGCAGGGCGCACGCAGTGTTGCCGTTGCCCATGCCTTTGTGATCGGCGGTAAGACCTCCGAATCCGAGCATACACTATCCGTGGGCGGCAGTGATCAGGTGCACGCGGATAAATTCAGGCCATACAATTACACGGCGCTTGGACACCTGCACGCGCCCCAGCGCGCGGGGGCGGAGCAGATTCGCTATGCCGGATCTCTGCTCAAGTATTCCTTTGATGAGTCACATCAGAAAAAGGGAGTCACACTGGTCGATATCGATGCGGCAGGGGCTGTCTCCCACACATTCTATCCGCTGACACCGCAGCATGATGTGCGGATCGTGAGAGGAAAAATGGCTGAGATCATGTCCGATGAATTCGATCCTCTTTCACACGAGGACTATATCTGCGTGGAGCTTACCGACACAGATGCTGTACTCGCCGCCCATGAAAAGCTGCGTCGCGTCTATCCAAATCTTTTTCTCATCACGCGCCCGAACATTCACATGGGACATTCCTCCAACGAAGTGCGAAACTATGAGCGCGGCAAGTCAGATCTCCATCTCTTTGCGGATTTCTATGCGGAGATGACCACGGAGAAAATGACGCAGGAGGAGACCGAGGAGCTTACACATATCATCGATGCCTTGGAACGGGAGGAGAGAATGCAATGAGACCGCTGAAACTCCGCATCCAGGCGTTCGGCTCCTATGTGGACGAGCAGGTGTTGGACTTTGAGACAGCCCTTGCCGATGCCCCATTCCTTTTGATCCATGGAGCGACGGGCTCCGGAAAGACCACTATTTTGGACGCGATCGTATTCGCCCTCTACGGAGAGTCCAGCGGGGATATACGCGAGGGGGCAATGCTGCGTTCCTCCACAGCACCGCCGGATCGGACGACGGAGGTGGAGTATGTATTCGCGCTCGGGCAACGTCGCTACCGCGTGCTGCGTTCTCCTGCCTATTCTCGTATGTCACGCGGTAAGATGACGCGGCGGGCAGCGACGGGACAACTATTTCGACTGCCCGATGTTGGCAAGACAGGCGAGGACAAACTGCTTGCCGCGAACATCACGGATGTCTCGGAACGCATCAGTCAGCTGATCGGCTTCGATGCCGACCAGTTTCGTCAGGTCGTTCTCCTCCCACAGGGACAGTTTCAGCGGTTCTTGTTGGCAGAAGTCAAGGATCGCAGCGCCATTATGCAGCGTATTTTCCGTACGGAGCGATATCAGCGCATTGAAGAAGCATTGACGAAAGAGGCACAACAACTTGAGCGGACGGCACAGGCGGAGCGTGAGCGTGCGGAAGGCATTCTGCGTGCTGAGGGAATGGCGTCACTGGACGAACTCCGCACACGTCTCTCCGAACTTTCGGAGGAGATACGCGGTCAGGATGAAGTCTTGCGGGAGCTCGAAAAGGCGCAGAAGAGTGCACGGCGGGCACGTGAAGAGGGGGCTGCTGCACAGCAGAAACTCAGTGCACGGGATGCGGCACAAAGTGATTTGGAGAAAAAGCGCGAACAAGCAGAGTCTGTCCGCGACTTTCGTGTGCGCCTGTCGCGTGCACAGCGTGCACAACCGGTGCTCTACAAGGAGCGCAGCTACATCGAAGCGTTGAACACGGAACGCACCCGCAGAGAGGCATACGCATCCGCAGAAAAGGATTGCGCTGCTGCGAAGACGGAACATGATGCATCCGCAGCATGGCTAAAGCAGGTGGAATCCCATGCAGATGAGCATACGAAAAATGTGGAGCAGCTGCGCCGTATGAGGGATTACGAACCGCTGGCGAGCCGTTACCAGGAATGTACTTCTGCCTTGCGCGATCTTCGCACCCGTGCCGCAGAGGGAGAAGAAAAATATAAAAGCGGCGCAGCGGAGATTGAACGTCTCACCGATGCACAGAAGAAGCATGAAGCAGAGCGCACAAGACTGCATCAGATCCTGGTCGGGAGTGAGATCGTTGAGCAGGAGAAGAAACAGCTTGCACAATGCCAAAAGGCGTCAGACCATATACGTGAACTAGAAGAGGTATTGACATCAGCACACGAATGTTCTCAAAAAGCGCAGAAAAAACTGCAGATGGCAGAGAGTGAATTATCCTCTGCACGGACGACACAGCGCCGTCTTCGTACGCTCTACGATATGGGCAGTGCCGCACGTCTGGCGCAGATCCTGCAGGCGGACACCCCTTGTCCGGTCTGCGGATCTCTCGCACATCCAAGTCCTGCCGTGCATGCGGAGGAGATCCCAACCGCACAGGAGATGGATGTATGCACGCAGCGCTTGGAAACGGCAGAGAAGGAGCTGCAGAAATGCACTGCTCAGGCAGAGCAGGAAAAAGCAGAGTGCCTTCGGCTTGAGCAGGAGCTTCTCCATGAGCAAAAACGCATCAAAGAGCTTCTCACGGATGAAACCATGGAGGCGTTTTGTACACGTGTCGCGGAACGGGAAAAACAGCTCCGCCGTGCACAGGATGCGTGTAAAGCCCTTGAGAAAGCGTATGCCGAAGAGCAGCAACAGCTCTCTTCACGGAAGGAGCAGCAGAAAGAGCAGGAAGCTCTGCTTCAAAAGAACTGCAATCTTATAGGGCTTCATGAGGGTGAGCGGAATACCTTGGAACGTCAGCTGCCAGAGGCGTATCGTGATGCAGATGCGGTGCGGAAAGCGGCGGCACGTCTGGAACGGGAAGTAAAAACAACGGAAACTGCCCGTGCCGAAGCAGAGAAGCGGGAGAAGACGGCGGCGCAGGAATGTGTCCGCACGGAGAGTGCCAAGGCGGCGGCACAGCGTGTTCTGAAGGAAGCAGAAGAAGTGCGGCAAGCGGCGCAGAAAGCGTATACGGCTGCATATCGTGCCGCAGATTTTCTGACCGAGGAAGAATACCATCATGCCGTTGCGGGAGACTGGGCAAAGAGCGACTATCTGGAAAAAGTACGTAAACGTATCGCCGCGTATGATACGGCGTTCCAGGCAGCGGAGAAGCTGGTGAAGACGGCCGAGGCAGCAGCAGAGGGGCTTTGCCCACCGGACATGGAGGCACTGACCGAAGCGGAGCGTATCGCCGATCAGCGTGTGCAGGATAGTGCGCGAGCACAGGGCGTCCGTATGGAGCGCATGGCTCTCTATACGCGCATGACCAAGGAAATGGATGCGCTGGAACGGGCGGGAGCAGCCCGCGATAAGCGCTACCGTGTGATCGGGAAACTCGCGAATGTCGCTGCGGCAAAACCGCCCTATCAGATCCATTTCCAGACCTATGTCCTGCGCTCGATTCTGTCCGATGTCATCGATGCCGCGAACGAGCGGTTGATGATGATGAGCCGGGGACGTTACCGCTTTATCCACGGAGAGGGCGGACAAAAGAAGAAGTGGTGGGGGCTTGAGATCGATGTCTTTGATGAGTATACGGGCTTTCCGCGTCTTGCACGCACGCTCTCCGGCGGAGAGACCTTCCTAGCCTCCCTGTCACTCGCACTTGGGCTCTCGGATGTCGTGCAGCATTATGCGGGCGGAATGCATCTTGATATGATTTTCATCGACGAAGGCTTCGGATCACTGGACAGTGAGACGCTTGACGTTGCCATTCGCGCGCTTCTCGATGTGCAGCGTGAGGGCGGTCGGCTGGTTGGCATCATTTCTCACATCGAGGAACTGCGTGCACGGATTCCCGTCCATCTGGAAGTGTGCCGCAGACAGAACGGCAGTTATGCATCCTTTACGCAAAATGGGGGATTGGCATTATGACGGCACGGCTGGAGTTTATCATCGGGCGGTCGGGGACGGGCAAAACACATGACTGTCTCACGGCGATGAAGGATGTGCTGCGGGAGGAGCCGCTCGGGCGCCAGCGCATCCTTCTCGTTCCCGAGCACATGACCTATGCGGCGGAGCGGGCACTGGCCGAAGCTCTGACGCATGGGGCTGGATTCCTTCAAGTGTATGTCTTTGGGTTTCGTCGGCTTGCCCGGCAGGTGTTGCTTGAGACCGGGGGGGAGCATCTGCCGCGGATCAGCGATATCGGCAGGCGTATCCTGCTCAAGGATATTCTGCTGCAGCACAGCAGAGAACTCTCCATCTTTCAGCGCTCTGTGCACAAGCGTGGGTTTACGGAGGTACTCGGGCATACGATCGCAGAACTGAAGCGTGATCGGCTCAGCTCCGATCATCTGCGTCAGGCAGCAGATGTCAGTACAGGAAAGCATGCACGATTGTCAGCGAAGCTGACGGAACTCGCCACGATCATGGATGAGCTCGCTGCCCGTATGGAGGGGCGATTGACCGATCACACCGATCGGATGGAGCGTCTCGCCGCGCAGCTCATTGATGCACCATTTCTGCGCGGCGCCGAACTGTGGGTGGACGGATTCGATTTTTTCAATCCGCAGGAACTTGCGGTCTTTCGCGCGCTGTTTCGCGTTGTTGATACCGTTCATGTCAGCCTGACGATGGACGGACGTGATGATGGAACGCATGTATTTACCAATTTACCGGAAAATATCTATGATACGGGGCTGTTTGCGCGCAGTTATCAGACGATGCACCTCCTGCAGCAGATCTTTACGGAGGAGCAGCCATCGGCGCAGATTGGGATTCGCCTGATGCCAGTGCAGCATCGGGCGCGGACGGAGGGGCTTCGTTTGCTGGAAGCGCAGCTGTTCGACCACGGGCATATCATGCCCGCGAAGGATGATTCCATACGGATCGTCGAGGCAGCCAATCCGCGTCTTGAGGTGGAGACGGCGGCGGCAGACATCCTCCGCCTTGCACGCGACGGTGGCTATCGCTACCGCGAGATCGCTGTACTTGTGCGTGATGTCGATCTCTACGGTGATCTTCTCTCGCTCGCTTTTGCGGATTGCGGCATCCCCTTTTATCTGGATGTCAGACGCCAGAGTGCGCATCATCCGCTCGCTGAGCTCCTGCGTGCTGTTGCCCAGATGACGTGGCGTGGGGGGTATGAGACTGTCTTTCGCGCGCTGCGCACGGGCTTCTTTCCCCTGCTCGAAGCGGAGGAGGACGAAGATGCTCCTCCACTATGTGCGGATTGGCAGGAGGCTGTCGATCGTCTGGAAAACTACTGCCTTGCCTACGGGATTCGCAGTGAATCACAGTGGACGGCGACAGAGCCGTGGGACTTTGTCCAGCGGCGGGTTGCAGAACATGAGTCGCATTTGGACGAGGACGAAGAACGCCTCAGGGAAGAGCAGTGGCTGGATCATCTGCGCCGTCGTATTGCAGAACCGCTTTTCCTCCTGACCGGACATCTGCGACGGCATGAGAGCACAGCACGTGCGCGTACGAAGGCACTCTATGACTTCCTCGATGAGCTGTGTGTTCCGCAGACACTCTGCCTGTGGAGTGAAACGGCAGACCGCGAAGGGCGATTGGCGGATGCGGCTGCCCATCGTCAGATATGGAGTTCCTGTATGGCGCTTTTTGACCAGCTGGTCGAGGTGCGCGGAGACGACCCGCTATCGAGCCGGGACTATGAGGAGCTCTTGAGCGATGGACTTGACGCCATGTCCATTGCCCTAATTCCGCCGGGGCTGGATCATGTTACCGTTGCATCCTTTGATCAGAACAGCATCGCGGGAGTGCGTGCTGTTTTTGTCATTGGGGCGAATGCCGGCATCATGCCGCGCGCGGGAACGGCGAGCGGCGTATTTTCCGATACAGAACTCCTCTTCATCGGTGAGTCTCTTCAGACGGTGGGAGCGGATTCCGGGCATACCGTCTTTGGGGGGCGCACACAGCAGAGCTTTTTGGAACGGTATCAGCTCTACCGTGGGTTTACGGAGGCGCGCGACTATCTTTGGGTGTCGTACGCACTCTCTTCGGTGGATGGTTCAACCCTTGCTCCGTCGCCGCTGATCGCACGACTGCGCCGAATAAGCAGCTCCTTTTTCTCCATCCCACTTGCTATGGTCGGGCGGGATGATCCGTTGCTCCTCTCTGCACCGTATCCTGCACTCTCACATCTGACTGCTGCGCTGCGTGAAAAGAAAGAGCACGGGGAAATGCCCGTCATGTGGGGGGATGTCTATAACTGGATGCTGCAGGATGCTGTGATGCAGCCGCTCCTGCGGCGTATGCTCCATGGACTTTTTCTCCCGCCGCGCGAAGTGTCCATCCCTGCTCCCGTGGCAGCACGGCTGTTTGCGCGCGACCATAGGCTCAGCGGAAGCACCACACGGCTGGAGACGTTTCGTCAGTGCCCGTTCCGCCACTTTGCCATGTACGGGCTGCGGCTGCAGCAGCGTGATCGCTACGAGTTTCAGAGCAATGACTTCGGGACACTTCTGCACGGCATCCTGCGTGGCTACGGTGAGTGGGTGCGCAGTGCATACGGCAACGATTGGTGCGCGGCATTGGCAGAGGCTCCAGAGAAGATCGAGGAACTGCTGCAGGAACTGATCCCGCAGGTGCACAGCACCGTGCTGATGAGCCGTGCCAGCTATCGGCACCGCATCGAACGGATCCGCTGCACAGCACAACAGACCATACAGCATCTTACGTCATGGGCGGCAGCATCTTCTTTTCATCCCTATGGGTTTGAGATCAGCTTCGGGCGCAGGAATGACGGCGTCCGCCTAGCGGATTTTCCGCTCGCGGACGGCATGACGCTCTCTCTGCGCGGGCAGATTGACCGTCTGGATGTGATGGATCATCATGCCTACTATCTGGTTCTCGACTATAAAACGGGGGCGACGTCCCTCCTCCTGCCTGAGATTCGGCACGGCCTGAAGATGCAGCTTCTCCTGTATCTCTTTGTCGTGCGCTCCATCCTGGATACGGAGGAGGCGTTTCCCGCAGGGATGCTCTATGCCCCGGTGAAAAACCCCGTTGTCCCCTGCGATGTGCGCCTGGATGAAGCAGCGCTTCGGCGCAAGGTAATGCAGGGGATGGCACTTACGGGGATGCTGCTCGACGATGCGGATATCATGAAGCAGCTTGATCAGGCGGCGGATCATATCTGCATCTCGTTCAACAAAGATAACAGTCTCTCCAAATCCTCGGCGAAATTTGTGCGTTCGCGCGAGGAATTCCAGCAGCTGCTTGCCTTTTTGCCGCGGCTGATCCGCGCGACGGCGGAAGATATTCTGCGCGGGGATATCCGCGTCTATCCCTATCGCTTTCAGGCTCGAAATGCGTGTACGTATTGTGACTATCATACCATCTGCGCTTTCGATCCTACACTTCGGCAGGGGGACGTATATCATGATATCGCCGACAATGCGCAGGAAGCGATGGAAGAAATTGCACGGATCGTAGAGGAGGTGGATTGCGATGGCGGATCGACTGGCATTTACAGCAGACCAACAGCGTGCGATTGATGCGAGAGGACACAATATTCTCGTGGCGGCAGCGGCAGGATCCGGGAAGACGCGCGTACTGGTGGAACGCATTATTTCGCAGGTGCGGAATGAGGAGCTGTCACTGGATCGTATTCTAGTTCTTACCTTTACGAAGGCCGCCGCTCTTGAAATGCGCGGGCGTATCGAGGCGGCACTCAATGCGGAGATCGATGCCATTGCCGGGGATGCCGGCATCAGTAAGGAAATTGACCGCCTTGAGCGTCAGCGCATTCTGCTGACAGGCGCAGACATTTCCACATTTCATGCATTCTGTCAGCGACTTCTGCAGGCGCATATCGACGCGACCGACATGCCTCCGACATTTCGTCTGGCAAGTGAGCAGGAAATACGTCTGCTTAAACGCGATATCATGGATGAACTCCTTGAGCGCAAATATGAGGAGGCAACACAGGGGAGCAGCGATGAATTTCTTGCCTTTGCCGATGCCTATGGAGGTGTCAAGGGAGACGATGAGAAACTCAAGGAAGAGGTACTCGCACTCTATGACTTCGCGCTCAGTCAGCCTTCGCCTGCGGTATGGCTCAGCAGGCAGGGACAGGAAAAAGATGATCTGCCGTACTGGAAGCGGCGTGGGTTTGATGTGCTGGCGCGAGAGCTGCATGAGAAACTGTCCGATCTATGTGCCGGATACCACAGCACAATGGACGTTCTGGTGCAGGGGGATGCGGAACTGCACACGGTAGCTGAGAAATACATGGCAGTCATTCATCATAATCTGGATCTCTACGAGGAATTGCAGGGCGGGCTGCAGCTCCTCATAAACGGCTCAGAAGATCAGGCATGGGAACGCTTTCGCATGGATGCGGCTGCTGCAAAGAAACAGCGGAAAAGCATCCCGCACAAGTCCATCGAGGACTATGATCCGGAGCTTGGCGCTGCGTTGAAAAAAAAGATGACGAATATTTACAAGGCATGGGACGCCGCTGTCGATCAGCTGCCCGCCACGGCAGAGGAGCTCTGTGCCGCAGAAAATATAGCGAATACCGCCATTCGTCAATATTCCCGTCTGGCATTGGATTTTCATCATGTCTTTCAAAAGGAAAAATTGGATCGTTCTCTTTTGGACTTCAGTGATCTAGAGCATCGTGCGTTGGCACTCCTGTGTCGACATCCAGAGCAGCTGCAGGATGATCTTAATGCCGTTGATCCGACGGATATCGCAGAGGAGCTTCGTGCATACTATACAGCGATCATGGTGGATGAATATCAGGATACGAATGGGATTCAAGAGGGCATCCTGCGGCAGATCGCGCGCGATGACAACCGCTTTATTGTCGGCGATGTGAAGCAGAGTATCTATCGTTTTCGGCTGGCGGATCCGAGTCTTTTCCAACACACCTATCGTGCCTATCGTCAGGGCAGCTCTGCCGGTGAACTGATCACCATGTCAGAGAACTTCCGTAGCCGCGCTGAGGTACTGCAGCCCATCAATGAGATATTCTCGCAGATCATGACGGAGTCGGCGGTCGAGATCGCCTACGATCAAAGTGCACGCCTGAATCCGGGGCGCACCTTTGACGACGATCCTGCGGGGAAATCTTTGGCATCGCCGCTGGAGATCGATCTCCTGGATGCGGATTACTCCGCAGAGGAGGGGGATGATGAGGGCGAAGAACTGGCTGCCTTTGCGGTGGAGTCACTCTATATTGCGCGTCGCATCAAAGCACTGGTCGATGCAGGATATACGGTACAGAGTGGAAAAGCTCTGCGCTGGAGCGATATCGTCGTCTTGCTGCGCGGCACAAAGGAACGGGCAGTCATCCTGATGGACGCCCTGCGAGAAGCGGGCGTTCCATCCTATGCAGATGATACGGCAGGGTATTTTGAGGCAAGCGAAATACGCATGATGCTTTCCCTTCTCGCTGTCCTGGACAATGCACGGCAGGATACACCGCTGACGGCCGTCCTCACCTCGCCGATGATCGGCATGTCGATGGAGGAACTTGCCCTGCTGCGCATTCATACACCTGTCGGTTCGATCTACGATGCTCTAAAAGGAGCAGCCGCAGAGGAGGTTCCGCCTGCTGTACGAAATAAGGCAAAGGAGGCACTGCAGACGATAAGGTGCTGGCGGCGTGAGGCCTTATTGCGCAGTGTGCCTGAGCTGCTCTGGCATCTATACCGTACATCGGGGTACTATGACTATGTCGGCGCGCTTCCCGACGGTATCCTGAGGCAGGCGAATTTGCGCATGCTCATCGATCGTGCGGGCGATTTTGAGCGTACGAATGAACGAGGTCTGTTTCGCTTTCTGCGCTATATGGACGCCCTGCAGCGGCGCAGTACCGATCTCTCCGCCGCGCGGACATTGAGCGAGAGCGAAAATGTCGTGCGGATCATGACCATTCATCGCAGTAAAGGACTGGAGTTTCCCGTCGTCTTTCTCGCGAATATAGCCGGTGCGTTTAATACGCAGGATATATCAGGAGACGTGCTCTATCATGCACATGCTGGGGTCGGCGTGCGCGTATATGAGAACACGGAAATTGGGCGGCAGAAATATGATACGTTGGGGCGGCGAAGTGTCAAAGAGGTGATCCGCCGCGAGACGATCGCGGAGGAAATGCGTATTCTCTATGTTGCAATGACACGCGCACAGGAAAAACTCATCCTGACGGGGACACTGCGCACCTCTCGGAACGGATTGAGCCGCTTGGCGAAGCTGCGAGATTTCTGCCGGCAATACGCGAAGGAGGAGGGAGAGACGTTCCCGGATGCTGCCATCCTCGGTGCATCCTGCTATCTGGACTGGATTGCCCTGGCACTGATGCGGCATCCCGATGGACAGGCATTGATGGAGGGCGTCGAGGACATACAGCTGCGGGAATGGAGCGATGAAAAAGCGCGATTCGCCGTGCGGATTGAGAAAGCAGATGTACGTACGTCACGCAGTGAGGAGGAGAGGGGGGCAGATGCCGAACTTTCCGCCATTCGCAGTGGAGAGCCGCTTCCTTCAGGAGGAGATGCGTCGCATGTGAACGCCGTCCTCAGTTGGACGTATGACAGCAGGGGAACGGAACAGATCCACGCCAAGACCAGCGTAACGGAACTCAAGCGTGAGAACTTCCCCGATGAGGAGGTTCTGCCGTCCTTTGCGCCTGCTGTCGGAGCGGTGGCAGGTGGGCAGGCATGGGAAGTGCCACGTTTTCTGCGCACGGCAAAGCGTGCTGCCTTGAGTCCGATGGAGCGTGGCACGGCCATGCATGCACTCATGCAGCATCTTGATTTTGCGGAGGTGCCTGACATTGCGGCCATTGAGCGTCAGGCGCGATCCCTTTTCGATCAGGGAATCCTGACCGAAGAAGCATATCAGAGCCTTGATGTCCGCAATGTGTGGAGGTTTGTTTCCTCTGCACTCGGACGCCGCCTACGCACGGCGAAGCGCGTATATCGTGAGCTGCCGTTCGGCCGTCTCCTGCCGGCGAAGAAATACTATAAGGAGGCACAGGACGAGGCGGATCGCATTTTCCTGCAGGGCATTATCGACGTTCTCTTTGAGGAAGAAAATGGCGATTATATTCTTCTCGACTATAAGACGGATCGTCATATTTCTCCGCAGGATGCACGCACGCGCTATCAGTTCCAGATGGATCTATATTGTGATGCCGTAGAGACGATCCTAGGACGGCCGGTGAAAGAATGCTATCTGTTTTTGTTGGATACAGGTCGTGAAGTACGCATGGATCGTCAGGAGGCCAGTGCATAGGAGGAGAATTTTTCCTTGCGTCGAATCCTTTTAATATAGATCAGCGATTCCTTGAAAGGAAGTGAATCACGTGGCAGATTGTATTTTTTGCAAGATTGCACAGGGAGAGATTCCGTCGACCAAAGTCTATGAAGACGATACCGTGCTTGCCTTTCGTGACCTAGATCCGCAGGCACCGGAGCATGTACTCATCATACCGAAGAAGCATATCCGCAGCGTTCTGGACTTTGGCGCGGAAGATGAAGCTCTCGCGGCCCATATTCTTACAGAGGTTGTTCCGCAGCTTGCCCGCAGCCTTGGCGTGGATGGTGACGGATTCCGTCTCGTCACCAATACAGGGGAAGACGGCGGACAGACTGTCGGGCATCTGCACTTTCACCTTCTCGGCGGGCGTGCATTTGCATGGCCGCCCGGCTGAGAAGCGTATGTATTTTACCACCAAATGAAAAGCGGATGGGAAAACCCTCTATATTGAGGGGGAGGCTGGATTGAAAGATGCCTCCGTAGGATGTATCATCCTGATGTAGAATTTGGTTTGGCATACACATAGTTTACGCCAGAAACCTTTGTTTTCAAACGTATGTTTCTGTGCTTTTGCATAAAAAGAGGCTGCTGCACGTTTGTTCCGTGCAACAGCCTCTTTTTATGCCCTCCATTTCTCCGAAAGTAGCAGCGCACCATCAGCGCTTCCTTAAGTCCTCTGGCAACGCCGATCATGACCTCGGAGCATCGGTGGATGTTCCTGTGCAGGTGCGTAGCCTTGCGGGTGAGGCCGCACCTTTTATCGGTATTACAATGGACAACGGCACGGAAGACTGCGTTGAGGCGGTTACAAAAATCGGTGCAAACTCCTCAGCATTCCTTGCACAGGAGACAAAAAGACAGTAGCGAATTTATCCGTGCTTCCGTAATATCTCTTGTAGATTCCAAGGGAATTGTTTATAATGGTAGCAGTATATCTTCTTCTATTCGAGAGGTTTTTTCATGAAGCGGTTTCCGCTCTTTGTCCTGATGATCGCGACGCTGTTTCTCGTGGCTGCCACGGGGGCGGCGTATCTGTCCGTTGGACGGCAGAGTACGGCACTTGCACGCCGCCCGTTGCAGGAGATTGTGGCATATACGACGCTGCCGACGGAGGCAGCGTCGGCACTGTCTGAGGCGTACGAGAAGGAGTATAATATCCGTGTCAGTTTCGTTCCTCTATCCGCAGAGCAAATACAGAAGCGCCTGGAAGAGCAGGCCGGAAGCGGCGTAAGTGCTCCGGCGGCACTTGTCCTCGCAGACCGCGAGGTGCTCGATCGCGCAGCGGCGGCAGGGTATCTTGTGCCCTATCAGTCCGAGCGGAGCGATCAGGTCGCCGATCAATTTCGTCAGCCCGATGGGTATTGGACGGGTGTGTGGTATGATCCGATCGTCTTTGCAATAAATCAAGACTATCTGCGCACGCACCTCGATCTTCCTGACTCGTGGCAACTGTTGGCGCAGCAGAAGGATATACGCATCGGTACGACGGATTTTATGGCGGCTGATGCCTCATCAAATCTTCTTTACAGTATGATTGCTGAGTATGGTGAACAACGCACCTTCGCTATTTGGCGTAGGATTCAGCCGCAGATCATGCAGTATTCCCGCTATTTACATACGCCCGTACGGCAAGCGGGGATGGGGGAGGTCGATATTTCGGTTGCTGTTCTCAGTGAGACGCTCCGCTATATTCACGATGACTATCCCATCCGTGTGCTCTATCCGACGGACGGGACGGCGGCGGTGATTTACGGTACAGGGCTTGCATTCCGCGCGGGCAAGCACGATGTGCAGGCGGCGGAGGATTTTGCCGACTGGCTGCTGACGGATGAGGCGCAGTTGGCGCTGGCACGGCAGCATATCTATTTTTTGACGACCAACCCCGTAACGCTGTCCTATCGGATGTTTGCGGGAAAGAATATCAATATTTTTAAGAGCAAGCCGTATTATAGCCCGGCAGAGCAGAAGATCCTTCTTGATCGTTGGGTCAAACAGGTGCGGTTTTACGAAGAGTAGTTGTGGGGGAATGTAACCAGTGAAAGCAGGTTTTATCAGCCTTGGCTGTGCAAAAAATTTGGTCGATACAGAAGTCATGCTCGGCATTATGCGTGAGCATGGCATCGATATTACCAATGATCCGTCAGAGGCAGATATCCTGATTGTCAATACGTGTGCCTTTATTCAGTCGGCAAAAGAGGAGTCGATCACGACGGTGCTCGGGATGGCGGACTACAAGGAGACGGGGCGCTGCCGCAGTCTCATCGTAGCGGGCTGTCTCGGACAGCGGTATGGACAGCAGCTTCTCGATGAGATCCCGGAGGCGGATGCCATCATCGGAACGGGGGCGTGGAGCCGTATCATGGAGGTGATCGAGGCGACACTCAAGGGGCGTCGCCTGCTCATCGCGGGGAAGGATGATACGATCTACGATGCCAAGACACCGCGCCTGCGGACGACACCGAACTATACGGCGTATGTTAAGATTGCGGAGGGGTGCGATCATCGTTGTGCGTTCTGTGCGATTCCGCTCATACGCGGGAGCTTCCGCAGTCGTCCAATGGAGGATATCGTAGCGGAGGGACGTGAGCTCGCCGCTGCCGGTGTTCGCGAGCTGGTTCTCATCGCGCAGGATAGCGCAAACTATGGGCTGGATTGCTATCAAAAGCCGATGCTACCGACGCTTCTGCGCGAGCTTGCAAAGATCGACGGAATTGCGTGGATTCGTGTGCTATACAGCTATCCAAAGTATTTTACCGATGAGTTGATCGATGTCTTTGCCACTGAACCAAAGGTGGTCAAGTATGTCGATCTGCCGCTGCAACATGCGCATGATGCCGTGCTGCGTTCGATGAATCGTCCCGATACACGGGCGGGTATGGAGGAGCTGATCGCAAAGCTGCGGGCACGCATCCCGGGAGTCGCGATTCGCTCGACATTCATCGTTGGCTTCCCTGGGGAAACCGACGCCCAGTATCAGACGCTGCGTCGCTTTGTGGAGACGCAGCGATTCGATAAGGTGGGAATCTTTACCTACTCCGAGGAGGAGGACACTGCCGCTGCGGCAATGGGGAAGAAGGTTTCCGAAGAGGTGATGCAGGAGCGTTACCATGACCTCATGAGTCTCCAGAGTAAGATCTCCGAGGAGATCAACATCGAGCTGGAGCATCAGGAGCTGGATGTTCTCATCGAGGGACATGACGCGGAGCAGTCGGGGATTGCCGTGGGGCGTTCCTACCGCGAGGCACCTGAGGTGGATGGCCAGGTCTATATCGAAGGTGATGCAGAGAGTGCACCGGGCGAGATTGTCCGCGTGCGTCTCCTTCAGGGTTTTACCTACGATATTGTCGGAGAGAGGGTGCAGTGATGTCGGAGAGAGAACGGCTGCCGGATATTGTCGGGAAAATGCTCTGTGCAAAAGGCTATACAATCTCCTGTGCGGAGTCATGCACGGGCGGGCTGCTCACGAGTACGCTCACAGACGTGCCCGGCAGTTCTGCGTACGTCATGGGAAGTGTCGTATCCTACTCAAACGACGTGAAGTCCCGCATCCTGCACGTGGCGGAGGAAACGCTTGCCGCGCACGGTGCCGTCTCTCCAGAGACGGCGCGGGCAATGGCAGAGGGGGTACGAAGCCTCATGCAGACAGATGTCGGCGTCGGCATCACGGGGATCGCCGGTCCCGGCGGCGGTTCTCCCGAAAAGCCGGTCGGACTGGTCTACATCGCTGTATCTGCTCTGGGAAAAACTTCGGTGGAAAAAAATGTGTTTTCCGGCGTACGCGCCGAGATTAAGCGTGCCGCCGTCAATAAAGCTCTTGCCATGGTGCAGGAGATGATTAGGGAGATGAATGAATGAAACGCTATCAGAAACTCGTCGCTGCTCTTTCGCTCTCAGCGCTGCTCTGCGGCAGCTCCTATGCTGCAGCGGCTGATGTGCCGGCGGGGACAGAATCAGCGGCACCGGCGGCGACACAGACGATTGCCCCCGATGCGCTGACATACTCCTATGAGAGCAAGACATACGGCTACCGCATCATGTGCCCGCAGAAACCCGTTGGGGTGATTCCAGCGTCGGCACTCTATGACGATCGCGAGGGCGAGATCCTCATTTTTGACAATGAGGAGTATAATATCAAGTATGCATGGGCGGTTTTTGTCAATGCATTCTCCGATACATCCGTACCGAATCTCAACACGATCAATCCAGAGGATGCGGTGAACCTGCTGGAACGTATTCAGCACAGCAACGGATACGAGGGGATCATGCTGATCAATCTCTCGGATAGCAACAAGGCGATCTTTGCCATGACGGCAAAGGAAGTCGATATTGACGAGGATGGCGATGGCGTCGTCGATGCAACGGCGAAGGCGGATAATCAGACGGCAGTGATGTTCTTCCGTGGGGCAAACGGACAGCGGTATGGGCTCGAGCTCATTGATAATCCGACGCTCCGTGCGAAGTCCGTAGCAACGTTTATGGCGGGCGCGCGTACAATGCAGTAAGTGACGTGGGCCGAGAGAGAAAGAAGGAGAACAGACTCATGAAGATGTCATCCAAAAACACCATGTTGACGGCGGCGGTGCTCGTCGCACTGACCTCCGGTACAACCTATGCAGCGACCCCCGGAACGGTGGACTCGCAGGAGCTCTTCCATGCGAACCGACTCGTAACGGATCGTGCCAATGCACCGGCAGTGGAGGAACGTGCTGATGCCGACCACTATGAGGCATCGATCTCCCGACAGCAGAAGGATCCCGCTGTTCGTCCCCTCGGCACGGCACCTGCCAAGAATAATCCCACGCAGGTGACACGCCTCCGCTGGGAGACGGTGGATGAGGGGATCGCAGAGCGCAATAAAGAGCAGCCTTCGTTCACACTCGCTGCGCAGAAGGCGCAGCCCGTTATCATTACAGCAGCAGATGTCAAACGTGAGCAGAAGCTCGCCGCGAAGGAAGGCCACCCACCGCAGGAGCTTGTCGGTGATGTGAATCTGAAGCGCGGCCCGATGCCTGTCGCAGTGCGTCAGGAACCATCACCCGTGCCGCAGCAAGCACCGATGCAGACACCACCTCCTCAGGAGCGTGTCGTTCCGATGCCGCCGCCCGCCGCTCCAGCTGCTGTGCAGGCACAGCTTCCGCCGCAGCCAGCAGATGCTGAAGGCAGACCCGAGCGTTTTCGGTATCAGCAGTTGCCGCGTGAGTTCGCACTGAATGCGCCCGCCACCTCACCCGCCGTACCACAGCAGCCGCAGGAGTTTTCCACGGTGGGAGAAACGGAGTCGCATCTTGCACCGCCGATCACAGAGGATATGTCCCCCGTGCCCGAGTACACGGTACGTCCTGACGGCGTCCCCGCGTTCTCGTCAGCAGCACCTGTGTCGCCTGCCGCAGAGAGTCTGGATGGAATCTCGGATGAGGTGCGTCGACATATCCTCGCGGGACAGCTCGCGATGCAGGTACAGCTGAAACGCGATGCGAGTATCGCGGGGGTGCAGGCTCTGACGCGTGCGCTGCGTGAGAGCACGAAGCTCACGCGAATGCAGAAGGTGGACTTCCTCATTGGCTTTGGCCGTGCCCTGCATCAGAGCGGTCTGCCGCGTCAGCAGGAGTCGTTGCTCATCAAGACGATTGCAGAGGCGTTCTAATACGCCTATTCTATGGGACATTAGGTGGGGGAGTTAGATGAAACAGTTTCGTATCGCGGTGATTGCAGGAGACGGGATCGGCCCTGAGGTTATCGCTGAGGGGAAAAAGGTATTTTCGGGAATTGCACAGATGGACGGGATGTTCTCTGTCACATTTGAAGACTTTCCATGGGGATGTGAGTACTATTTGAAGTCCGGCGAGATGATGCCGGAAAACGGACTCGATCTCCTGCGCGGTTACGATGCAATCTATCTGGGGGCTGTGGGCTATCCAGGTGTACCGGATCATGTGTCGCTCGGCGATCTTCTGCTTCGTATCCGCCGTGGCTTTGATGAATACATCAATTTACGCCCTGTTCGTCTCCTGCACGGTGCTCCGTGCCCGCTTGCGGATATCTCTCCACGCGATATCGATATGATCGTGGTGCGCGAGAACAGCGAAGGGGAGTACGCGAATGTTGGTGCACGGCTCTATCCCGGGACACCGCGT
Organism: uncultured Selenomonas sp.; assembly: GCA_963541465.1. Classification (GTDB taxonomy): domain Bacteria; phylum Bacillota; class Negativicutes; order Selenomonadales; family Selenomonadaceae; genus Centipeda. The sequence continues at coordinate 30,219 of CAUTTS010000015.1, forward strand.
GAGACGGCACTCCAGACGGGAGTATTCTCACGGCACGGATGTGAGCGCGTCATCCGTTATGCCTACGAGCTGGCGCGACGCGAGAAGCGCACGCTTACCTCGATTTCCAAGGGGAATGCACTGCGATACTCGATGGTGTTTTGGGATGAGATCTTTGCCGAGATCGGGAAGGAGTATCCCGATGTTGAGACACACAGCTTGCTTGTCGATGCGGCAAGTATGTTCTTCGTCAAAGATCCGAAGCGGTTCGGCGTTGTGGTGACGAGCAATCTCTTCGGTGATATTCTCACCGATCTCGGCGCGGCGATTGCGGGCGGTATGGGGCTCGCAGCAGGGGCGAATCTCAACCCTGAGCGACGCTATCCGTCGATGTTCGAGCCGATTCACGGGAGTGCTCCTGATATTGCAGGGCGGGGGATCGCAAATCCATTAGCGTCGATCTGGTCAGTTGCACAGATGCTCGACTTTCTTGGTGAAACAGAGTGGTCGGAGCGCGTACTCCGTGCCATCGAGACGCTGCTCGTGGAGAAAAAGACACTGACGCCGGATCTTGGCGGAACGGCACGTACGTCAGACATCGGAAATGCAGTACTCGATGTTCTGGCACGCTGAATCATACAGAATATGCGGGGGGTTCAAGCGCTCTCCGCTCTATTTATATGGATGGAGTGTATATGGTCATGGTACAGCAAATACGAAAAGCGGTTATTCCGGCAGCAGGATATGGAACACGATTCCTTCCTGCGACGAAAGCGACACCGAAGGAGATGCTGCCCATTGTCGATAAGCCGACCATCCAGTATATTGTGGAGGAAGCTCTGGCAAGCGGTATCGAGGAAATTCTGATCATCAGCGGTCATGGGAAACGCGCCATCGAGGATCATTTTGACTCCGCGCCGACACTCGAGCATGAGCTCATGCGAAAGGGGCGGCAGGATCTTCTCAATGTCCTGCGTGAGACGACAGATGTCAATGTCCACTACGTCCGCCAGAAGTATATGCGCGGTCTGGGGGATGCGATTCTCTGCGCACGTGCCTTCGTCGGCGATGAGCCGTTCGCTGTGCTCCTCGGTGATGATGTTGTTTACCATCCGCAGCGTCCTGCGTTGCGTCAGCTGATCGATGTTTATGAGGAGACGGGGGGCTCTGTCCTCGGCTGTCAGATTGTCGCTGATGCACAGGTTTCCTCCTATGGTATCGTTGCAGGAACGATGCAGAATGAGCGCCTGATGCGTGTCTCCGATATGATCGAAAAGCCTGCACTTGCTGAGGCACCAAGCCGTATGGCCGTGCTCGGTCGATACATTATTCGCCCCGAGATTTTCTCTATCTTGCAGAATACGGAGCCCGGCAAAGGGGGAGAGATTCAGCTGACGGATGCACTCAAGGTACTCGCCCAGCAGGATACGGTTTATGCCTATAATTTTGAGGGACGCCGTTATGATCTTGGAGATAAGCTTGGGTTCTTGGAGGCGACAGTGGAGTTTGCTCTGCGCCGCAGTGATCTCGGCGATCCGTTCCGCGCGTATCTCAAGCAGTTAGCGGAAACACTGTGAGGCGATTGGCGTGCAGAAGGAACATCAGGCAAATCTGGCTCTTGCGCTCAGTGCCCTCGGTGCTGTTGGGACGGTAGGACAGGGAAGCAGTCTCCTCCTATCAACGATTCATCATGGATTTATCGCGGCGACGATCGGCGGACTAGCAGACTGGTTCGCCATCAAGGCGATCTTTGGCCGACCGCTCGGCATCTCGCACCGTACTGATATTCTGCGTCGGAATCGTGGGCGGATTATGGAGTCAATCGTTGCGTTTTCCTCGGAGGATCTCCTCAGCAAGAAGAATATTATGGCAGTCATTGAGCGCGAGAATATGGGGGCTATGCTCGCAGAGTATTTGGTGCATCGCGGTGGGGAGGAACGCCTGACGGACACCGCCATCGATGTACTCCGCTATGTGGCAGCGGATCTTGACAGTACGCGCATTTCACACGAGCTGACACCATACGTGAAACAGGCACTCTATCAGCTGCCTCTTGAAGACCACGCAGGAGACTTGATGGTGCTCATTACGGAGCAGCATCATACAGAGCGGATTTTTCAGGTGCTTGTCCGCGTCGGTATCCAGCTGGTGCAGACCCAGCTCTTTCAAGAGATCCTCCATGACAATATAGCCTCTATTCGTGAGAAATATGAGGGTGATGGGATGATCCGTGCTCTCGTTCTCTCGTTCGTAGACGATGCGATGATTGCATCGTGGATCACAGAACGGCTGCAGGAGATTTTGACCGAGGCTTTGGAGGCGGAGAATCCACGTCACCGCGAAGGAGTGCAGGCACTTTCTACGTTCTTTGCATCACTCGGCGATCATGATGATTTTCGCACGACGATGCGTCGAGCGAAGGAGCATCTGATTGAGGACATTGACATGGAGTCCATTTTGTCGGACTTCATCGAGAGCCACATGAAGGGGAACCATCCGTTCTGGATTCCCTACGTGAGAGAGCTCCTGCATCAGAAAATCGAAGCGTACGCTCATTCTGTCCCGTGGCAATGTCGTGTTGACCGATGGATGAAATCGCTCGCGGCGGGAGAGGTCGAGAAACACCACGGGATGATCGCCCGCTTTGTGCGTGAGTACTTGAATCAAAAGTCGGACGATGAGCTCGTTTCATTTGTGGAAGGGAAGGTGCGCACCGATCTCCAGATGATCCGCATCAATGGTGCTGTGGTTGGCTCAGCAGTTGGTATGGCACTTTCCCTCATCGTCTATATGACGGAAAGGATGTGGGGGGGGTGATGCGTACGTGGAATAAAGCAAATGTTGCACTGCTGCTCTCGGCAGTGTTCTTTCTGTGTACCCTTTTCCTTCATATCAGATTTGCGGATTCTCTCTGGGTGCGTGCGCTGCTAGCAGTAAGCGAAGCGGCACTGGTCGGTGGAGTTGCGGACTGGTTTGCAGTAACGGCGATCTTTCGGAAGCCGCTCGGATTTCCCTATCATACAGCACTGTTGCCGCGCCGCCGCGACAGCTTTGTTCAAGCGATTGTCACGATGGTTCAGAAGGAGTTCTTCTCCAAGCGCAAGATTTTTCACCACATGGAGCAGATGCACCTCTTTCCAATGATAGAAAACTATCTGCGCCGTCCGACAACGGAGGAACAGCTGACCGGCATGATCCTGCAC
>CAUTTS010000016.1:0-32732 GCA_963541465.1 uncultured Selenomonas sp.
AATTCTAATGACTAATTTTTAGGTTTTTGTGTCCAGTTTTTGTTGACTAGTGCACGGCACACAAAAAAGAACCCCACATGCCGCGTTGCATGTGGGGGAGCGTTATGCCTCTTTTTTGCGGATCGTTTCTGCGGCGCGCGCCAGGCAGTCTGCGACCTCGCCCGTATGAGCCACGGGCACCCAGACGCCTGCCTTCGGTTTCCACATATCGTCGCTCTTCTTGCGCCAGAACGGTGTGATGGCGGTGAACTGCCGCCCGCGCGAGCGGATGATCGAGACGCGGATCGCCTGCGTCGCCGAGAGTTCGAGCATTCCGATCTCCGTGGTTGCGTCGATGTTCAGTGCAAAATCCTGCGCCTTTTTCAGGTTCTGCGCCCGTGTTGTCGCTGCCATGATGCATTCCTCCCATACATTCTCTTCTGTTTATCATACCAAGTTTTGAGGGAATTGCAATATTTTCTGCAGAAAACGCCCGGTACGGGCGTGTGCTTCTCTCATGCCGGGCGTTTTGCTTCGCTGTCATTCCTCTGTGTACCGCAGGGTCAGCTGCCCCGTCGCGCGCGTTGCGGCGAGATCGATGACGCGCTGGTTGCGCGAGCCGCGGAAATGGAGGGTGAGGTCGCGCTCCTCCTCGCGATAGTCGCCGTCGACGAGGACGTCGAGCTCGTCGAGGAGGGCATCCACAGCGGGATTCTTCTGAGCACGCAGCTCATCGAGGGTGTAGCCTGTGTAGCTCCAGACGTCGAGGCCACGTTCGTGCGCCGCGCGTGCGAGAGGGAGCAGTGCTGCCGGCTGCAGAAAGGGCTCACCGCCGCTGAGGGTGAGCCCTGTGAGAAGAGGATTGGCGTCGAGGTCTTGGACCACTGCACCGACGGTGGTGGTCCGTCCGCCGTCCGTCGGCTGCGTATCAGGATTATGACAGCCGGGACAGCGGCGCGGGCAGCCTTGGGTAAAGACGGTCAGGCGTATCCCCTCGCCGTCGACGATGGAGTCGCGTGCAATCCCTGCGATACGGATCTCAGTGGAGTCCGTGCTTGACACGCTCATGCTCTTCTTCCTGCTTCGCGTTGTTCCAGCGATCCGTCGTGCCGACGAGGTAGCCTGTGATGCGGCGGATGCGCTCGAACTTCGGCTGACGCATCTCGTAGCCGAGGGTGACGCGGCCGTCATCCGCTCCCGTGATGGAGAGGCGGTCGAGCTTCTCGTTGGTCTGTCCCTCGATGTAGGCGATGTAGTTCTCAACCTCGTGCGGGGTGATGTCCGAAAGTCCGTTGACGGTGACGTTGATGTCGTTGACGATCATGCTTCATTCTCCTTTTTCCGCGTGTCGGCGGGTCTTTGTTAGCGTTTGCGGCTCTGTGCCGTTGCGAGTAGAATTATACAACATCTTGTGTGTGGACGTCAATAGAAAATCTATATATAGTTGTTTGTGCACAAAGTTATCCACAGGGATTTTTAGGAAAGGCATGGGACTTTCGTGAAAAAAACCGCTGTCATGCGGCTTGAGGGGCATGACAACGGGCTGTAGTTATCCACAGTTTCCCTAGGGAAAACTTGTGCATTCTGTGGATAAAAGTGGACGGATGTGTGACGTTTCGTCAGGGAATCGCTGATAAAATGAGGTATGCCAGATTGGCGTAGATTTTTTGTCCGATTGAGGCAGCAAACCGGACGCATAGCAGAGGCTATGTGGAGGATTTGCTAACGAAAAGCGGGCGAAAAAGATGCGTCAAGATGGTCGTACCGAATTTATCAGTGCTTCCTCAGATACGATGACCAGCTGCTTCGTATGGACAGCGCATCATTTGCCCTGCGCCTTTGTCGGGGCAGATGTTTCTGCGGAGGCATCCTCCTGCTCCTGTATAACGGTGCGGATGGGGTAGGGGATGTCGATGCCCTCGATGCGGTAGCGGTCGGTGAGTGCCTTGATGAAATCGTGGATGATGAGCCCTTGCTGATCGAAGCGGCTCGACGGCAGGATCACGGCGAAGTCGATGGAGGAGTCGTTGAATTTCGTATAGCGCACGAGCGGCTCGGCGTTGGGGTTGTTGTCGACGCGCGCGAGCACTTCCTTTGCCGTCTCGATGGTGACGCGCTCGACGAGCGCGAGGTCGCTGTCATAGGCGACGCCGACGGGGACGCTGATGTTGAGGCTGCGTGTGGGCATGCTGAAGTTCGTGATGTTTGCGCCCGCAATGGTCTTGTTCGGAATGACGACGGTGTTGCTTGCACCGACCGGGACGATGGTGGTGAAACGCCATGCGATGTCGGTAACGCGTCCCTCCTCGCCCGTGCCGAGGCGGATGTAGTCGCCGATGCGGATCTGCTTTGAGAGGATGAGGTGCAGCCCTGCGAAGATGTTCGCGAGCGTCTCCTGCAGAGCGAGGGCGACCGCCATGCCGCCGACGCCGGCGGCCGTGAGGATGGGCGCGATGGAGATGCCGTAGTACTGGAGGATGACGAGGACGCCCATGACGTAGATGACGCTGATGAGAATGTTGTTGAGCAGCGTGGTCTTTGGGAGGTCCTTGTTCGACCGCTCAAAGTACATGGTGACGACGCCGTCCACCGTACGCGCAAGGACGCGTGTGATGGTGATGACGTTGCTCGTGAAGAGCAGGTAGGACAGCAGCTTCGTCAGGGTCGGCGAGATCTCGACGGCCTTGATCGCCCAGTAGAGGCCGATGATGAAGCTGAAGAAGATCGATACGCCGTGCAAGGAGCGGATGAAGACGTATTTCCACGTGTTCTCATCGACGGCAAGGTGATGGTTGATATAGCGGCGGATGAGGCGGTCAGCGATGATGCCGACCGTGAGTGCGCCGAGGACGATGCACGTCGGGGCGAGAAGGAGCTCGACGATCGCCTCGATGTCAAGGGACTGCAGAAATGTAAACAAGAGGGTCTCCTTTCATGAGAGACAAAAAGCGACAATTATGGAAGAAATTCTTCGCGCGATGCCATGAGCAGCATCGTGCCGGACGGACATGCGATGGGGAATGTGAAAAGGGGCGCGTCGGGCACAGCGTTGCCGCGCGCATGGCGCGGCGGGTCGATGATGGAGACGGCAGAGCCGTGCGCGCGCATCTGTGAGGAGAAATGTCCGTTGATGACGTTGAACAGTTCGCAGGCGGCATCGACAGCGAGGTCGTCCATGCCGCTGAGGGAGATGCCGCTGTACCCCGAGGCGAGCGCGTAAAACGTGTCGGGCGAGGCGGAAAGCGCGACGATGAGCGGGCTGCCGTCCATCGTGAGATGCTGGGATATGGTGATGTAGGGCAGATCTTCCGCTGCCTGTACCGTCGTCGCCGTGATGTGGGCATAGGCGGACAGCCCCGCGAGAAAGCTCTCTGTATACGTTGCACGCAGTTCGGTCATACGTCCTCCAGCCGCCGCCGCATCTTGCCGATGGCTTCGGTGATCTCGCTGTCCGCGTAGGGCTTTCGGATAAAGAGGACGGCGCCGCACTCCTCTGCGGCGGCGATGTTCTCCTCCGTGGCGGCGGTGGAGAGGACGGTGACGGGCAGCTGCGGCCGCACTGCGTGCAGGCGGCGCAGGACGCTGATGCCGTCGAGCTTCGGCAGGATGAGGTCGAGAAATATCGCATCGGGCGCGTCGGTATCGACGCGCCCGAGCGCCTCCTCTCCGTCCCGTGCCTCGACGACACTGTGCCCGCGGTCACAGAGCTCCGCCTTGAGCTTCATGCGCACGAGACGCGAGTCGTCAACGATGAGAAATTTCATCGTGTTCCTCCTTTGCAGGCAGCGCCGCCGCACCAAAGGCGCAGGGCAATAGCTCGGCCGGGGTCATGACGCGCACCGCACCCGCCGTGTTTGCCAGCAGGATGCGGCGGATGGGGAACTCCATGAGCATCTGCCGGCACATACCGCAGGGCGCACAGACGTCGGGGCTGTCCGCGATGACGGCGAGTGCCGCAAAACGCCGCTCGCCGTGGCTGACTGCTGCCGCGAGGGCGGCGCGCTCGGCACAGATGCCGACAGGGTAGGAGGCGTTCTCAACGTTGACGCCCTCGTAGACGCTGCCGCTCTCGGTGAGGAGTGCCGCACCGACGGCAAAGCCGGAGTACGGCGCGTAGGCGCGTGCGCGTGCAGCAGCGGCGCGCGCGATGAGCTCATCGTCCGTCATGAGGCTGCCCTCCTTCCAGCTCAAGCCCTGCACGCTTGCGCGCGGCATACTCGCGGTCGAGGATGCCGAGAATGACGAGGTTCTCGTAGGCGTTTCGGTAGAGAATGGTCTCGCGGATGAGTGCCTCGCGTACCATGCCCTCGCTCTCATAGAGGTGGAGGGCACGCGCGTTGTAGTCCTTGCAGTCGAGCCATGCACGGTGCGCGCCCATGTCCTCAAACGCCCATGCCTTGAGGAGCTTCATCGTCTCGTGCCCGTAGCCAAGCCCCTTTTTGGCGATGACGACGTGCGTCCACTCCTGCTCCTTGGACGGGAGCAGCAGCCCGTCGACGTGCAGGTAGCCGACGCGCTCGCCGCTGCCGCGCTCCTCGACGATGATATCGATGGCGGCCTTTGCCTGTGTGACAATGATCATGTGCTCCTCACGCGTGAACGGGACGATGTAGTCCCTGTTGTCCGCGTCCTCCTGCAGGGCGCATATATAGTCGATATCCTCCTCGGCGGCGCGGCGCAGGATGAGGCGCGGCCCCTCTCTCAATCGTTCAGTCATAGTATATCCTCCCACTCGTGACAGTAACTCTGCTCTATTTTACATGGAAAGGAGGGGGAAATGCAAATAAAGATGAATGATGTTGACGATATGGGATGAAAACCATATAATAAAGATTACAGCTTAGGGAATGTATAGAAGCGGAGGGCAACCATGGAGGAGCAGAAAAAACTGTCGGTACGCGATGTGCTGTGGCGCAAGAAACGCGCGCGGGACAAGGTGCTCGATGCCGTGGGAAAATTGTGCGAAGAGGCGTGGGCTGTGGTAGAGAAGCTCGCCAATGACCGCGCGTCGTCGGCGAAGGATGCCGCGCAGGCAAGGGAACTGGGGCTGCGGCTGCGCGCACTCGGTTATCTCATCGAGGGCGAGCACTACATCGACCGCATTGCCTTTGAACTGCGCAGCAAGGAGGTCTATCTCAAGGCAAACGAGGTCTCGCAGGCGTATGTTGCGGAGATGGTCGTCTCCTTTTTGGATACGATCATCGCCTATGTTACGCAGAGTACATGGGACGACAGGGATCTGCGCGGTCCGTACACGGATGCACTCAAGCAGTCGCTGAATGCGATCCGCCAGTCGCTGGTTCCGGAAGAAGAAAAGCAGGACGATTCTAAGGAATCACTGATAAAATGAAGTCCGTCAGATTGGCGTAGATTTTTCGTCCGAACGAGGTGGAAAACCGGACGCAGAGTGGTGCTCTGTGGAGGATTTTCCGCCGAAGTGCGGGCAAAAAAGATGCGTCAAGATGGCGCGGCTGAATTTATCAGTGCTTCCTTAAACAGGATCGTTGATTAGGGGGATTTCCATACATGTTTGGTATGTCAATGGACATAGGAATTGATCTGGGGACGGCAAATGTGCTCGTCTATGTGAAGCGGAAGGGGGTTGTCCTGAAGGAGCCGTCGGTCGTGGCGGTGAACCGTGATACGAATCAGGTGCTCGCCATCGGCGAGGAGGCACGGCAGATGATCGGACGCACGCCCGGCAACATCATTGCCATTCGCCCGCTGCGCGACGGCGTGATTGCGGACTATGACATCACGGAGAGCATGCTGCGCTTTTTCATCGACAAGGTGGTCGGACGCAGCATTGTCTTCCGTCCGCGCATCATGATCTGCATCCCCTCGGGGGTGACGATGGTGGAGCAGCGCGCCGTACAGGAAGCCGCCGAGCAGGCGGGCGCACGCCATATCCAGCTCATTGAGGAGCCGCTCGCAGCGGCGATGGGCGCGGGACTTGACATCGTGGAGGCACAGGGCTCGATGGTCGTCGACATCGGCGGCGGCACCTCGGATATCGCCGTCATCAGCCTCGGCGGCGTTGTGACGAGTGCGAGCATCCGCGTCGCGGGCGATAGCTTTGATGAGGACATCATCGACTATGTCAAACGCGAGTTCAACCTGCTCATCGGCGAGCGCACGGCGGAAGAGATCAAGATCCGCGTCGGCGCGGCATATACGGCGGCGCGGCGCGAGCAGATGGAGATCCGCGGCCGCGACCTCCTCTCGGGGCTGCCGAAGAACATTACCATCTCCACGGCACAGGCATCGTCCGCCATCGAGACCTCTGTCATGCGCATTGTGGACTGTGTGAAAAAGGTGCTTGAGGAGACACCGCCGGAGCTCGCCGCCGACATCATGGACCGCGGCATCGTTCTGACGGGCGGTGGTGCCCTGCTCTATGGCATGGCGGAGCTTATCCTGCGCGAGACGGGGACGCCGACGATTGTCGCCGATGACCCCATGTCCTGTGTTGCGCTCGGCTGCGGCAAGGCTCTCGATATTTTCGATAAATTCGACGGCAAGGCGACGAACACATCGTTTGGACGTAAGAAATAAATAAATAGAGGGAAAACGAAATTTACAGCGAAATTAACATAGGAGAGTATATTTCGTTCGGGAAAAGAGGGAAACGCTATGTGGAGAGGACTCTATATCGCCGCCTCCGGCATGATTACAGAGACGAAGCACACGGACATGATTGCGAACAACCTCGCCAACGCCGCGACGACGGGCTACAAACGCGACGATATGGCGGTGCGTGAGTTCGAACCGATGTTGCTGCGCCGCATCAATGACCACGCGGCAGACACGGATGTGACGAGCTTTAAGGGGTTCCGCATCCGCGCGGGTGCGCCGATCGTCGGCACGCTTGGTCTCGGCTCTGCCGTGGACGAGATCGCGACCGACCACATTCAGGGGGCGCTCCAGACGACGGGGAACACCTACGACTTTGGCATCTCGGGGCAGGGTTATTTCATCATTGATACGCCGCAGGGACAGCGCTATACGCGCGACGGCAGCTTCTACCGCTCCTCCACGGGGCAGCTTCAGAACGTGCGCGGACAGGCGGTGCTCTCGCCGCAGGGACAGCCGATCACGATTCCCGCTGATGCGCGAAACGTGACGGTATCGAGTGATGGGCGCATCTATGCGAATGGCAGACAGATCGCGCAGCTCGGCTTCGTCCAGTTCGACGAGGAAAAGGCGGTCATCAAGGAGGGGGACAACCTCTATAAACCTCAGCCCGGGGCACAGCCGCAGCAGGCGACGGGCGTCATCGAGCAGGGGATGCTCGAGATGTCGAACACGAGTGTCGTCACGGAGATGGTCGAGCTCATCAATAACTATCGCGTCTATGAGGCGGGGTCAAAGGCTGTGCAGACTCAGGATGCCCTGCTCGACAAGGCAGTCAACGATGTCGGACGTACGAGTTAAAAATACTTAAGAAATTCATCAAAACTTCCGATATAAAAGTGAGTAAATTGTCATCCAAGATTATTGGAGGGGGACATCGACGATGATGCGAGCACTTTGGTCTGCGGCGTCCGGCATGAAGGCGCAGCAGTCCCAGATGGATGTCGTCGCGCACAATATTGCCAACGTCAACACCTACGGCGGCAAGAAGGTACGCGCCGAGTTCCAGGATCTTGTCTACCAGACGCTCCGCGAGGCGGGCGCACGGAACGGCGCGGATTCGCAGTACCCGACGGCACTGCAGATCGGACTTGGCACGCGCCTTGCGGCGACCCAGCGCGTCTTTACGCAGGGCGCACTTCAGACGACGGACAACCCGACCGACATCGGCATCCAGGGCGAGGGCTTCTTCCGCGTCACGATGCCCGACGGGACGACCGCGTACACGCGTGATGGCACATGGAAGCTCGACAGCGACCGCCGCATGGTCACGACGGACGGCTACCTGCTCGCCGACGGCATTACGATCGGGCAGAATGCACCGCTGGACTCCATCACGATCTCCGGCGACGGCCGTGTCTCCTACCGCGAGGCAGGGCAGAACCAACAGCAGGAGGCGGGACAGATTACGCTTGCCCGCTTTGTCAACCCCGCAGGGCTGACGTCCGTCGGCAAGAATCTCTTCGTCGTCTCCGATGCATCGGGCGAGGCGATTGAGTCGAACCCGGGCGAGGACGGTGCAGGGACGCTGACGCAGGGCACGCTCGAGATGAGCAACGTGCAGATCGTGGAGGAAATGGTCAACATGATCGTCTCCCAGCGTGCGTACGAGTCCAATTCCAAGGCGATCACGACCTCCGACTCGATGTTGGAGATCGCGAACCAGCTGAAGCGTTGATTCGGCAGAGAATTTTTACAGCCATTCTATTCCTATGGAGTGGCTTATTCGCTTTTTTGTGGACGGGTACCGGCTTTGCCGCCTCCTACGGGGACGGACAGGCCGTCCGCTTCCCGAACGTTCTCTCCGCCGCACAGCTTGCGGAGCTCGCGCAGCAGAAGATCGAGGAGCAGCTTGCCGCGGTCGGCGAGACGCGTCGCCACGAGGTGCATCTTCAGCACCGGGCGGGGACGATGCGTTTGCCGGCAGGCGAGGTGACGGCGGTCGTCGCCTTCCCGCGCGGCGTTCCCTACGGGCGGGAGTTTCCCGCCGCCATCACCGTCTATGTGGACGGTGTGCTGCAGCGGCGCGCCGCGTGCTACTATCTGGTCACCGTCTATGACCGTGTGCTCGTCGCAATGACGGACATTCGCATGGACGAGGAGATCACGCCCGCCAATGCGCACGTCGAGGAGAGCGCGGTGGACACCCTGCCCGAGACGACGATCACGGATTTTGACCGTCTCGCGGGACGCGTCGCGGGACGCTACATCCGCAAGGGGGCGGTTATCACGCCGACCCTCCTCGCGATGCCGCGCGTCTTGATTGCGGGCAGCCCCGTGACGCTTGTCGCGGAGAGCGGCGGCATCACGATCCGCGCCGAGGGGGTGGCACTGGAAGCGGGACGCATCGGCTATGTGATCCGCGTGCGCAACGCACGATCGGGGAAGATGATGCGCGGCCGTGTGATCGACGAGAAGACGGTTCAGATCATTGCATGAGCTGCAGCAGGATAGAGAGATTTCCATAAGGAGTTCATCATGCGTAAAGAAAAATGGCTCGCGGGCGTGCTCGCCGCCACGCTTGCGGCGGCAAGTTTTGCACCGACCGCAGCGGCGGAATCCCTGTGGAAAAACGCCAACGGCTATACGACGAAGTCCGTGTTCACGGACCATCGCGCATCGAACGTCGGCGACATTGTGACCATCGTCATCAGTGAGTCAACGACGACCTCGGCGACGCGCAACAGCTCGAACGAGAAGAGCGGATCGGTGAAGCTCGGCGGCGGTATCGGCATCTTCGATTTCCTCCAGGCGGCATCGGCGAGCGGCTCGGATAAGTTCACCGCAAAGGGATCCGCCTCGGCGACGAATCGTGTCGCGGGCAATGTCACCGTCACGATCTCAGAGATCACGCCGGCGGGCAACTTCGTCCTCGAGGGAACACAGTCGATATGGCAGAACCGCAACGAGCATAAGATCACGTTCCGCGGCGTCTGTCGTCCCGAGGACATCTCTGCATCGAATACGGTGCTCTCGACGCGTGTCGCGGATGCCACCGTGCGCTTTGACGGCAAGGGACCGCTCAATGCAAAGCAGCGGCAGGGTATCCTCACACAGATCTTCAATATTCTCTTCTGACGGGAGGCGCTCTTATGAAGAAAATATCCGTCCTTCTGCTCCTCCTTGCGCTCCTCATCGGTGCTCTGCCGGGCATTGCCGCAGCGGATTCCGCCGTGACGCGCATCAAGGACATCACGAAGGTGCAGGGGGTGCGCAGCAACCAGCTCATGGGCTATGGCCTTGTCGTTGGCCTTGAGGGGACGGGCGACGGCTCGAGCTCGGGCGAAACGGTGCAGTCCATCGCCAATATGCTCGTCAGCTACGGCATCAATGTCAATGCGTCGTCCATCAAGCTGAAGAACGTGGCTGCCGTCATGGTGACGGCGACGCTTCCGCCGTTCGTACGCGAGGGCGACAGCCTCGATGTGACGGTCTCTTCCATCGGTGACGCAAAGAGCCTGCGCGGTGGAACACTTCTCCAGACGCCGCTGCGTGCGGGCAACGGCGAGGTCTACGTCGTGGCACAGGGGGCGGTCTCTACGGGAGGGTTCTCTGCATCGAGCGGCGGCAGCAGCACGACGAAGGCATTCCCCACGGTCGGTATTGCCGTGAATGCGGGCATCGTCGAGCGCACGGTGGAGGATGACATCGGTACGGATGGGCATATCGCGCTCTCCATCGCAAAGTCGGACTTCACGACGGCGGCGCGCGTCGCAGGTGCCATCAATGCGCAGTACGGGAACATTGCCCAGGCGACGAACCCGGGGCGTGTGGATGTTGCCGTGCCCTCGTACTATCGCGGCAACGTGGTCGGCTTTGTCGCCTCGATCGAGGATCTGCCGGTACGTCCCGACAACATCGCGCGTGTTGTTGTCAACGAGCGTACGGGAACGATCATCATGGGCGGTGATGTCTCCGTCGATGCGTGTGCGATCACGCAGGGCGGGCTGACCATCCGCATTCAAGGAAACCCCGACGTCTCGCAGCCGGGACCGTTCAGTTACGGAAATACCGTCGTGACGGACAGCCCCGATGTTCAGGCATCGGAGACGAAGGGCAATACGATTGTCCTTCCCGCGACGACAAATGTCAGCGACATCGTCGGCGCACTCAATACGGTCGGTGCGACGCCGCGCGACACGATTTCGATTTTACAGGCGATGAAAGCGGCAGGTGCACTGCACGCTGAGCTGGATATTGTATAACAAGGAGACAGTGATATGACCATACAGCCAATCGGGGATGGTTCACTGCTCGGCAACGCGGCACAGACCTCCTATGATGCGGCGCGCATGAGCGCCGAGGGGAAGTCGTTCAAGGCGACGCTCGATGAGCTCCAGCGCAAGGCAGATGCCGTGCAGAGCCGCACGAGCGAGAACGCGCCGACGGGCTACGTGCCAAAGAACCCCATGACGGAGGACGCCTTGCAGCAGAAGAAGCTGCGCGAGGCGTGCGAAGGGTTCGAGGCGATGTTCCTCAGCATGATGTATAAGCAGATGCGCGCGACGGTACCCGAGAGTGATCTCTTTGGGAAGAAGTCCAACGCGATCAAGATTTTCGAGGATATGCGCGACACGGAGCTGATGAATCAGGCGGCAAAGAGCGGTGGTATCGGTCTTGCAGACATGATGATGAAGCAGCTGTCGCCGACCATCCGCAAGAGATGAGAGAGTCATAGAAAAGGGGAGCTGGAACAGCATCCCCTTTTCTGTTGTGTTCATTGGAATGAATGTGGAGCGATCAATGAAATTTTTTAGGAAAGGAATCGCTGATAAAATGAAGTCCGTCGGATTGGTGCAGATTTTTTGTCCTGTCAAGGAGACAAACCGGACGCATAGCAGAGGCTATGTGGAGGATTTGTCGACACAGACAGGGCGAAAAAGATGTACTAAGACGGCGGTGCTGAATTTATCAGTGCTTCCGAAAGTCTCTGTCCTCGCCGTCGCCATACTCGTGGCACTGTCCTCCTATGCAGCGGCAGCAGCATCCCTGACGGGACTGCGTTCCTCGAGCACGACGGCGCGTGACCGCATCGTCTTCGATCTCTCGGAGATGCCGCTCTATCAGGCGCGTCCCTCCGACGACGGGCGTTCCCTCACCCTCGATTTTGCCGATGTGGATACGGCGCTCTTCAAGCGTATCGCTGTGCGGACGTCCCGCATTGAGGCGATTTCTTACGAGCGGCATCATGGGCATTTCTATGTGACCGTTGCACTGGCGAAGGGGATGGATTATTCCATTGGGAATCTGACGAATCCATTCCGTATCTTCGTCGATGTTGCACCGAAAGGTGCATTGACTGCGCAGCGGCATACGAGCGTGCCGCGTCCGTCCGCACCGCCTGCGGATACGGATGCGCCCGCCAAGGCACAGCTGCCCCGCATGGAGGAGAAGCAGCTCGCCGCAGGGCTGACGCAGCGGGAATACGTCTATGAGGACGAGGATGGGCCGGTGACGGCGTACTTTATCGAGGCGGATCCCGCACGTTATCGCGTGCGTCCCGCGCTTGCCCGCGGCGTTATCCCGGGACGGCAGACGGTGAGCGGCATCGCACGGGACACGAATGCGGCGGCGGCGATCAACGCCTCCTATTTTGCGCTGAGCGGCGAGCTCATCGGCATCACGAAGATCGATGGGACGGTCGTGAGCAGTACGTATTTTGACCGCAGTGCGTTCGGCGTGATGCCCGACAACTCCTTTGTGTTCGGTACGGTGTCCTATAACGGCACGGTGAAGCTCGATCAGACGAGCCTGCCCGTTTCGGGCGTCAACGCCGAGCGCGGCGAGGATAACCTCATCATCTACAACCGTGCCTATGGTCGATCGACGGGGACGAATCCCTATGGGCTCGAGTACGTTATCCGCAATGGGCGCGTGGCAGAGATCAATACGAATGACTCGCTGATTCCGTCTGATGGCTATGTCGTCTCAGTGCACGGCACGTCGATGGATGCGTTTGCTGCAGCAGGCGTGCGCGTGGGCGATCCCGCTGTGCTGTCGGAGGATCTGGGGGAGCCGTGGAATCGTGCCGTGCAGGTGCTTGGTGCGGGTCCGCGCCTTGTCGAGAATGGCAGTGTCCACGTGACGGCGGGCGAGGAGCAGTTCCCGGGCGATATCCGTTATGGGCGTGCACCGCGTACGGCGGTCGGGGTGACCCAGAAGGGGAACATCCTCTTTGCCGTCGTCGATGGGCGGCAGTCGCACAGTCATGGGCTGACGCTCACGGAGTTCGCCGATTTGCTCGTGCAATTCGGTGTGCGCGACGCGATCAATCTGGACGGCGGCGGCTCCTCGGAGATCTATGCGGACGGCGATGTGCTGAACTCCCCCTCGGACGGGTCGGAGCGCGCCGTGGGGAGTGCGCTGATATTGCAGAAGAAGTAAATTGTAGACGAGAAGATTAGTAGACTGCATACGCCACGCAAACACCTCGTTTGCTTAGGAGTATTGCGGTCTCTCTATAGTTCAACAACAAACAGAGGCTATTGTACAAGGTGTTCCGTCTTGTACAATAGCCTCTTATCTTCCCAATATGGCGTTTAGGGAAGCACTGATAAATTCAGCACCGCCGTCTTAGTACATCTTTTTCGCCCTGTCTATGTCGACAAATCCTCCACATAGCTTTGGCTATGCGTCCGGTTTGTCTCCTTGACAGGACAAAAAATCTGTACCAATCCGACGGACTTCATTTTATCAGCGATTCCCTTAGTTCGTCACATAGAGTGCCTTGTATGGATTGCTGCTGCTCGGGACGATCTTCGTGAAGCCCTCCTCCATGACCACGTTCTTGTCATAGCTGAAGATCGTGCAGAACTCCGTCAGCCGCTCGTCGATGGCGGCGATGTCCTCTGCGTCCGCACGCGACACATCGACGTTCTGCGGGAAGCGGATCGCATCACAGCTGCCGCGCAGGAGCATCGTCCCACCGTGCATCCCCGTGCAGGGGAAATTGCTGACGATGGGGTTCTGCTGCGCCGTCAGACCAAGGACGATGATCGTGCCGCCCGCCTGATACTCGCCGAGGAAGCTGCCGCACGTACCGCCGATGATCATGGTCGGCGACTTGTCCTCATACGCCTTGATGTGGATGCCCGCGCGGTAGCCCGCGTTCCCCTTGACATAGATCTTTCCGCCGCGCATGGCGTAGCCAGCCGCGTCGCCGATGTTGCCGTGGACGATGATCGTGCCGTCGTTCATCGTGTCGCCGACGGCGTCCTGTGCGTTGCCGTGCACGACGATCTTTCCGCCGTTCAGATATGCGCCCAGCGCGTTGCCGGGCACGCCCGTGATCGAGAGGGAGACGGGCGCCATGCCCGCCGCAATGAACCGCTGCCCACAGCAGTTCGTCAGCTGCACCGGTGCCTTGATGCCGCGCAGGCGGTCGTTGAGTGCCTTGTGATCCAGATGATCTGCATCAATAGAAATCATATCGTTCTCCCTCCCCTCATTCGCCTGCGTGCGCGACGCCGAGAATCTCAAGCTCCTTCTCCGTGAGACCGAGGCCGCGCAGCATGAGGCGGTTGCCGCGCAGTGCCTCGATGGAGTTGATGCCCATGCCGCCGAGCATCTCCTTGATCTCGTGCCGCCATGCAGTCATGAGGTTCACGAGACGCTGACTGCCCTCGTCGGGGTTCAGACGCTTGACGAGCGCAGGATCCTGCGTGGCGATGCCCCAGTTGCAGCGGCCGATTTGGCAGCTGCGACAGAGGTGACAGCCGAGTGCCATGAGTGCCGCCGTGGCGACATAGCAGGCGTCAGCGCCGAGCGCAATCGCCTTGATGACATCGGCCGCCGAGCGGATGCTTCCGCCGACGACGAGGGAGACATCGTTGCGGATACCCTCCTCGCGCAGACGCTTGTCGCACGCTGCGAGGGCGAGCTCGATGGGGATGCCGACATTGTCGCGGATGCGTGTCGGCGCAGCCCCCGTGCCGCCGCGGAACCCATCGATGGCAATGATGTCCGCGCCGCTGCGCGCGATGCCGCTTGTGATGGCGGCGATGTTGTGGACCGCTGCGACCTTGACGATGATCGGGACGGTGTAGTTGGTCGCCTCCTTCAGGGAGTAAACGAGCTGACGCAGATCCTCGATTGAGTAAATGTCGTGATGCGGTGCGGGCGAGATCGCGTCCGAGCCCTCGGGGATCATGCGCGTACGCGACACGTCGCCGATGCTCTTTGTACCGGGCAGATGTCCGCCGATGCCGGGCTTTGCGCCCTGTCCCATCTTGATCTCGATGGCGGCACCTGCGTTGAGGTAGCGCTCGTGTACGCCGAAACGTCCCGACGCGACCTGTACGATCGTGTTGTCGCCGTAGGCATAGAAATCCTCGTGCAGACCGCCCTCGCCCGTGTTGTAGTAGATGCCGAGCCGCTGCGCCGCCATGGCAAGGCTCTTGTGCGCATTGTAGCTGATGGCACCGTAGCTCATCGCCGCAAACATGACGGGCATGGACAGCTCAAGCTGCGGGGCGAGATTCGACGTGTCGATGCGCCCCGCGGCGTCACGGACAATGGCGTTCGGCTTTTTCCCGAGGAATACGCGTGTCTCCATCGGCTCACGCAGCGGGTCGATGGGGGGATTTGTCACCTGCGAGGCGTTGATGAGAAGGCGATCCCAGTAGATCGGCATGCGCTTCGGACTGCCCATGGAGGACAGTAGGATGCCGCCGCTCTCCGCCTGCTTGTAGATCTCCCTGATGGTCTGGTTCGTCCAGTTGTCATCGTCGCGGTAGGTGCAGTTGGTGCGTGCGATCTTCAGTGCCTTGACGGGGCAGATCGAGACGCAGCGATGACAGTTCACGCATTTCTCGTCGTCGGCGACCATGACCTTTTGTGTCGCGTCGTAGTGGTGCACCTTGTTGGAGCACTCCTTTTCGCAGAGGCGGCACTTCGTGCAGCGGGGGTGACGCAGCACTTCAAACGCGGGGTACAGATAGTTCAGACTCATTTAGAAACACCCCTCTTTTACGTTGACGATAAACGGCTCGCCGCCGGCGGGCGCGTAGATATTCTCGGCATCCGGCTCCATGGCGCGAATGGCGGCCTCCTCACTCGCGATGTAGACGCAGTCGTCCTTGCTGCCAGTCACCATCGAGCGCAGCTTCAGGCGGTCGTTCAGCGCCATCATGCCGCCCGTGTAGCCGAGGATAATGGAGAAGGGCCCCGTGATGAGCAGCCCCGCAAAGACCGTGCGCAGATAGGTGTGGATTTTCTGCGCCGCCGGGTCTTTGCGTGCGATCGTATCCCAGAACGGCGCGGCGATGACGGCTGCGAGTTCATGGAGTGAGAGCTTTTGGCGGCGGAGCAGGAAGTCGGCGATGTAGGTGATGACCTCCGTGTCCGTCTGCAGGGTGCATTTGTAGCCGTACATCTCGATGAAGCGGCGGTTGGCATCGTAGGATGAGATCTCGCCGTTGTGTACGATCGTGCGGTCGAGGAGGCCGAACGGATGCGCGCCGCCCCACCAGCCCGGCGTATTGGTCGGATATCTGCCGTGCGCCGTCCAGGAGTAGGCCTCGTACGTATCGAGGCGGTAGAATGTGCCGACGTCCTCGGGGAAGCCGACCGCCTTGAAGATGCCCATGTTCTTCCCGCAGGAAAAGACGTAGCAGCCCGAAAGCTCCGCATTGAGCTTCGTGACCGTGCGCACCATGTACTCTTCCTCGTCTTGCTGCGCGGCGGCGAGCACCGAGCGCAGGGGAGAGACGAAGTACCGCCAGATCATCGGCTCGTCCGTAATAGCAGGAATCTTGCGCGTGGGAATGCGCTCTGCGCGGACGACCTCAAAGCTCTCGCGCAGAATCCCCTCGCAGACACTGCGTCGATCCTTGCTGTCAAAGAAGATGTGCAGGGCGTACTGATCCCGATGCTCCGGATAGATGCCGTATGCCGCGAACCCGCCGCCGAGCCCGTTGGAGCGGTCATGCATCGTCGCGATTCCGCGGATGATGACATCACCCGGAATCATGCGCCCCTCCTTGGAGATGAGTGCGGCAATCGCACAGCCTGCGGGGATCCTGACCGATCCTTCCCGTTCCATAGCCAACAACCCTTTCTGAAAATGATTCCTATTATATAGGAAGAATGTCCTGTACTGATGGACGCGGGGCATAGACTATCATAGATGAAGTGAGAAGTCAATTGGCACACCTGTATACATGCGGAGGTGACGATTCTGTGACAAAAGTTATGGACGAGTCCTCGTGCTTGTGCGTATGATGTCATGTCACAGCATTTCCATCCATCGGGCAAAACACTTGCACAACGGGGAAAAAGCGAGTAGAATCAGTACGCATGGAAACGTATGGAAAGAGGGGTAGCATGACACCAAATATGAACTACAGCAAGTTGAAGGACTCCTACCTGTTCTACAACATTGCGCAGAAGACCAAGGCGTATCTCGCCGAACATCCCGACACGCATCTCTACCGCATGGGCATCGGCGATGTGTCCCTGCCACTCTGCCGCACGGTCATCGACGCGCTGCATCACGCCGTGGACGATCAGGCGGTGCAGGAGAGCTTTCACGGCTACATGCCCGAGTGCGGCGCACCGGAGCTGCGCGCGACGATCGCGGCGTATTATGCGCGGCGCGGCGTGCAGCTGGCGCCTGAGGATGTGTTTGTCTCGAGCGGTGCGAGCGATGAGCTGGGCGACATCCTCGATATCCTCGGCAGAGATCAGCGCGTTCTCATTATGGAGCCCGCATATCCTGCCTACGTCGATGCGAACATCATTGCAGGCAATGAGATCATCCACGTCGCATCGAGCCGTGAGGACGGTTTCTTGGCACTGCCCGATCCGTCCGTGCATGCCGACATCATCTACATCTGCTCGCCGAACAATCCGACGGGCGCAGTCTTCTCACGTACGCATCTGAAAGCATGGGTGGATTACGCGAACAAAACCGATGCCATCATCCTCTTTGATGCCGCCTATGAGGCTTTCATCGAGGATGAGGAGATCCCGCACAGCATCTTTGAGATCGAGGGCGCAAAGACCTGCGCCATTGAGATATGCTCCCTCTCCAAGACGGCGGGCTTTACGGGGACACGCTTCGGCTATACGGTCATCCCGCAGGAGCTCATGCGCGGCGGCCTCTCGCTGAATGCGATGTGGGTACGCAACCGCACGACCAAGACGAACGGTGTCTCCTATATTTTGCAAAAGGGTGCGGCGGCGGTCTTTACGGAGGAAGGACAGCGCGAGATCCATGAGAACATCCGCGTATACAAGAAGAACGCGGCGCATCTGATGGCGGCACTCGATACGCTCGGGATATGGTACTGCGGCGGGAAGAATGCGCCCTACATCTGGATGCAGTGCCCGAAGAACATGGGGAGCTGGGCATTCTTCGACTACCTCCTGCATGAGATTCAGGTCATTGGTACGCCGGGTGAGGGGTTTGGCCGTGTGGGCGAGGGCTATTTCCGCTTCTCGACCTTCGGTTCGCCCGAGGACACCGAGGAGGCAGCGCGGCGTCTGGTCGCCCTGCTGGGGAAGTAAAACAGTACGGGAAAGGTTTCTTCACCATCCAAAGGCGCGGGGCACTGCGCCTTTTTTCATGACAGAAATAATTTTGACGCTCTAGACGCAATATGTTAAAATGTGAAGAGATTTGTCTGTGTCACAATGGATGGAAAGCGACGCTCTGCGCGGCGTCGAATGTAGGTGGTAGAACGTTGAAAAGCGACATGTTTGATGTCATACAGGAGGATCTCGCAGCACTTGAGCCCGCACTTGAGGAGGCGATTATCTCCGAGACGCCGCTCATCACGGATGTTGGGATGCACCTTGTCTCCTCGGGCGGCAAGCGACTGCGTCCCGCCCTCTTCCTGCTGGCAGCACGCGGCGGAGCGTCGTTTGATCGTGCGCGTGCGATGCCCGTGGCCGTGGCGCTCGAGTTGATTCACACGGCATCCCTCGTACACGACGATGTGATCGACGAGGCGGATACGCGGCGCGGTGCTGAGACGACGAATGCGAAGTGGGGCAACCAGATTGCCATCCTGAGCGGAGACTATATCTTTGCGCGCGCGTTCAAGCTCGTCGCGGAGGAGGGCTATGACGCATCCGTCTATGTCAAGCTGGCGCATCTGGTCTGTACACTGAGCGAGGGCGAGATCCTGCAGGATCATACGGTCTACCAGATCCCTACGGGGGAGGATGCCTACTATGAGCGCATCCGCAAGAAAACGGCGGACTTCCTTGAGATCTGTTGTGAGCTCGGCGGCTTCATCGGCGGGATGAGCCCTGCCGATACGGGACAGATGGCGGAGTACGGCCGTGATATCGGCATGGCGTTCCAGATCACGGACGACCTGCTCGACTTCCGCCGCAGCTCCGAGGACATCGGAAAACCTGCGGGACATGACCTCGCACAGGGCTATGTGACGCTGCCCGTCATCCGTGCACTCTCCGTGCTCGGCGCAGAGGAGCGGGAGGAGCTCGCGGCACTCATTACGAATCCAAAGAAGTCGTCAGAGGAGGTTGCGCGTGCGCTTGCACTCGTGCGTGCCTCGGATGGGATGGACTATGCGCAGGAACAGGCAGATGCCTATCTGGCGCGCGCCAAGGCGGCACTACCTGCGAGCCTTGACCCGCAGATTCGTGAGACCTGCCTCATGGCGGCGGACTTTATCGGTCGGAGAGAGTTTTAAGGAATCGCTGACAGTGTTGGGGGTTCCGTCATGCGTACCCCGATGTACGCATACAGGAGGATGTATTATGTTCGGCATCGGTGCACCGGAGCTGGTATTGATCTTAATCGTGGGGCTGATTGTCTTCGGCCCTGGGAAGCTGCCCGAGATGGGGCGGACACTGGGCAAGGGTCTGCGCGAGTTCCGCAAGGCGTCAAACGCGCTGACGACGGCGATCAACACACCTGATCCGCCGCCTGCACAGAATACGGCGGCACAGCCGCAGCCTGCCGCAGCACCAGTGGCAGCAGAGCCGGCTGCCCCGGCAGCACAGCAGAGTGCCCCCGCACCGGCGGCGACCTCGCCGACGGCGGAGACCGCAGCTGCTGCGGTCGAGGCGCACCGCGCTGAGCAGAAGGCCGCAGAGACGAAGCAGTCCTAGGCTTCCCGAACACGGCTGCGCAGAACATCACGATGATATGGTGCCGAACGGCATGGTTTAGGAGGATATTATGTTTGGATTGGGCGTTCCCGAACTCGTACTTATTTTGATCATCGGACTCGTTGTCTTTGGCCCCGGCCGTCTCCCCGACATCGGGAAGGCGCTCGGCAAGAGCATCAAGGAGTTTAAGTCGGCAAATAGTGCAAAGGACGAGCCGCCTGCGGAGATCAACGTGACGCATGAGACGAAGCAGCTGCCCGAGAATGCAAAAAAAGAGGAAAAGATCTGATCCATGGCAGAGGAAATGAAAGCGGACGGCGCGGGGACGCCCCCGGCTGAAGAGACGTCGGTGCCTGCGGTGCAGGAAACGGGTGTCAAGCCGCTGCCGCCGGAGGATGCAGGCGCGCCGCAGGATGATGACGGCAGCATGTCGCTCATCGCGCATCTGACCGAGCTGCGTTCGCGGCTCATCAAGTGTCTGCTCGCCGTCGCTGTCGGCTCGGCGGTCGGCTACTACTTCATCGGCGACATCATGCACTATCTGACCCTGCCGGTCGGAAAACTCTACTATATGCAGCCCGCCGAGGCGTTTTTTACCTACATCAAGATCGCCGTCGTCGTGGGCTTCCTTCTTGCGCTGCCCGTGATCTTCTATCACGTCTGGCGCTTTTTTCTGCCCGCGCTCACCCCGTCGGAACGCATGGTGCTCGCCATTGTTGTCCCCGTCTCGGTGGTGCTCTTCTTCCTCGGGCTGGCATTCTCGTTCTTCCTCGTCTTCCCTGCGGCAATCATGTTCTTCAAGGGGTTCGGCAACGATGAACTGGAGGCACTCTTTTCCGTCAATCGGTATTTTGAGTTCGTCATCATGTTCGTCCTGCCGTTCGGCTTTGTCTTTGAGCTGCCGCTCGTCATTACGATTCTTGGGAAACTGGGCTTTATCACGTCAAAATTCCTGAGCAAGTACGCGCGCATCGTCATTTTTCTCTCGTTCGTCATCGCGGCTGTGATCTCACCGACACCCGATGTCTTCACACAGTCGATGATCGCTGTGCCGATGATTGCGCTCTACGGCGTGGGGTATTTGATCGTCCGCTTTATCCTCCGAAAATAGGAGATTGGCGGACACGTTACGCAGAAGAAACACGATATATTAGGAGGGAACACCTTGGCATATAAGGATCTGCGCGAATACATCGCGGCACTTGAGGAGCGCGGGCTGCTCCGCCGCATCACGGCGGAGGTTGACCCGGAGCTCGAGATCACGGAGATCACGGACCGCATCTCGAAGCGCGAGGGCGCGGAGAACGTTGCCCTGCTCTTTGAAAACGTAAAGGGCTCGAAGATGCCCGTCCTCATGAATGCGTTCGGCAGCTACGAGCGCATGGCACTCGCCTTCGGCGTGGAGAAGCTCGACGACGTGGCCGATGAGCTGACGGAGATCCTCAAGATCCCGCACATCTCCCTGCAGAACAAGATGAACCTCATGACGCTCATCCCGATGGCGCGCAAGGCGATCAATTTCCCGAAGTACGTGAAAAATGCACCATGTCAGGAAGTCATCGAGACGGAGAACCCGAATCTTGACGAGATCCCCATTCTGAAGTGCTGGCCGGATGACGGCGGCCCCTTTGTGACGCTGCCGCTCGTCTTTACGAAGAATCCCGAGACGGGCAAGCGCAACGTCGGTATGTATCGCCTGCAGAAGTACGACAGCCGCACGACAGGGATGCACTGGCATATCCACAAGAACGGAGCGGAGAACTTCCGCGCAATGAAGGCGCAGGGCGGCAAACGCATCGAGGCGGCCGTCGCCATCGGCACGGATCCCGTCGTGACCTATGCGGCGACGGCACCGCTGCCGCGCGACATCGACGAGATGGTCTTTGCGGGATTCCTCCGGCATAAATCGGTCGAACTCGTGAAGTGCGTTACGGTCGATCTTGAGGTGCCCGCGACGGCGGAGATCATCCTCGAGGGCTATGTCGATACGGACGAGATGCGCCGCGAGGGACCGTTCGGCGACCACACGGGTTACTACTCCCTCGCAGACGACTATCCCGTCTTTCACATCACGGCGATCACGCACCGTAAGGATCCCATCTACGCCGCGACGGTCGTCGGACGCCCACCGATGGAGGACTGCTTCCTCGCGAAGGCGACGGAACGCATCTTCCTGCCGCTCTTGAAGCAGATGCTGCCCGAGGTCGTCGATGTCAACATGCCGCTCGAGGGCGTGTTCCACGACTGCGTCGTCGTCTCCATCAAGAAGCAGTTCCCAATGCACGCGCGCAAGGTCATGCACGCGCTCTGGGGCATGGGACAGATGATGAACGTGAAGATGATCATTGTCGTGGACGCCCACGTCAATGTGCAGGACATGAAGGAAGTCTGGTGGCGTGTCTTTAACAACATCGACGCGAAATATGACCTCGAAATCGTGCAGGGACCGCTTGATGTGCTCGACCACTCCTCGCCCATGGCAAAGTGGGGGTCGAAGCTCGGCATCGACGCGACGAAGACGTGGCCGGAGGAAGGCCATGCGCGTGAGTGGCCGGATGAGATCACGATGTCGAAGGAGATCACGGAGCGCGTGACGGCGCGGTGGAAGGAGTTCGGTCTGGATTGAGCTGGTGGATGGAGCGCCTGCGGGCGCATATGAACAACACAGCGTTTCACCATACCGTGTTCTCTCTGCCGTTTGCCCTCATGGGGGCACTCCTCGCCGCAGGCGGCGATCCGCCGCTCGGGACGCTCGGCTGGGTCGTGCTCGCCATCACGGCGGCACGGTCGGCGGCACTCGCCCTCGACAACCTCGCCGATCTAAAGTATGACAAGCAGCAGCCCCGCCTCGCCTACCGTGCGATGGTGCAGGGGCGTGTCACGAAGAAGGAGGCGCTCGTCTTTATCGGCGTGTGCCTCCTTGTGCTTATCTTCGCCGTACTGCAGGTGCATCCGGTCTGCATCCGTCTCCTGCCGTTCGCTGCTGTGCCCTTCCTCATCTATCCGTACATGAAGCGCGTGACAGGATGGGTACATCTCTTCCTCGGCATCGCCATCGGCATGGCGCCAGCGGGCGGCTGGGTTGCGGTCAGCGGGAAAATCGAGCTGCCGATGCTCGTGCTCTTTCTCGCGGTCGCCCTCTGGATCGCTGCGTTCGACGCGATGTACGGGGCGCAGGACGAGGCGTTTGACCGCAGTCAGGGACTCCACTCCCTCGCGGTGTCGTTCGGTGCACGCGGCGCATTCCAGATCGCGCGGGCAATGCACGTCCTCTCGATCCTGCTCTTTATCGCCCTCGGCGCGATGATGCATCTGCACTGGCCGTACTTCATCGGCGTCGCGATTGCAGCAGCGACCCTCGTCTACCAGCACCGCATCGCAGGGCCGACGGACTTCTCACGCGTGACGCAGGTGTACTTCATGCGCAACGGCATCGTCTCGATTGCGATTTTCGTCTTTACGTGGATCAGCTATATGGTATAAAGGAGAGCATGATGGCACGGATTCTTTCGGGCAAGGAATTTGCCGCACGGATAAAGGAAGATGCCGCACGCGGCGTCGCAGAGCTGAAGGCGGCGGGCGTCTTGCCGCGCCTTGCCGTCATCATCGTCGGCAGCGACCCCGCCTCCGAGGTCTACGTCCGCAACAAGCAGCGGACATGCGAGGAGCTCGGCATCCGCTCTGACCACATTGCCCTCCCCGCCGAGACGACGAAGGAGGAGCTCCTCGCATGCATCGAGGAACTGAACGTCGATCCGGAGGTACACGGCATCCTCGTGCAGCTGCCGCTGCCCGCGCAGATCGCGGAGGACGAGGAGGAGATCCTTTCCCATATCGACCCGCGCAAGGACGTGGACGGCTTCCATCCCGTCAACGTCGGACATCTGGTGCTCGGCGCACCGGGACTGCGCCCCTGCACACCGGCGGGCTGCATCCGTATGCTCGACTACGCGGGCATCCCCATCGAGGGGGCACACGCCGTCATCATTGGCCGCAGCAACATCGTCGGAAAACCCATGGCGCATCTCCTCCTCGAACGCAACGCAACCGTGACGATCTGTCACTCGCGCACGCAGAACCTTGCCGCGATTGCACGCACGGCGGACATCCTCGTCGCCGCGGTCGGGCGGCCGCACTTTGTCACGGCGGATATGGTGAAGGAGGGCGCGACGGTGATCGACGTCGGCATCAACCGCATCGCGCCGAAGAAGCTCGTCGGCGACGTGGACTTTGACGCCGCAGCGGCTGTCGCAGGAGCGATCACGCCCGTGCCGGGCGGTGTCGGACTTCTCACCGTCGCCATGCTGATGGAGAATGTAGTACAGGCAGCCAAAGCGCAGAACCCCTAAGGAGGATACGCCATGAAATCCGATGTCGAAATCGCGCGCGAAGCCAAACTTCGCCCCATTACAGAAATTGCGGCCGCACTGGGCATTGATGCGGATACGATCGAGCCGTACGGCAGGTACAAGGCCAAGCTGACGCGCGAATCCCTTGCGGGTGCCCGTGGCAAACAGGGAAAGCTCATCCTCGTCACGGCAATCAACCCGACCCCTGCGGGTGAGGGCAAGACGACGACGAGCGTCGGGCTTGCCGATGCCCTCCATCGGCAGGGCAAAAAGACCATCGTCGCCCTGCGCGAGCCGTCGCTTGGCCCCTGCTTCGGCATGAAGGGCGGCGCGGCGGGCGGGGGCTATGCGCAGGTCGTCCCCATGGAGGACATCAACCTCCACTTTACGGGGGACTTTCACGCCATCACGACGGCGCACAACCTTCTCGCTGCACTCATCGACAACCACATCTTTCAGGGCAACGCACTCGATCTTGACGTGAACCGCATCGTGTGGAAGCGCGTTCTCGACATCAACGACCGCGCCCTGCGCCACGTCGTCACGGGGCTCGGCGGGCGCGTCCACGGTGTGCCGCGGGAGTCCGGCTTTGACATCACCGTCGCCTCGGAGATGATGGCAATCCTCTGTCTGGCGGAGGATCTCGCCGACATGAAGCGGCGCCTCGGGCGCATCCTCATCGGCTATACGCGCGGCGGACGCCCTGTGCACGCGGAGGAGCTCGGTGCGACGGGGGCCTTGACCCTGCTCTTTAAGGATGCCGTGAAGCCCAACCTCGTGCAGACCATCGAGGGGACGCCCGCCCTCATCCACGGAGGCCCCTTCGCGAACATCGCCCATGGGTGCAGCAGTGTCGCAGCGACCAAGGCGGCACTGCACTGTGCAGACTACGTCGTCACGGAGGCGGGCTTCGGTGCAGATCTCGGCGCGGAGAAATTCTTCGACATCAAATGCCGCCTGGCGGGGCTCGCCCCCGATGCCGTCGTCATCGTCGCCACCGTGCGTGCGCTCAAGATGAACGGCGGCGCGGCAAAGAGCGACCTCGGCACGGAGAATCTGGACGCCCTGCGGCGCGGCGCGGCGAACCTCGAAAAGCACATCGAGAACATCGGAAAGTTCGGCGTACCCGCCGTCGTCGCCGTCAACGTATTCCCGACGGACACCGAGGCGGAGCTCGCTCTCCTCGAGGAGCTTTGTGCGCGCCTCGGTGCACCTGCCGTGCGCTCGGAGGTCTGGGCAAAGGGTGGTGAGGGCGGACTTGCCCTAGCGGATGCGGTGGACGCAGCACTCCGGCAGCCGGCGCATTTTCACCCCCTCTACGACGCGGCAAAGCCCATCGTGGAGAAGATCGAGACCATCGCGCGGGAGATCTACGGTGCAGACGGCGTGGACTTTACCGATGCGGCGAAGAAGCAGCTCGCGGAGATGGACGCGCTCGGCATGACGGAGACGCCTGTCTGCATGGCCAAGACACAGTACTCCTTCTCCGACAACCCCGCACTCCTCGGATGTCCGTCGGGCTTCCGCATCACCGTGCGCGAGCTGCGCGCCTCCTGCGGAGCGGGCTTCGTCGTCGCCCTCACGGGCAATGTCCTCACCATGCCGGGACTGCCGAAAGTGCCCGCCGCGATGGGCATGGACATCACGGCAGACGGTGTGATCACGGGACTGTTCTGAGAGATCGGGGGCGCGGCAGAGATGGACATCGCAAAGCGACTGCAGGAGCTGGCAGAGTGCGGCGCATACGGGGAACTTTGTGCGGAAGCACGGGCATATCTTGCACTCAGCACAGAGGAACAGGACGAGGATACGGCCTATATGGTGCGTGTGCGCCTCGGTGAGACATTGCTCGCCCTGTCGGCAGAGACCTTCGATGCCAAAGGCTATGCGGAGGGCGTGCGCCTTTTGATGACGGCGTACAATGAGCGCGGCAATACGGGCCTGTTTGAACTACTCTCGGCTGTTGCTTACCAGCCGAATGAGGCGGCGCTGCGGGAGAACTATACCGAAAATTGCCGCGCATTTGCCCTGCTGCGCCCCGATGCAGCTTTGCCGGACTACGATCATCTTCCTGTGCTGTGCTTTCCGATCACCGATGCGTGCAGCGTCCTTTTTGCAAAGGAGCATTGGCGTTTTCTTATGGGGGAACGGGAAGACGGCTGCCAGATGCTCTATCATACGCTGCTCTTTTCGGATGCCGCACCGGATGCGCTGGTCCATGCGGCAAAACGGTTTTCCCGTGCCGTGCGCGATGCGCGCGTGAAGGAATGTGCACAACTGCTCATGGAGGCTGTGGAACGCCATGACTTTGGTGCAGCGATGCAGCGCTGTGCGGAGGAGTATCATCGGCTCTATCCCGAGGGGGAGGAATATGAGCTCTTCCGTGCGGAGGAAGCTTTTGCACGGAAGGATATGGATGCGGCCATTGCCTATGGGAAGGCGGCATACGAAAAGCGGAAGATGAGTGCGCGTGTATGTGATTTTCTATCTCGTGCCTATCATGTTGCGGGGGAGTTTGCGCAGGCAGTAAAATATCAGGTCCTCTCTGCAGAAAAGACGGAACTGCGACTCCCACACGATCCTGCGAAAATGTCTGCCTGTTTACACGCCATTACGGTCGCTGACTCGGATGCACGCTATGCACCGTTTGTGCATCGTGCTTCTTTTGTTGGCGGGCAGATACAGTCTGCCTTCATTGTGCCCCTTGCCGAAGAGGTGCTGCGTTTTTCGGACGATCTTCCTCGTTACTGGACGGGAATCTATAATCCCTATGGGCAGATGCACGTCAGGGCGAGACTGCTGTCTGTTATGAACGCAGCGATGGAGGAGGATAGAACGAGTCTTTTTTGTGACATGACCTTTGATCTTATCAAAGCGGAGGAAAAAGTAAAGACGGTCATTGCACCACAGGGAAGGGAGCCTCTTCTCGTCCCGCTTGCCGCGAAAAAGGAAAAACAGAGAGTGGACTTCCTAGAACCCGAGGGCGAGCACTCCATGATCCTGAGCAGAGGGGAGTTTTCGCTCTATCGTATTGAGCAGACCACGCAAATTCAATCCGATGCGCCGTTTGCTGTGGGGGCACCCATTGTGCTCCATCATGCCGCGCAGCGGAAGAAGGTTGTGCTGAACCTCCTGACGGATGGACTCGCGTGGCAAGAGATGAGGCGGGACAATTTTCGGCTCGTCCCAAACCTCATGAAGTTCTTTCAGCGCGGGGTCATCTTTGACAATAACTTCTCTGCATCAGAGTATACCTATCCTTCGCTTGCTTCCATCGAAACGGGGCTGTATCAACACCACACGCAGATTGCAGAGCCCGGCAGGCCGTTTGTGCTTTCTTCGTCCTACGTCACTGTGTCGGAACAGATGAAACAGCTCGGCTACTACTGTGTCAATCTGATGGGAGATAGTTCCTTTATTTATAACGGTGCTTCGCGCGGTTATGACCGATTGATCATCAATCCTTGGATTATGCGTGTTGCAGATGGTGTAGAACGAACGATTCGCCATCTGGATGCGTTTGATGAATGTGATAATTTCGTTCTCCTCCACGTTGCGGATTCACATCCCAACAACTGCGATATCCCATCTCCGGCAAAAGCGCAGACACATCTGTCCCTTAAAGATGCACTGCAGGAGCAGGATCCGAGTGCTTCGGTATTTCTCAAGCCAAACACGCTCAGCCAATATGTCAATCGCTATGAGGTGCAGGCGATGGATCGCCAGCTCGGTTATCTTTTTGATTACATTACCACGCATTATGACGACGATGAGTACATCGTGCTGCTCTATTCCGATCATGGTGCGTCTGTTTATGCACGCAGTCCGTACCTTCTCAGTGAGGAGCAGACGGGCGCGGCGCTGATGGTGCGGGGCGCGGGGGTGCCGGCACGCGGGGGCGTGGACGAGCTGACGAGTACGGTGGACATCTACAAGATCCTCGGTAAACTCGCGGGCTACCCGATTGAGGCACCGTATCTTGACGGGAATCTTCCGGAGGTGCTCGGCGGACAGCGGCGTGTCTATACGGTCAGCAACTCGATCTATCCCGGACAGACGTATAAGATCTGCGTGCGCACGGAGCAATATGCCTTCCATCTGGAGTCGGATGCGTTCACGGACGAGGATGGGACGGTATCGCTGGATCGGTATACCTACCACATCCACGAGCGAAATGACGACTATCGTGAGATATTTGACGATGTGCTGGCGCGGCAGTTCCTTGACATTGTGTGGGACTATACCAAGAGCTTTCGTCGGTAAATCATTGGAAAACGCCGTACTCGGGTCTGCATCTTGCAAAAAACGCGTTTTTGTGCTACTCTAACGAGTGCAATTCATAGATGAGCGGACGCCTTCGTCCCTGCGGGACGAGGGCGTTTCTTTCGGGAGGAATAGATCGATGAGCCAGGAATCCGGTGCCAATATTCCAAAGACGTACGACCCGCAGAGCTTTGAGCGGAAATGGTATGATTACTGGGAGAAGCATAAGCTGTTCCACGATACGGCGGATGAGAGCCGCACGCCGTACAGCGTGGTGATCCCGCCGCCGAATGTGACGGGACAGCTCCACATGGGGCACGCCCTCGACAATACGCTGCAGGACATCCTCGTGCGCTACCAGCGGATGCGCGGCAAGAACGTCGTCTGGATTCCGGGCTGCGACCATGCGGGCATCGCAACGCAGGCAAAGGTGGAGGCGGCACTGCGCGAGGAGGGTACGACGCGCTTTGACCTCGGCAGAGAGAAGTTCCTCACGCGTGTCTGGGACTGGAAGCAACAGTACGGCGACCGCATCATGTATCAGCTGCGGATGCTCGGCGCGTCCTGCGACTGGGACCGCGAGCGGTTCACGATGGACGAGGGCTGTTCCCGCGCCGTGCGTGAGGTCTTTGTCAGTCTCTATGAACAGGGCCTGATCTATCAGGGGACGCGCATCACGAACTGGTGCCCCTCCTGCATGACGGCGATCTCGGACATCGAGGTCGAGCATGAGACGGAGGCGGGACACCTCTGGCATCTGCGCTATCCGATTGAGGGCACGGACGACTATGTGGAGATCGCGACGACGCGCCCCGAGACGATGTTTGGCGATACGGGCGTGGCAGTGCATCCCGATGATGAGCGGTACAAGGCACTCGTCGGCAAGACGCTGATTCTGCCCGTGGTGGGACGCCGCATCCCGCTCTTTACCGATGCCTACGTCGATCCTGCCTTCGGAACGGGCGCAGTCAAGGTGACACCCGCGCACGATCCGAACGACTTCGAGATGGGACAGCGGCACGATCTCGAGCAGATCATCGTCATCAATGCCGACGGCACGATGAACGAGAACGCGGGACGCTATGCGGGGATGGACCGCTATGCGTGCCGCAAGGCACTCGTGAAGGACCTCGAGGAGACGGGTGCCCTCGTGCGCACGGAACAGCATGAGCACGCCGTCGGGCATTGCTCGCGCTGCAAGACGACGATCGAGCCGCTCGTATCGAAGCAGTGGTTCGTCCGCATGGAGGGCCTCGCGAGGCCTGCGATTGAGGCGGTGCGCGACGGCAGGATCCGCTTTGTCCCCGAGCGTTTCACGAAAATCTACGAAAACTGGCTTGAAAATATTCGCGATTGGTGCATCTCGCGCCAGCTCTGGTGGGGGCATCGCATCCCCGCATGGCACTGTGCGCACTGCGGCGAGACCTCCGTGTCGCGCGACGACCTCACGGCGTGCCCGCACTGCGGCAGCACGGACATCCACCAGGATGAGGACGTGCTCGATACGTGGTTCAGCTCCGCCCTCTGGCCGTTCGAGACGCTCGGCTGGCCGGAGCAGACGGTCGATCTGCGCCATTTCTATCCGACGTCGGTACTCGTGACGGGCTATGACATCATCTTCTTCTGGGTGGCGCGCATGGTCATGATGGGGCTGCGCTTCGGCGGCGATGTGCCGTTCCGCGATGTCTTTATCCACGGACTCGTGCGCGACAGCGAGGGGCGCAAGATGTCGAAATCCCTCGGCAACGGCATCGACCCCGTGGAGGTCATCGAAAAGTACGGTGCGGATACGCTCCGCTTCATGCTCATCACGGGCAATACGCCCGGCAACGACATGCGCTTCTACTGGGAGCGCGTTGAGGCGGCGCGCAATTTTGCGAACAAGATCTGGAATGCCTCGCGCTACATGCTGATGAATCTTGAGGGATCGGACGCATCGTTCGTGCCGACGGTGGAGGACTATACGCTCGCTGACCGCTGGATCCTCTCGCGCGTGGAGGAGACGACGCGCGACGTGACGGCAAACCTTGAGCACTACGAGCTCGGTGAGGCGGGACGCACGATCTACGAGTTCCTGTGGAGCGAGTTCTGCGACTGGTACATCGAGCTGACGAAGGCACGCCTCTATGACCAGGAGAATGTCCGCGCGAAGAATACGGCGCTCTATGTCCTGCGTACTGTGCTTGAGCGTACGATGCGCCTCCTGCATCCCTTCATGCCCTTCCTCACAGAGGAAATCTGGCAGAAGCTGCCGCACGAGGGCGAGAGCGTCATGCGTGCGCCGTGGCCGGAGGTCACGGATTCCGCCATCGACACAGCGGCGGAGCAGGCGATGACTGCGATCATGGAGGTCATTAAGACGACGCGCAATCTGCGTGCGGAGCTCGGCACGCCGCCGAGCAAGAAGAGCACGCTCATTCTGCGCGTGCGCGACGCAGCACTCGCCGATGTGTTTGCCGCGCACGAGGACTATTTCTTCGCCCTCGCATCCGCTTCGGAGGTCTCCTTCCTCGCGGCGGATGCCCCCGATCCGGAAAATGTGGTGACGGGGGCACTGGCGGGGGCGGTGGTCTACCTGCCGCTCGCGGGGCTGATTGATGTGGAGAAGGAGACGGCGCGCCTGACGAAGGAGCGTGCGAATCTCGAAAAGGAGATCGCACGCCTGACGGGCAAACTCTCGAATGAGGGCTTTACGTCGAAGGCTCCTGCCGCCGTCGTTGCCGCAGAGCGTGAGAAACTGGCGGGCTACGAGGAGAAGATCGCCCTCATACGGACGCGCCTCACGGATCTCGAGAAGCTCTGAGGTGATTCGATGAACTACGAGGAGTCACTGCACTATCTGGATGAACTGAATACCTTCGGTATCCGCCTCGGCCTTGCGCGCATGGAGGAACTGTGTGCGCGGCTCGGACATCCCGAGCGCAGCTATCGCGTCATTCATATCGCAGGGACAAACGGCAAGGGATCCGTCACGCAGATGATGGACGCCGTATGCCGTGCGTCCGGCATCCGCTCTGGGCGCTATCTCTCGCCGCATCTCATCTCCTATACGGAGCGCATGAGCGTCGGGGGAGAGGAGATCAGCGAGGAGCAGTTTGCGGCACTTCTCACGCGCGTGCGTGCGGCGGCGGATGCCATGACGGCGGAGGGACATGAACATCCCACGCAGTTTGAGGCACTGACGGCGCTCGCCTTCCTCTATTTTGCTGAGGAAAAGGTGGAGGTCGCCGTGGTTGAAACGGGGCTTGGCGGGCTGCTTGACTCGACGAACGTCGTCCTGCCCGAGTTGACGATCATCACCAATGTGGCGATGGATCATGCCGACCGCTGTGGTGGTACGCTCGCAGGGATTGCGGAGCACAAGGCGGGCATCATCAAGGAGGGCGTGCCTGTCATCACGGCGGCGGCGGGCGAGCCGCTTGAGATCATTGCGGCGCGTGCGGAGGAGCTGGGGGCCGACCTCTTTGTTTTCGGCGAGGACTTTTCCGCACAGATGCTGCGTGCGGAGAACGGCGGGCAGTACGTCGCCTTCCACTCCGTTGTCTCCCGCGAGCCGGCGCCGTTTGAGATGGCACTCGCGGGACCCTATCAGGCGGAGAACGCCGCACTCGCCATCATGGCGGCAGAGCTCATGGCGCGCGAGGACGCACGTGTCACGGAGGACGCTGTACGCACGGCACTGCGCACGGTGCATCATCCCGCGCGCTTTGAGATCCTCTCCTGCGGGGGACAGACCGTCGTCGTGGACGGCGCGCATAACCCCGCCGGGATGCAGGCACTGCGCGCGGGGCTCGATGCCTATTTTCCCGCGCGGCCGCGTGTCTTTCTGCTCGGCATCCTGAAGGACAAGGACATCGACCACATGCTTGCCATTCTCCTGCGCCCCGGCGATCAGGTCGTGACCGTGCGCCCCAACTCGGAGCGCGCGGCGGGGGCAGATCTCGTTGCCGCTGTAGCGGCGGGCATGGGGGCGGTCACACATGCGGCAGGCGATCCTGCAGCGGGCCTCGCAGAGGCGCGCGTGCGCGCACGCGCGGCGGATGCGCTGCTCGTCGCGGCGGGCTCGCTCTACCTTGTGGGCGGCATCCGCACCATGCTCCTTGCGGGGAGGTGACCTCATGGGACAGGAAAAGGACTACTTCCGTGAGCGGCGGCGTACCCTGCGCCGCACGCGTTGGAGCGAACGCATGGCGCGCACGATGCAGTATGCACTCATCGCAGAGGCGTTTTTGATTCCGCTCGTGCCGCTCGCGGCGATGGCGGTGCTCCTCGTCGGCTGCGCGGCACTCTGCGTGCGCCTGCGCATCGATCCGGACGTTCATCTGCGGCGTTTGCCGTACGATGCCCCCGCGCTCCTCTTTGTCGTGATCGCCTTCCTGTCGGTCGCCGTCGCGCCCGACATGGCGTTCAGCTTTTACAACTACT
>CAUTTS010000017.1:0-32622 GCA_963541465.1 uncultured Selenomonas sp.
ATCCTCCACATAGCCTCTGCTATGCGTCCGGTTTGCTGCCTCAATCGGACAAAAACTACGCCAATCTGGCATGACTCATTTTATCAGCGATTCCTTTATCGTTTCGATATGGGGGCTATTATGAACTATCGTGAGATTGCATTTCCGGAAAACAGCTTATTCCTCGTCACTGGCGGCGCGGGCTTCATCGGCTCGAATCTGACCGAGGCGATTTTGTCGATGGGGCATAGGGTGCGCGTGCTGGATAATCTGCTGACAGGATACGAGAAAAACATCGCAGGATTCCGCAGCAACCCGAAGTTTGAATTTATCAAGGGGGATATCCGCGATGTCGCAACATGCGATCGTGCGTGTGAGGGCGTTGACTATGTACTGCATCAGGCGGCAGAGGTGAGTGTCCCGGAGAGCATCGAGCAGCCCGTCAGCTATACGATGACGAATATCATCGGCACAGTGAATGTGATGGAGGCGGCGGCAAAGCATGGCGTAAAGAAGATGACCTATGCCTCAAGCGCAGCCGTCTACGGCGACGATGAGACGATGCCGAAGCGGGAGGAGATCGTCGGACGGCGGCTCTCGATGTATGCAGTGACGAAATTTGTCGATGAGGAGTATGCGTATCAGTATACGCTGAATTATGGGCTCGACTGCTATGGGATGCGCTACTTCAATGTCTATGGACGGCGGCAGGATCCGAACGGTGCATACGCGGCGGTCATTCCGAAGTTCATCGAGTGCCTCCTGCGCGATGAGCCGCCGACGATCAACGGCGATGGCGAGCAGTCGCGCGACTTCGTCTATGTGGAGGATGTCGTGCAGGCAAATCTCCTCGCGTGTGCTGCACCGCACGAGGCGGCGGGGGAGGCGTACAACGTTGCGGCGGGAAAACGGTCGAGCCTCAATGAAATGTATGCCGTACTCAGCAAACTCTTCGGCAAAGACCTGAAACCTGTCTTTGGCCCCGAGCGCAAGGGTGACATCAGGCACAGCGGTGCGGACATCTCGAAGATAAAAAAGAACCTCGGCTATGCACCGGAGTATGACTTCTCACGGGGCATCACCGCAGCGATCCAGTGGTATAAAGAAAACTTGAAAGCATAGTGCACGGTAGGAGTGTTTCCCAAACAAATGAGAGAAGCACTCCTATTCTGTATGCCCAAAGAGCGATATACACAGCATTGACCATGTTTATGAGAGGAGCAGTCAAGGAAGGATGACAGAGACAGACAACAAATGGATGTTTCGTGTTCTCCTGCTCATGGCACTTGCATCGAATGTCTCTACCGGAGTAATGGTGGGGGCGATCGCCCTTGGCGGACTGATTGTCCTCGCCGGTGTCCTGCGACGCAGAGCACTGCCTATGGTAGACACGGGCTTGGCGAAAGCAGTACTACTCTATCTTATCGTGTGGATGGTCTGCGCTGTCGGTGCCAGAGAGCAGATGATGTCCATGCATTCTGTGATCGGTACATCATATCGTTTTCTGCCGCTCTTTTTCGTCCTCCTTTATGTCCGGACGAAAGAACAAGTACGACTTCTTGTCCTTGTGTTTGCTGTTTCTGTGTGTATCAATAACATTGTTTCTCTGTGGCAGATTGCGGTGCACGGAGAAGTTTGGTGGCGTCCGAAGGGACTTGTTCACAGTGCTACTTTTCTGGGCTCTCACATGCTGATGGCGATACCGGTTTTTTTCTTCTTTTCAAGAAAAAACTACTTTCGTCCGATCGAGCGGCGTTTTCTTCTGGGAATGGCTGTCTTTTCACTCATTATCCTGGTTCTGACCCAAACGCGCGGGGCGTGGATCGCCTTTGTCTGCGTGATGATTGCCTATGCGATTCTTGAGCGGCGCTTTCGCCGTCAGGTTCTTCTCGGGGGCGCTATTGGAGTCCTTTGCATAGCTGGCGTCATGCTCCTATCCCCGAACTACAGTCAGCGTCTTGCGACGATCACAGACCCACAGATGCAGAGTAATTTGGAGCGTACCTATATGTGGCGTGCGGCTGTCTCCATGTGGGAGGAGCATCCTGTGACGGGGGTCGGCATGGATGAGTATGGATGGTATTACAACACCATCTATATTCCTCCGGAGGCAAAGGAGCGGCCGGTGGTTGAGGGACGCCCTGAGACCGGGCATGGGCATCCGCATAACAACATCCTCAAACATCTCTCCGAGGGGGGGATCCTAGGGCTTGCTGCCTACTTCGTCCTGCATGGCTATATCCTCCTGCGCCTGTGGCGACAGTATCGAAAGGAGCGCAAGACAGCGGCGTTCTCCTGTGCACTCATGGGCATCCTCGTTTTTCTGGGCGTGCATCTCGAGGGGATGACCGATACGAATATCAACCAGCTGTCCATCTTGACCGAGTATTGTATGCTGATGGGACTTTCCCTTCTCGCGGGACAACTGGAGGCCGATGCGTGACGAGATCAATTCTTTTCGCATAGGTGTCTTTTCATCCTCGTGTTGACAAGGCTGCAATGCCTGCGTTGGTTGACATGCCGATCTGAACTACCTATAA
The DNA here is from genome assembly GCA_963541465.1 of uncultured Selenomonas sp. Lineage (GTDB taxonomy): Bacteria > Bacillota > Negativicutes > Selenomonadales > Selenomonadaceae > Centipeda. The sequence continues at coordinate 2,520 of CAUTTS010000017.1, forward strand.
TGAAGTGAGAATAAGCGGAGGGATGTGGTACACCATGGGGAACAGAGCGTTTCCCATGTCGCAGAAGCTGGTGCTTCTTCTTGGCGATATGGGGATTGTAGTGTCGGTGTACCTCTTTGTGACCACGGTTATTTTGGTTCGCGGCAGTCTGATCAGTAATTTTGACCTATATCAAGGAATGCTTCCCGTACAGGTTATCCTAACGGGACTTTTGTTTAATATCAATGGTCTATACACCATTGAGCGCAAACGGTTTGCCGAAATACTCCTCTCTGTAGCGGTCAGCATGGTGCAGATGCTCGTCCTTATGATGGCACTCACCTTTTTCATTCGTGAGTTTGCCTTGTCACGCGGCGTACTCCTGTGGTGCGCTGGAATGGATTTTGTCCTCCTTGCCATTTGGCGGCATCTGCTTTGGCGGTATGTCAGAGCACATCAGAATACACGCGGCGTCATGCTGATCGGCAGTGAGGAAGAGTGTCAGCATGTCTACCATCGCATGAAGCAGCAGCCGCAGCTTGCGATGGAGCTGCGTTCTATCTGTACAGATCTCGCGGGGAGTGACTGGCAGTCTGCGGCAACACAAGTAGATGTCCTTGTCATCTGCCCTGACATACGACTTAAGGACAAAGCAAAGATTGTTCACTACTGCAATCTCCACGAAAAGCAGGCACTCCTGATCCCCAACGCATACGAGGTGTTCTGCAGCGGCATGACACTTGACAAGATCGATGATGTTCCCGTGTTTCGTCCGCAGCGTCTCCGCCTGACGCTGGAACAGCGCAGCCTGAAGCGCATCCTGGACATCGTAGTGGCGTTGGTGGGATTCCTTTTCGCGCTTCCGTTCATGATCTCGACGGCGATAGCCATCAAGATCTTTGATCCGGGACCGATCTTCTACAGTCAGGAGCGGTCAGGTCGCTATGGAAAGCCATTTAAGGTGTATAAATTCCGCACGATGCGCGTTGATGCGGAAAAACTGAGCGGCCCCATGCTCGCCCAGGAAAATGATCCGCGAATTACCCGCCTCGGTGCATTCCTGCGTGCCGTTCGTCTCGACGAACTTCCACAGATTTGGAATGTTCTCGTGGGGGATATGAGCATTGTCGGCCCGCGCCCTGAACGTCCCTTCTTTGTCGAGCAGTTCAAGCAGGAGATCCCTGAATATATCTATCGGATGAATGTCAAGCCCGGCATCACGGGGCTTGCACAGGTCTATGGAAAGTACAATACAACGGCGTATGATAAGCTCATCTACGACCTCGTCTACATCCAAAACGCCGGCATTCGCACGGATCTCACCATCATCATCCAGACGGTACGTGTACTCTTTCAAAAGAGTGCAACCGAGGGCGTGCATGACGTGCGAACAAAGGACAGCTTGAAGGACTTTGACATACAGAAGAACATATATGGGGATTTTTAGCTGACGGCATATCTGTTTGAGGAAATTGATGGGAAAAGACCTGTTAAGATTTATCAAAGGCTTATCTGTACGGTATAGTTTTTATTTAGCCGCCTTTATCTTGTTATCAAATTTGGGGGGAGAGACAAGAAATGGTGTAAAGATTCTAATTACAGCACTCGATGGACAAAGTGTATTTTTGCAGCTTAGTCAAATAGGCGTTTTTCCTGCTCTTGTTGGTACGTTGCACTTTTCTGTATTGATGCTTATGGCGTCTTTTGTGGTATGTCATACATGGCATCGAGATAATCTAGTGTTCCAATCGGATATGTTGCGAACTTCTCTTATATTAAGCAACCTTATTATCATCATGGCAGGGATAGAAAACATATCATATGACAGTGTATATTCTGTATCTTTTTATAGTCTCAGTTTTGTCATACTTGTCTTTTTTGTTCAAGCAGTGGTGTTTTTATGGGGAAAATCATTTTAGGGCGCTTGGAGCATCAACATTTTGTGGAAAAATCCTAAGAGGAGGAGCTGTGCGTGTTAAGCACTAAGATCTCGATTATTACGGTAGTATATAATGCCGCTGCTACAATCGAACAGACAATCCTCAGCGTTGTGAAACAGGATTACTCAAATATTGAATATATCATTGTTGATGGTGGTTCGACTGATGGTACACTGGATATCGTAAAGAAATATGAAGAAAAGATCGCGCTTTGGTTGAGTGAGCCGGATCATGGTATCTATGACGCCATGAATAAGGGGCTTACTCATGCGACGGGGGACTATATCTACTATTTGGGTGCAGACGATTGTCTGCTTGCACCGACCTCAATCTCTCAGGTAGTGTCTTTCTTGCAGGATAATCCGGAGGTCGATGTCCTTTGCGCTTCTGTCATGATGGTTGACACTGTCTATCGTATAGAAAAAGTATATAGCAGCAATTTTTCGGAAGCAGATGTTTTATCTGGATATAATACGCCTCATCAAGGCATGTTTGTGCGCCGCGAGATTCTGCAAAAGTATAGATTCGATACAAGTTATCATATCGCAGCTGACTATAAGAACTTCTTGAAGTTTTACCTAGATCAAAATATTGCATTAAAGCAAACGGCTATGATTGTTGCGTATTATGCGAATGATGGCGTCAGTGGAAATGGAACCGATGCGCAGCGGATGGAAGATGTTCGAGCCTTGCAGGAAAATGGTGTCAATGTGACTGCTTATTATGCAAAGAAAAAGCAGGAAAAGTCGTCTCATATGACAAACATCCTTCGGTGGGTTTTTGATAAAACAGGAATCTTGCGTCAGATTCGCCTGCGACGTGGATGGAAGAAGCATCGTTGTGGATGGGAGGTATGTCGATGGTGCAACCGGTAGAGAAAAATACCATGCATTTGTTCATGCTTTCATCGCAGGTGGTTTATCCTCCGACGGACGGAGGAAAGCAGGGCATCTATTATCGGATGAATGCCTTAGGAACGCGCACGCGCGTGTCGGTCTGCATGGTGAACAGTGCGAATATCGCCGCCGCGGACGACGGCTTTGATGCCGTTCATCACGTTCGCATTATCCCGCAGATCCTAAGGCCGAGCAAGGAGTGCGGTAGCTTCGAACTCTTTTGTCAGACCGTGCATTGGCTCACCAGCGGTATGCCGCGTCAGGCGTTGGTGTCGGATTCTGCGGAAGTGCGCAAGCAACTGATGGAGTATATCAGAGAGACACGGGTGACGACCGTTCTTTTGGAGTCCCCGTTTGTTGCACCGCTCCTAGATTTATCGCAGCTTCGTGCATGGCATGTCAAAATCGTTGTCGTTCTGCATAATATCGAGCACCTTTATTTTCAAGAGACGACGACTTGGCCTGCTCCCTTACGCAGTATGGAGTATGAGCGCATCAAAAGGTATGAACTTGAGATACTGAGACAAGCGGATATTGGGATTTCTATATCTCCTTGGGATGCACAGTATTTCAAGGCGCAGCTTGGTGCTTCCAATGTTGTCTATCTGCCGTCAGTACTTCCGAGGAAGGATACACGTTGGCATTCTCAGAATTCTAACTATATCCTGTTTACGGGAGGGCTGTCCTTTCTACCAAACTATGAAGGTGTCGTATGGTTTTTGGAGAAAGTATTTTTGCAGTATAGAGAACGGTATCCAAAGATGGAACTTTGGATTACAGGAAAGCGGTCGGATGCGGCAGAAAGACTCGCTCGCACATACGACCATGTTCATTTGACGGGGTTTTTGACAGATCCAGAACTAAGAAAAGTAGAATGTGGGTGCAGATTTATCATTGTCCCCATCTTGAAAGGCTCCGGAGTCAAGGTGAAACTTTTGGATGCGATGGCGATCGGTGCCCCTGCCATAACAACTTTGCATGGAAGTCAAGGAGTATTCGGTGATGCACAGAAAGCGGAAGCCCCTTTTTTGTGCGGTGAGGATGCCGATATGTTTTTGAAGCATATGTATGTCTTGACAGAGAATACAGATATGGCGGCTTCTTTGGGGGAACGGGCACAGCATTTTTATAATATGACCTATGCCAGTGAGGAAAATGTTGATAAATGGCTACGAATGTTTCAATAGATGGAGTAGTGGCAGGAGCTCCTAAAAGATAGAGAGGGCGTTATGGCGTTACAACTACTGTTGTCAGCAATGGAGGTAAAGGACACATCTTTTTGTAGTGCAATGAATATTCAAAGTGATGTGATTCTAGTGAATCAAAGTGATGCGTATCGCTTTGATGAGGAATTTTATGGTGAGTACAAGATTAAAATATATACTTGCTCAGAACGAGGCGTAGGCTTAAGCCGTAATACAGCATTAATGAGAGCAGATGCAGATATTGTTCTCTTTTCTGATGATGATTGTATCTATGTAGATGGATATTCAGAGATGATCGAAAAGACATTTCAAGAGCATTCGGATGCAGATGTCATTTTTTTTAACATGCCTTCCTTAAATCAAGATCGAATTGAATCTACGGAGGAGTGTTTTCATCGTGTGTGGTGGCATAATTGTTTCAGATATGGTGCAGTTCGTATGGCTGCACGGCTAGATCGACTTAGAAAGAAAAACCTTTGTTTTTCCCTTTTATTTGGTGGCGGAGCAAGGTACTCAGCTGGCGAAGATAGCATCTTTATTGCTGATTGCTTGCGCCGTGGCCTTCGAATGTATGCTTCGCCCTGTCGTATTGGAGTTGTTCGACAAGAGAGTTCGACATGGTTTCGGGGATACACCGAGAAATACTATCGTGATCGTGGGGCACTGTTTTGTGCCATTTCACAGTGCTTTGCATATTTATTGTGCTTACAATTTGTATTAAGGTATCGTAGAAATACACATAATGTTGGTGGAATGTGGGAAGCGTGGAAACTCATGTACAAAGGGGTTGATGAGTATATTTGTTACGGACGAACTTGAGTGTAAGAGTAAAATACTTTAGTGATTCGACATGAAAGTCTGGGGAATAATAGGAGATGTAGGATGATTATTACGCGTACACCGTTCCGCATGTCTTTTTTCGGCGGAGGCACAGATATGGCATCCTTTTACGAACAATATGGCGGAGCAGTACTTTCCACCACATTTGATAAATACTGCTATGTCAACATTCGGCATCTGCCTAGGTTCTTTGATTATCAGACGCATCTGACGTATTCGCAAACGGAGTATGTGAACTCGATCGATGAGATCAAGCATCCATTGATACGGGAAGCAATGCGGAAACTGGATATACGAGAGATCCGTTTGATGTACGATGCAGACCTTCCTGCTCGCTCAGGTCTTGGAACCAGCAGTTCCTTTGCGGTAGGTCTTTTGAATGCGTTCTATGCACTCAAAGGGAAATGTGTCGACCATAAAAGGCTGGCAGACGAGGCAATCTATATTGAGCGGGTCATGTGTGGTGAGGCGGGGGGCATTCAGGATCAAATTGCAGCTTCTTTCGGGGGACTGAACCGCATTGACATGAACCGTGAGGGCTATATAGTTCGCCCGATTGTCTTGTCGAATTGTCGTAAGAACGAACTAAACGCCAAGCTCATGCTGTTCTTTACGGGGTTTACCCGCTTTTCTGCAGATATTCAGAAAACCGCCGAAGGCTGTCTAAAAGATAAAACGGACATGTTGCTGAAGATGAAATCGTTGGTAGATGATGCAGAACAGATCCTGACCTCTAAGACAGATCTGCGTGAGTTTGGGCGTCTTCTCGATGAATCGTGGAGATTGAAACGGGGACTGAGCACATCCGTATCTACGAATGCGATTGATCTGCTCTACGACAAGGCTCTGCAGGCAGGTGCGATGGGGGGAAAGCTCTTGGGCGCAGGCGGCGGCGGTTTTTTGCTTTTCTTTGTAGAAAAAGAAAAACAGCAGGCAGTTCGCCGAGCCTTGAGTGACTTGCTCTATGTTCCGTTCCTTTTTGAAAATACGGGCACACAGGTCATTCACTATACAGCAGAAGATTACGAACTGGACGAGTAAGAGAAATTTTGCTATGGAGATTATCATATTGGCAGGTGGTTTCGGTACACGTCTGCGTACTCTGGGACTGGACGTGCCAAAGCCTATGGCACCGATCGGGGCGAAGAGGATACCCTTCTTGCAGATTTTGTTGGACTGTGTCCGGCGATACGGTGCAGACCATATCGTTTTGGCGGTCGGGTACAAGCGTGAATCTATACAGGAATACTTTCGGGACAGCTACAATGGAATTCCGATTACGTATTCCGTGGAAGATACACCATTGCTTACGGGCGGAGCGGTCAAGCAGGCTCTCCAATCCTGTGCAGAAAACGACGTTTTCATCATAAATGGAGATACATACTTTGACGTAGATTTGTGCGAAATGATGCACTTTCATTGTAATATGGGAGCGGATGTTACGGTTGCCGTAAAGGAGATGAAGCATTTTTCGCGCTATGGAACGGTTCGTCTAGAGGATGTAAGAATCACGGCTTTTGAGGAGAAAAAGCCGATGGAGTTGGGACTTATCAACGGTGGGATTTACTGCATGAGACGGGACGCATTGGATCTCATTGAGAGCAAGTCTTTTTCATTTGAAAAGGACTTCATGGAGAAATTCGTGATGCAGAAAAAAATCTTCGCATTTGCATCGTGCGGAGATTTTATTGATATTGGTATTCCATCGGATTACAATGCGGCACAAGATATGAATTTTTCCTAAAGGGGGTGAGGCGTTTGCGATTGTTGTTTCTTTCGCCAAGATTTCCCTATCCGGTTCACAAGGGGGATCAACTGACGGTGTACCGTCGTTTGCTTGCGGTGCATGAAAAACATGAAGTTACGTTGTTGAGTTTTTCAGACTCCATGAATCCCGATGGTATGGAGCACATCCAATCGCTTTGCCGAGGCGGCGTTCACCTTGTTCGGCATGGAGCTTATGTCCCCTTTTTTTACGGAGCACTGAAGGGAATCGTGTCCTCGCTGCCACTCCAAGTCCTTCTCTTCCAATCAAAACAGTTTACACAGTGTTTGACAGAACTCCTTCGACGGGAGCATTTTGATGTAGTTCATTTTTTTATGCTTCGTATGGTGCCGTATCGAAAGTATGTCAGAAATATACCTTGTGTCATAGATCTAGTTGATTCTATGAGTCTAAACATTGAGCGGCGCATCCCGTTTGAACATGGAATAAAAAAAAGGGTGTTTCAGGAGGAACTTCGGCGGCTCATTCGGTATGAACGGTTTGTTGGTCAAATGTTTTCCCACATGATGCTCACGAGTGAAAAAGATGAGAGGTTTTTTGATGCAGACAACATTACACTGATCCCATCGACCGTCTCCGTGGATGAGTTTTATCCGCGCATGGAGATGCATGAGGCGCATCGGATTGTCTTCTCGGGGAATCTTTCCTATGCTCCCAATATTCATGCGGTGCTCTGGTTTCTGCACAATGTATATCCTGTCTTGCTGAGAAAACAAGCTGTGTTTGAATTTGTCATCGTTGGGAAAAATCCTTCACCGCAGATATTGAAAGCGATAGAGGGAAAGCGACAGGTTCGTGTTACAGGTTATGTCGATTCGATGAACGAAGCGTTGAACCAATGTGGTGTTGCCGTTGCTCCGATGCAGTCAGGCTCAGGAATGCAAGGAAAGATTCTTGAAGCAATGGCATGTGGACTCCCTGTCGTCGTGACTTCCTTGGGGAAAGGTGCGATTGCCGCGACAGAGACAGAGGGGCTTTTTGTAGAAGATACGGCAGAAGGTTTTGCCAAGCGACTGATCCTGCTCATGTGTGACAGAGATCGGCTTAAGTTGCTTGGGAAACAAGCACGCGGCTATATCGAGCAGCATCACGATACGGCAAAGACGAATATGGTTTTAGAGCAGATTTACCAACAAGCTATTTCGTATAATGATGTGCATTCTTAGAGGAGCGAACAGAATGTTGCGCAAGAATATCTAGAGCATGGTTGGTATGCTCAATTTTTCGTATAGCACCCTTGACGTAATCGCCTTCAAATCAATGAGGGTGGAAAGCAGTTTAGAGGAGAAATGTGATGAGTAAGATTCAATACGGCGTTTTTTTCCTTTTGTCTGTTATTTTTCCTGTTTTTATGGGATATGTACAAATTTTTTCTGATGGCATGTTTTCTCTTCCTTTCGCATTTCTTCTTGGCGTTATGATGGCTGTGGTCTATGCGGTACAACAAAAATTTTCAGGTAAACTTATAGTGAGAGGAATGTTTATTCTTCTTATTATTTTTTTTCTTAGTGGAAAATGTTTCGATTTTTCCTATGATGGCCAGGCCTATCATCAAGAGGCTGCCTATAACTTGGCGAGTGGATGGAATCCCGTTTGGGATGGAGCAGACGATGTTGACTTGTTGACGGAAACGTATCCTAAGGCACTATGGCTGTATGCTGGCATGTGGTATAGTGTAACTGGGAATTTGCTGGTTGGTAAAGCATATAACATTATCCTAGCATTGGCTGCGACACTTTTTATCAATAATATTCTCAAAGAGGTTCTTGGGTCAGGAAGAAAAAACGTTCGAATAGGAATTACGTTGCTTTTGGTATTCAACCCTGTTGTGTTGGCACAGTTGTTTTCTTATTATAATGATGGGACTGTGTATTTGCTTCTTATACTCTTGTCAGCTACTATCTATTTAGGCTTTTTTTCAAAGGATGAGTTTCTTTCTAAAAATATAGCAAGTATGTTGATAATTACATTACTGGCTATTCTTTGTAATACTAAATTTACGGGGGTGGTGTATGCAGGAGCATTCTCTTTTTTTACCATGATTGCACTTCGGCTGAAAAAGAGAAAAGATATTTACCGGCGGGTAGCTGGGATTTTGTCGGCTGGGCTTATATTGGGAACATTGGTTATCGGATTTAATCCGTATGTCACAAATACGATACGACATGGTCATCCTTTTTGGCCTTTATTGGGAACAAATACAATTGATATTATTACACCACATGAACATCCAGATTTTTTGAAGCAAAATCGTGTTGTAAAACTGGTCTGGTCACAACTAGCTGAAATGAGAAGCAAAACGATTTTCAACCGGAAGGAAGCAGTGGAGACGTATGGTTTGCCTCGGATAAAAATTCCTGGGGAGATCAAATTCCAAGAACTGCTGGAAGCGAAGTCTGAAGACACACACATTGGAGGATTTGGCCCTTGGTTTAATATCGTATTTTTGTTGGGACTCGCTAGTCTTGTAGTTGCAGCGAAAAAGAAAATTTTTTCGAAAATAGAATGGCTTCTTTTGGTGGGAATTTTAACTTCTGTTTTGTTAAACCCCGAATGCTGGTGGGCGCGGTATGCTCCTCAATTTTATTTGTTTCCGATATTGACACTGTTGTTTTTTATTCATCGTCGAAATTGTTCGTACAGATGGTGTGTAATATTGTTGCTTCCTGTGATCATTAATATTCTACTGGTAGCAGCACCTGTATTTGCCAAGCAAGTCGTTTTTGAATACCGTTTCTCAAGAGATATGAATAAAATTGAACGAGCCGCTCATGAGACAGGATGTCCTATACCCGTCGTTTTTACTGACTTTTCAGTTGATCGAATTACATGCTTTGAACAACGTGGTATACCATATGATATAGTAGATGAATCTACTATATCGCCGATAGAAGAACCAATGTTTATATCTGGAACCCATAAGAAAATTTTAGTTTATGGTTTGGATGATTTTCAATGAAGGAGGCGATTGGTATTATTTGGCGATTACTTCGTGTGCGACAATATACAAAAAATTTATTTGTTTTTGCTGCACCGCTATTTGCAGGAGTTATTTGTCAAACTGAGATCCTGATACAGAGTATTTTGCTATTCTGTGCCTTTTGTTGTATTTCAAGTGCAGTGTATATCTTTAATGACATTCGCGATATTGATAAAGACCGTCAGCATCCGCAGAAATCAAAACGTCCGATTCCAAATGGAGACATCTCCATACGACATGCTGCTGTAGTAGGTGCGATCCTTTTAGGTGTAGGCTTTGTTATACCAAATCAACTTGGGATCGAATACTTGCTTGCCGCATATGTACTTTTGAATATCATCTATACTATGCACGCTAAACATGTTGTCATTCTTGACGTGATGTGTATTTCTTTCGGTTTTGTCATACGCGCTTTAGCAGGTATAGTTATTATACCTTCTCAAATCACTAGCTGGTTTTTATTGTGTGTATTTATGCTTTCGTTGTTCTTAGCATTAGGGAAAAGACGCGCAGAGTTGGAACTTTTTAAAGCTGAACGAAAACGCCAGAGACAGGTGCTTCAATCATATACACTGCCTTTTGTAGATCAGTTGATTATGATCGTAGCAGCTATGACATTGACTAGCTATTCGCTCTTTGCGGTGAATCAGGGACACGGAGAGAATGAGATAATCGCCCCCATGGTTTTTACCGTACCACTCGTAGTTTATGGTGTTTTTCGATATTTATATTTAATTTATGTGAAGGGGGAGGGCGGACAACCGGAAGAGCTGTTATTACGAGATAGATATATTTTAGGCATAGGAATCGTGTTCATTGCGGCGATATTCTTTTTGCGAAATTTATAGCAGTATGAACAAGAAAGGGGTAATAGGTGAAAAAGCCACTCAATACATATAAATTCCTAATCTTTGATGTAGATGGTACAATCTATTTTCAGCAAAGAATGAGATTTAAGATGTTGTTGGATATGATAGCTTTTTTTAGCACTCATCCATGTCGCCTATATGATTTGGCTATTCTGCGAAAATTTCGTAAAATGCGCTCTGATCCGCGCTTTCTTTTTCAACGACATGTGTCCTTGTACTCAGAACAATTTGATCAGGTTTCTCTTGAGCTTGGCATTTCTCGGGAACGTGTGCAGTTTGTCGTAGAGCATTGGCTCTATCATAGACCACTGGAATATGTCTATGAGGCGGCAGATATGAAACTTGTTGCCTTCATTAAAAAACTTCCTATTGGACAATATGCTTTTTATTCCGATTATCCGGCTCAGGATAAACTTTCTCGACTTGGAATAAAGACAGAGCACATCTATGATTCTACACAACCTGAGATTAACGCATTAAAACCTAATCCGGATGGACTTCTCTATATCATGAAGACGTTAAAGTTGAAAAAAGCTGAGTGCCTTATGATTGGAGATCGTGATGATCGCGATGGAGAATGCGCGCGGCGTGCTGGCATAGATTATTGTATCTTGCCGGTTGGTGAAAAAGATAGAAGTCGTTTCGTACATAGTGATATTTTTATCGAGTTCGAATAGTACGTACCACATTGTGAAATTCTTTGAGGAAACCATCTTATAATTTAAATGAGGTGTTACTATGAAAAGAGCATTGATTACCGGTATTACAGGGCAGGATGGCTCCTATCTGTCCGAATTACTGCTCGAAAAGGGCTATGAGGTACATGGTGTGATCCGTCGGCACAGCACGTCGTGTACGGAGCGGATCGATCACCTCCTGTCTGATGCGCAGTATGATGGACGTCTCTTTCTCCACCATGGTGACTTGACGGATTCGAGCAATGCACATGCACTGATTCGTGAGATCCGTCCGGACGAGGTTTACAACCTCGCAGCACAGTCCCATGTTGCCGTATCGTTTGAGGTGCCTGAGTACACGGCGGAGGCGACAGGTGTCGGGACGATCCGCCTTTTAGAGGCGGTGCGGCAGAGCGGACTGCCGATTCGCTTCTATCAGGCATCGACCTCGGAGCTTTTCGGTGGACTTCCGGATACGGCACCGCAGAGTGAGACAACGCCATTCTATCCGAAGTCGCCGTACGGCGCGGCAAAGCTCTACAGCTTTTGGATCACGAAGAACTACCGCGAGTCCTACGGTATGTTTGCTGTGAATGGCATTCTCTTCAATCACGAGTCGCCGCGCCGTGGTGAGACGTTCGTCACGCGCAAGATCACGCTTGCTGTTGCCCGTATCATGGCGGGGAGACAGGAGAAACTCTCACTGGGCAATCTCAATGCAAAGCGCGACTGGGGCTTTGCCGGGGACTATGTCGAGGGGATGTGGCGGATGCTCCAGCAGGCCACGCCGGACGACTATGTCCTTGCGACGAACGAGACACATACCGTACGCGAATTTGTCGAGATGGCTTTCCGCGAGGCAGGCATTGCGGTCGAGTGGCGCGGTGAGGGCGCCGAGGAAAAGGGCTATGATGCCAAGTCCGGTCGGCTTTTGGTCGATGTCGATCCACGCTATTTTCGTCCTGCTGAGGTGGAGCTCCTCTGGGGGGATCCGTCAAAGGCGGAGCGGGAACTCGGCTGGCAGCGCAAGGTGTCTTTCCCGGAACTTGTCCGTATGATGGTACGGGCGGATATGGAGAAGTACGGGGGCTAAGATTCTTGTTGGAGGAGAGCATGTATGCACATTGTCCTGCTTTCGGGCGGTTCGGGAAAGCGGCTCTGGCCGCTGTCGAATGACATTCGGTCAAAGCAGTTCATTCCGTTCTTTCGGCAGAGTGACGGGGCGCGGAACTCGATGGCGCAGCGTGTCTGCGGCCAGGTACGTCATGCGATTCCCGGTGCACAGATCACGATTGCGACATCGAAGACGCAGGTTTCTGTGCTGCGGAATCAGCTTGGTGAGGCAGTCGATATCTGTGTTGAACCTTGTCGCCGCGATACGTTTCCTGCGATTGCACTCGTCAGCGCCTACCTGCATGATGCGAAAGGCGTCGATGAAAACGAAGCCGTTGCCGTCTGTCCTGTCGATCCATATGTGGAGGACGGCTATTTTGCCGCCGTGCATCAGCTGACACAGCTCGTGGGAACAGGAGCTGGGGAACTGATGCTGATGGGGGTTGAACCGACCTATCCAAGTGAGAAGTATGGCTACATCCTGCCGCAGAACAAGGAGCCAGTGAGTCATGTCCTTTCCTTTCGCGAAAAGCCGGATGCAGACGCGGCACAGCGATATATCGACGAGGGAGCCCTCTGGAACAGCGGCGTGTTCGCCTATTGCCTAGGCTATGTGCTGACACGGGCGCGCCAGCTTCTCGGCTGTTCGGATTATGAGGGGCTTCTTGCCGCGTATGAGAGCCTTGAGAAGATCAGCTTCGACTATGCCGTTGTCGAGCATGAGAGCAACATTGGCGTGCTCCGTTATGGCGGTGCGTGGAAAGATCTCGGTACGTGGAATACGCTGACGGAGATCATGGAAGAGACGGCACTCGGGGATGCCGTGCTGGACGATGGATGCCGCAATACGCATGTGGTCAATGAGATGGATGTTCCTGTGCTCGTCATGGGGGCACAGAATCTCGTCGTAGCAGCAAGCCCCGAAGGAATCCTCGTCGCGGACAAGGCGGCGTCGAGCTACATGAAGCCCTATGTTGAGCGTATCAGCCAGCCGGTCATGTTCGCAGAGAAGTCATGGGGGAGCTTCCGCATTATCGATGTCGAGGAGGAGAGCCTGACCATCAAGGTCACATTGAATGCGGGGCATGCAATGAACTATCACAGCCACGCACATCGACGCGAGATTTGGACGGTGGTCAGCGGCCGCGGCAGCGTGCGACTCGATGGCGCAGAGCGTCCTGCTGCGCCGGGTGATGTGATCGACATTCCCGCAGGGATGAAACATAAAATCAGCGCGCGGGAGCGGATGGTGGTGATCGAGGTGCAGGTAGGATCATCCATCTCGAAAGAGGACAAAATAAAGTGGGAAGAAGAGAACTGAGGACAGTGCGATGATGGAAAAGAACGCAAAAATCTATGTGGCAGGACATCGTGGGATGGTCGGCTCAGCGATTTGCCGCGAGCTGAAACGTCAGGGCTACACATGCGTTGTGACACGCACCCACGCGCAGCTCGATCTTTGTCGGCAGGATGCCGTTGAGGCGTTTTTTGCCGAGGAAAAGCCGGCGTATGTGTTTCTGGCGGCGGCAAAGGTGGGCGGTATACAGGCAAATGCTGAGGCTCCTGCGGATTTCATGTATCAGAATATGATGCTTGAGATGAATGTGATCCATGCGGCGTGGAAGAATGGATGTCGGAAACTCGAGTTCCTTGGCTCCTCCTGCATTTACCCACGTCTGGCACAGCAGCCGATGAAGGAGGACTGTCTGCTGACGTCGGCACTCGAGGAGACGAATGAGGCGTATGCTCTTGCGAAGATTGCGGGACTGAAATACTGTTCCTATCTGAATCGACAGTACGGCGCGGACTATATCTCCGTGATGCCGACGAATCTCTATGGTCCCAATGACAACTACCATTCGGAGCACAGCCATGTTCTCCCCGCGCTGATTCGGCGCTTTCACGAGGCAAAGGAAGCGGGGGCACCGTCTGTGACCTGTTGGGGGGACGGATCGCCGCTGCGTGAGTTCCTCTATGTCGATGACCTCGCCAATCTCTGCGTGTTCCTTATGAATCACTACAGCGGCGATGAGACGGTCAATGCGGGAACGGGGAAGGAACTCTCGATCCGTGCTCTCGCGGAGATGGTTGCCCGAGTGGTCGGCTATCGCGGTGAGATCCGCTGGGATACGACGAAGCCGAACGGCACGCCGCGCAAGCTGCTCGATATCTCCAAGGCGGAGGCTCTGGGGTGGCGGTATACAACGGAGCTGGAGGATGGCATTCAACTTGCATACGAGGATTTTTTGAACAATCCGATGCGTGCGGAGCGGTAGATCGGCGCAGCATCGTTTTGACCACTGCAGTGTTGGCATATATTGACAGACTGTCTGCATGTATCTATACTGTTGTTTATTAGACAGACGTTTTGTCATAGTGGCGTTTTATTTCAAATATATGGGGACAGGGAGTCTTTTTATCGATGAAATTATTCTTTCGGATTTTCTCGATCTTTACACCGCGTGAACTCAGGCATTGTGCCTTTCTCGTTGTTGTGATGATAGTCGGCGCTGTTCTCGAGGCGGTCGGCATTGGAGCGATCCTGCCACTCATATCGCTGATGGGACAGCCGGACTTCCTCGCTCGCCATGCAGAGATTGCAGCGTATGCAGTAAAGCTTGGGATCACGACGCATACCGGCCTCATCATGTGTCTGGCGGGGATACTGATTGTCCTCTATATCCTAAAGAACATCTATCTCGCATGGCAGCTGCGCCTGCAAATCGATTTTTCCCTGTCCAATCAGATTCACTTTTCGAAGGAATTGATGGCCAACTACCTCGCAAAACCCTATCTCTTTCATCTCAATCATAATACCGCTACACTTTTGCGAAATGTCAACAGCAGCGGTGTTGTTATTTTTTCCAACATCTTGATTCCAACCTTTCAGCTTCTCACCGAGATCGTTACAGCACTGACGATCTGGCTGGTGCTGATCGCCGCCGATCCGTTCACCGCGATCATTGTTGCGGGCGTTATGGGGGGGATGATCTATGCACTTCTGCGCTCCTTTCGCCGCAGTATGGAGAAGACAGGACGGATACAGAATGACTTTGCCGCGCGCTACATCCGCTCCGTGAATCAGGGGCTAGGCGCGATCAAAGAAACGAAAATCATGCGAAAGGAAGAGTATTTCCTTCGCGAGTTCGAGCAGAACTATGAGCAATACGGCGTTGCCAATCGTCGCTTTCTGTTTTTGAACCAGCTTCCGCGCATGATCATCGAGACACTCGTCGTATGCGCGCTTCTTCTGCTCATCATCGGCAAGCTCGCTGTTGGCTATGCGCCGTCGGAGATTGTTCCATTGCTTGGTGTCCTGGCACTGGCAGCATTTCGTCTGATGCCGAGCGCGAACCGTATCGTGAATCTCTCCAATGGCATCAAGTTCCAGCTGCCGCTGTTTAACGAACTGTATCGGGAGCTGATTGCCATCAAATCCCGCAAGTATCATCACCGACAACTCAAAATCGCCGATGTACCGCCGCCGCTCTCCTTTACGAAGGAGATACGTGCAGAGCATCTGGGATTCTCGTATCCTGCCGGTGAGGAAGTGCTGACGGATGTCAGTTTTTCTGTCCCCAAGGGGAGTTTTGTCGGCATTGTCGGTCCCTCGGGCGCGGGGAAAACGACCTTTGTGGATATTCTGCTTGGGCTATTTCTCCCCGCACGCGGCAAGATCACCGTCGATGGCGTTGATATTCGCCATGACTTGCGCGCATGGCAGGCGAATATCGCCTATGTCCCGCAGTCCATCTATCTGACTGATGCGACCATTCGCGAGAATGTTGCCCTCGGTGAGTCGCTGGATGAGATCGATGATGAGCGCGTACATCAGGCACTCGCTATGGCGGAGCTCGATGATTTTGTGCGTGCGCAGGCACAGGGAATCGAGACGATGGTCGGCGAGCGCGGCGTCAAGCTCTCCGGCGGTCAACGCCAGCGCATTGGTATCGCACGGGCCCTCTATCAGCACCCCGAAGTCCTTGTTCTCGATGAGGCAACCTCGGCGCTTGATAACGAGACAGAGCGGAGTATCACCGACACGATACTGAAGCTGAAAGGGCAGATCACCATTATCGCTATCGCGCATCGTGTCAGCACTTTGGCAGAGTGCGATTTCAGAGTAAAGTTTGATGGTGGCAGAGTGGAAACTCTAAGGAATCGCTGATGAAATGAAATCTCTCGGACTGGCATAGATTTTCCGCCAAAGCGCGGGAAAAAAAGATGCGTCAAGATGGCGGGACTGAAATTATCAGTGCTTCCGTAAATTAGGGCATAGCTTTTTCACGGGATGGTTCTCAGATCATCGTAATTACTGTAGGAGATGATTTGTTTTGTTCAATAATAAAAGTATTCTGATTACAGGCGGAACGGGATCGTTCGGCAAGAAATTCATAGAAATCGTACTCAAGCGGTTCACGCCGAAGAAGGTTATCGTATTTTCCCGTGATGAGCTCAAGCAGTTTGAAATGCAGCAGGTGTTTAATGCGCCGTGTATGCGGTATTTTATTGGCGATGTACGTGATGAGGCTCGCCTGAAACAGGCGATGTATCAGGTCGATTATGTTGTGCACGCAGCGGCGCTCAAGCAGGTGCCGGCGGCAGAGTACAATCCGATGGAGTGCATCAAGACGAACATCAACGGTGCGCAGAATGTCATCCATGCGGCAATCGCGGCGGGTGTCAAGAAGGTGATTGCGCTTTCCACGGACAAGGCGGCCAACCCCATCAACCTCTATGGTGCGACCAAACTGGCCTCGGATAAACTCTTTACGGCAGCCAACAACCTCGTCGGAGACCGCGAGACACGCTTTGCGGTCGTCCGTTATGGAAATGTCGTCGGCTCACGCGGCTCTGTCGTGCCGTTCTTCAAAAAGCTGATTGCAGAGAGGGCAAAGGAATTGCCAGTTACGGATCCGCGCATGACACGATTCTGGCTGCGCTTGGAGGACGGTGTCGAGTTCGTATTGAAAAATTTCGAGCGCATGCATGGTGGAGAAATCTTCATCCCAAAGATTCCATCTATGCGGATTACAGATTTAGTGAAAGCGATCGCTCCGAATGTGTCGATCAAGGTGATCGGTATTCGTCCCGGGGAAAAACTTCATGAGGTGATGTGCCCCGCCGATCTCTATTATGACACGCTCGAATTTGCTGATCACTTTGTCATTCGCCCTTCGACGCCGATTTTTGGTGTCGATTATACAAAGAACATGCTTGGCGAAGAGGGACATCCGGTTCCCGACAGTTTCGCTTATGACTCTGGTTCCAACGCGCATTTCTTGACAGTTGAGGAACTTAGGGAGATGAACCCATGATTTATTATGGAAAACAAAATATCAGCGAAGAGGATATCAAGGCGGTCGAGGCGGTTTTGCGCTCTGATTTTTTGACGCAGGGGCCTGCGATCGAACGCTTTGAGCGCTCTGTTGCGGAGTATTGCGGAGCAAAGTATGCGGTGGCCGTCTGCAATGCGACGGCCGCACTCCATATTGCTTGCCTCTCTGCTGGTCTTGAAAGCGGGGATGTCTTATGGACAAGCCCGATCACCTTTGTCGCGTCGGCAAATTGCGGCCGCTATTGCGGCGCGGATGTTGATTTCGTCGATATAGATGAAAAGACGTATAATATGAGCGTAGAGATGCTGGAGGAAAAGCTGCGCCGTGCACGAAAAGAAAAGAAGCTGCCGAAGATCGTGATTCCTGTGCACCTTGCAGGGCAGTCCTGCGACATGGCTCGTATCAAGGAATTGTCCGAGGAATATGGCTTTACGATCATCGAGGACGCATCCCATGCGGTAGGCGCAGATTATCTTGATACAAAGGTGGGAAGCTGCGCCTATTCCGATATGACCGTGTTCAGTTTTCATCCCGTAAAAATCATTACGACGGGGGAGGGCGGCATGGTGCTGACCAACAAGCGGGAACTTTACGAAAATCTCAAGATGTATCGCAGCCATGGCATCACGCGTGACCCTGCCAGGATGACGCGTGCGTCGGATGGAGCGTGGTACTATCAGCAGATTGATCTTGGGTTCAACTACCGCATGACAGATATCCAGGCGGCACTCGGCGTGAGCCAGATGACGCGTCTCGATGCCTTCGTTGCACGCAGACGTGAGCTTGCGGCACGTTATGATGCCATCCTGCAGGAGCTTCCCCTCGTGACACCATATGTTATGGAAGGAGCGAAGCCATCTTGGCATATTTATATAGTGCGGATGATGCTTGATCGGATCGGCAAGACGAAGCAGCAGATCTTTGAGGAGATGAAAGAGCAGGGGATCGTGCTGAATCTTCACTACATTCCGGTGCACTGTCAGCCGTACTATGAAAAGTTGGGGTTTCGACAAGGAGATTTCCCGGCGAGCGAGAAGTATTATGAGGAAGCGTTTACACTTCCGCTGTATTATGATTTGACGAACGATGAGCAGGATCGGATTGTGGGAGCGTTGAAAAAGACGTTGGAGATTTCTTGAATAAGGAGATGTTTTCATATGCAGGAATATCAGACGGAGCAGGAAAAGTTCTGGGCAGGAGAATTTGGGCACGAGTATATTAAGAGAAATGACGGAGATGAGACCCTGGCAAATAAGACGGCCTTCTTTGCGAAGATCATTTCTTGTATACCGGGAGGGGACATACATTCTTGCATTGAGCTTGGTGCGAATATCGGCTTGAATCTGATAGCACTTCGCCGCTTGCTGCCAGAGCTTGAAGTGGCAGCGGTGGAGATCAATGCGGAAGCTGCGGCGCGCTGCGCAGAGATTCCTGGCGCTCGTGTGTACAATCACTCACTTTTTGATTTCTCCTCTGATGAAACATACGATCTGAGCTTTATCAGTGGCGTGTTGATTCACATCAATCCGGATAACTTGACGGAAGTCTATGATCTCTTATATCGTCAAAGCAAACGATATATTTTGATTAGCGAATACTATAACCCTGTTCCGGTGGAAGTCAACTATCGTGGCTTTTCGGATCGGCTGTTCAAGCGGGATTTTGCCGGAGAGTTCATGGATCGTTTTCCGGATGTTCGTTTACTTGATTACGGATTCCAGTATCATCGGGATAAGAATTTCCCTATGGATGATGTAAATTGGTTCTTGATGGAAAAAGCGAAGGCGTAAGGCTCTTCACGGTCTGGGTTGTTTCGAGGTGCGTTGTATGCCGGATGTAGCGATTATTCCAGCGCGTGGGGGTAGCAAGAGGATTCCTGGGAAAAACATCAAGGATTTTTGTGGCAAGCCCATCATAGCCTATGCCATTGCGGCGGCATTGGACAGCGGACTCTTTGAGGAGGTCATGGTATCGACAGACAGCCATGAGATTGCAGAGATTGCAAAAGCGTACGGAGCGTCTGTTCCTTTCATGCGAAGTTCATCTGCGTCGGATGATTATGCGACGACTGCCGATGTCCTGCATGAGGTGCTCCGTACTTATGCAGGACAAGGGAAGCACTTTGATTTTATGTGTTGCCTTTACCCGACTGCTCCTTTCGTCACAGCGGAAAAGCTTCATGCAGCGCATACTACCTTTATGGAAAGCGGGGCCGATATGCTTGAACCAGTGGTTGCGTTTTCTTATCCACCGCAGCGCAGCTTTTCGATCGAAGAAGGTTTATTGACATACAATTATCCGGAATATGTACGGACGCGATCTCAGGATTTGCCGACATGGTATCATGATGCCGGACAGTTCTATTTTTACAAGGTGGATGCGTTTTTCCGATCTGTTGAGAGCAGCAACAAGCAAGGTGGATATGACCTGCGTTGCGTGCCGTTCGTGATGAATGAGATGGAAGTTCAAGATATAGATACCATCATGGATTGGCAGTTGGCAGAAGCGAAATATCGTTTGTTTCAGGACATGTGAGGATGTATTTCGACGCTGGCGGGAGAGTGTTCGTATGCCGAATGTTGCAATCCGCGTGGACTCTTCCGAGCAGATCGGCAGCGGACATCTGATGCGCTGTCTGACACTGGCGGAGCAGATGCGGAAGAACAATAAGGAGGTTCATTTTATCTCGCGCGATCTTGCGGGGAGTCTGCATCGATTCGTGGTAGAGCATGGATTTACGCTGCATCTCCTGCCGCAGCATGAAGAAAATGCAAATCTCACAGGCTATGCCGCGTGGCTGACCGTGCCGCAGGCAGTAGATGCAGAGGAGACCTGTACGATTCTGCGGCAGATCCAGCCTGTGGAGCGGCTTGTCGTGGACAGCTATGCGCTTGATGCTGCATGGGAAAGGCAGATGCGCCCGATTGTCCGAGAGATCTTTGTCATCGACGATCTGGCGAATCGGCGCCATGATTGCGACATCCTGCTCGACCAGAACTTCTATCGGGAGATGCAGCACCGCTATGACGGCCTTGTGCCAGAAGCATGCAGGTTCCTGCTCGGCCCCTCTCATGCTCTCCTGCGTGATGAATTTTATGCGGCGCGGGAAAAGCTTGCTCCACGGGACAGTGTTCTGCGCCGCATCCTTGTCTTTTACGGCGGCAGCGATGCGACAGGTGAGACGGAAAAGGCGATTCGTGCGCTTTTGCAGCTGTGCTTGCCCGCGGTCGATGTGGATGTTGTCGTCGGTGGGAGCAACCCACGCCGAGCATATATCGAGGAACTTTGCGACGGACAAAACTTCCTTCACTATCATTGTCAAGTATCCAACATGGCGGAGCTGATGGCAAGAGCCGACCTCTGCCTCGGTGCGGGTGGCACAACGACTTGGGAGCGGTGCTTTCTGGGATTGCCTGCCATTGTGACTGCCGTCGCCGAAAATCAATTTGAGATTTGTCATGATTGTGTGGAAGCGGGACTTATTTATTATTTGGGCAAGTGGGATGAGGTGACGGAGAAGGATATTGCGGCGGCTGTACAAAAATGTATCGAGCCGCAAGCCCTGCGAGAGATGCAGAGGCAATGTCAGCGTATCGGAGGTTCGTGATGGGGAAGATTCTCGGCATTAAGATTCAAAATTACGGATCATTGAAAAACATCAAGATGGGACAGCTTTTTAGTGACAAGGGTGACGAAGAGCTCGGCAATATGGTCGTTGTCATCGGCCCCAGTGGAAATGGAAAGAGCACGCTGGCGGATGCATTTGGCTTTATTTCCGACTGCCTGTCCAACGATGTGGAAATCGCTTGCGATGCCAACAATCGAGGTGGCTATGATCAGTTGTGCTCACAGGGAAGCAGCGGTTCGATTCATTTCGAAATATATTATAGGGAAACATCCAATGCCCGCCCCATTACGTATGAACTCACCATCGGAAAGGATGAGTCAGGGCGTCCCTACGTCAAGGAAGAGCGCCTCCGGCAGCGCCGTCTTGGGCAAAAGAGTGGGAGACCGCTTTCGTTTCTCTATATAAAAGAGGGGCGGGGGTTCGCTTTCGAAGGTGAAGATGGCGGTATGGATGAGGACACCGACGAGGAACGTGGTGACGATCGCGTTGAGAAAAAAGAAGTGCGCCTTTCCGATTTGCGAAAACTCGGTGTCGTTACACTTGGGGCAATGAAGCAGTATTCGCGCATAGAAAAGTTCTTGAATTTCCTGCAGAGTTGGTATCTATGCTACTTTACGCCCGATGCGGCAAGACAAATCCAAACTGTTGCGCCGGTGCCATATCTCAATAAGACCGGGAGCAACCTCAACAATGTCGCGCAGTACATGTATCGAGATAACCCGAGAGCGTTTAAGAAAGTCTTGAATGAGATCAAGGGTAAGATTCCGAATATCAAGGAGATCAAACCTCTCAAGCTGCCGAATGGACAGATGGTTTTAGAATTTTACCAAGAAGGTTTTGAGGCGCCGTTCTTCTCTCAGAGAATGTCGGATGGAACATTGAAATTATTTGCCTACTATCTGCTGTTGAACGAGAATAATCCACGTCAGCTTGTTTTTGTGGAAGAGCCGGAAAACGGTCTGTATCACAAAAACCTTGGGAAGCTGGCACACGAGATGCGAAAAAGTGTCGGGACGGGATATTCAAAACAACTCTTTGTGACGACACATAGCCCTTTTTTTGTCAACGCACTTGCTCCACAACAAGTCTGGGTATTGGAAAAAGGATCCGATGGCTTTTCTGCCGTAAAGCGCGCATCTTCTTATGAATTTGTCAGTGATCTAGCGCAGGAAGGTGCCCCCTTGGGAGATTTGTGGTATAGCGAATATTTTGGCTGAGAGGGATCTGCCATGTATTTTCAATTCTTGGTAGAGGACGCATCAAGTGCAGACCTCATCGACGTATTGATGAAGAACCATGTGACCCATGCAGACGATGTTTCTTATAATATCAAATGCTTTCATGGGATTGGTGGATTTCGCAAAAAGAGGACGCCGAAAGAAATAAAGACAGGAAAATTATTGAATGACTTAGAGATATATCTCCCTGGGTTTGATAAAAGTTTACGAGGCATTCGAGCCGCTCTTTTCGTTGTTCTGGATAATGATGACAAGGATACCTTGGTGTTTCACAGAGAGCTTGAAACGTTGGCACAGAAAAAGAATATCTCTATGGATTACGTTTTCTGTATTGCTGTGGAGGAAGTCGATGCATGGCTTCTGGGGGATAGAGAGGCGCTTCTTCAGGCATATCCGAGTGCCAACAGGAGGAATCTGTCCGCATATCGACAGGACAGTATCTGTGGAACGTGGGAATGCTTGGCAGAAGTCGTACAGCCTGGATGGTTGAAGAAGGCTCGGAAGGAGAAGATACCCTATTCGGAGATCGGAACGGAAAAAAGTCGATGGGCAAAGGAGATCGGTGCGTATATGTGTCCGCAAAAGAATAGTTCACCAAGTTTTCAATTTTTTTGGAGGGAAGTGCAGAGGAGAGTTTCTGCTATATGAAAAGTATTATTCTGACAGGCTTTTCGAGAGGTCTTGGAAAGAGTTTATGGCAAAGGCTTCTCGATTTGGGTGGTGTGCGTCTTTTTGCCGTGGGGCGGGCCGAGCCGGAGACGATGCCATACGCGAATTGTTCTTTTATGCATTGGGATTTGACAAAATCCGAAGAGGTGCCTTCAGTCAGGGAAATCGTGACGGGAGGAGACTGTTTGACGTTCATCAACAATGCAGGGACAGTGGCGCCGATTGGCGATATCGGTGAACTCCACGAGGAGGATCTTCGCCAGGCGGCGCAAATCAATTTTGTTTCGCCGATGCTGTTTTGTAACCGGCTTGTCGGGGCTTGCCGCGAGAAGCGGCAGAATCTCAAAATCATCAATATATCCACGGGGGCTGCGAATTATCCGATTGCGGGATGGAGTGCCTATTGCTCGACGAAGGTGGCGTTCAAGATGTTTCTCGACGTTCTGGCAGAGCAGGAAAAAGACGGGGGATATGTCGAAGTCGTCCATGTTGACCCTGGCGTAATGGATACGGAGATGCAGGAAAAAATACGTGCGGCGGATGCGAAGTCATTTCCTCGCTTGGCCGAATTTCAGGCACTTAAGGCTGAGGGGAAGCTGCGCAGGCCGGAGGATGTTGCGGAAAGTATAATCCGGAAGTATATCATATGAGTAAGATTGCTGTCCTCTCTGATATCCACGGAAACAGTGCGGCTCTTCGTGTTGTACTGCGTGACCTCCATCATCAAAAGATTGAGGAATGTTTTATATTGGGGGATCTGATCGGGTATTATTATCGGCCTCTTGAGGTTCTTCGCCTATTGGATGAAAGCAACATTTCTTGTCAAATGATTCGCGGGAATCATGAGCGGATGTTGGAACGGGCACTCCGAGACGAGCTGAAATGGGAAGATATACGGAGCAGATATGGGCATGGCACTGAAATTGCTGCGCAGCAGCTTCCGAAAAAGTTGTTGAAGGAATTGTTATCGCTTCCAGATCAACGAAAAGAAGAACGTGATGGCAAAAGATTTCTGCTATGTCATGGTTCGCCTGCCGATAAGGATCGCTACATTTATCCGGATGCCGAAGATTCCATTTTTGATTTTCCCGACATAGAGGCGGACTATGTACTCTTGGGGCATACGCATTACCCGATGATGCGATGTTGTTCGTCGTTTTGCATCATCAATCCGGGATCAGTAGGGCAGGCACGAGGAAGAGGCGGCCTCGCAGAGTGGTGTATCATCAATACGGATAATAATGTTGTGACGATGCATAAGACACCGTATGACGTTGAGCCCGTATTGCAGGACGGTAGGGAATATGATCCAAATATCGCTTATCTGCAGGACGTTTTGCGGCGTTGATCGAAGGAGGGACGGAGATGTTCTTTCATAAGATACTGGTCACGGGCTGTGGCGGAGATATTGGCCTTGCTGTTGGTCGCATTCTGCTGGACGAGAAGGCTGCCGATTCGGTCATCGGATGTGATATACAGGAAGATCATGCAGGGAAGGTTTTTTTTGACCGTTGTTTTGTCATAGAGAGAGCGACAGCACCGAACTATATCGACACACTCCTGCGTCTAGTGGAGGAAGAGGGAGTGGATCTCGTTATTCCTACCTCAGAGCCGGAACTGCGGACGTTGTGTACGAACGATTTTTTTGGTCGGAGGGAACTATTCCTCACGGCAAATCAGAAAGCGATGGAAATAGGGTTCGATAAATATCGAACGGCGGAGCTCCTGCAGAAGAATGGACTTCCTCACCCGTGGACACAGATTGCTGCGGATGGTCGTCCGCAGGAATTTCCCTGTATATTGAAAAGCCGTACCGGATGCGGCAGTAAAGATGTTTGTATCCTGACGGAGGAGCAGTATCATCGGCAGAAAGATTACGGAGAAGATGATATTTTTCAAGAGTTGATCGCAGAAGATGATGCAGAGTATACATGCGGGGTTTTTCGCAGCTCTTCCGGTGAGGTAAGGAGCATTATTCTGCGCCGTAAATTGAGGGGGGGGCTGACAGGAAGCGGCATTGTTGAGGTGAACCCTGAGATTGAGCGATTACTTAATGCGGTAGCGATGTATCTTGATTTGCAGGGGTGTATCAATGTTCAGCTGCGTATGCGTGCGGGTGTTCCGTATGTTTTTGAAATTAACCCACGTTTTTCTAGTACGGTGCGCTTTCGGCATAAGCTTGGCTTTTCAGATGTGATTTGGTCGATACAAGATCGTTCTCGCAACATTGTTGACAGATACCAAGCACCTGTAGCAGGGAGGCGATTCTATAAGATATATGAGGATGTTATCGACTAGCTACACGATTTACCATGTAACTAGCGTTGTATAATTGTCATAGAGGAAGAGATATGTGGAATAAAGATGGATATCCGTTTATCATTGCGGAGATGTCCGGCAATCATAACCAGTCATTGGAGCGCGCACTTGCCATCGTTGATGCTGCAGCGGATGCAGGCGTCGATGCGGTGAAGATTCAGACCTACACCGCAGATACGATGACGATTGACATAGACACGGGAGAGTTCTTTATCTCTGATAAGGACAGCCTGTGGAAGGGCGAGACACTCTACCATCTCTATGAGAAGGCGCATACGCCATGGGAATGGCATACGGCGATTTTTGAACGATGCAAAGAACGCGGCATTATGGGCTTCAGTACGCCGTTTGATGATATGTCCGTGGATTTTTTGGAAGATATTGGCGTTCCCTGTTACAAGATTGCTTCGTTTGAGAATGTGGATCTGCCGCTCATCCGCAAGGTCGCCCGCACGGGCAAGCCGATCATCGCATCGACGGGGATGACGACGGTTGCAGAGCTCTCGGATCTCGTTCGAACGGTACGGGAAAATGGCTGTACGGATCTGACCCTGCTCAAGTGCACAAGCAGCTATCCTGCCTCACCAGAGGGGACGAATCTGCGCACCATTCCGCATATGCGGGAGCTGTTCGGCTGTGCGGTCGGGCTCTCCGATCATACGCTCGGCATTGGTGCGGCAGTTGCGAGTGTTGCACTTGGTGCAGCTGTGATCGAGAAGCACTTCACGCTATCACGTGCTGAGGGTGGGGTTGATGCGGCGTTTTCTCTGGAGCCTGCGGAGATGGCACAGCTTGTGCGCGAGTGCCGTACAGCAGCACTTGCGTTGGGGACGGTGTCCTATGAGCGGGCAGAGCAGGAGAAGAAGTCACTCCAGTTCCGCCGCAGTCTGTATGTCGTCGAGGATATGAAGGCTGGCGATGTCTTTACGGAGAAGAACCTGCGCCGTATCCGTCCCGGGATGGGGCTTTCGCCCAAGTATTATGATATAATACTTGGAAAAAAAGTGAATCACGATATTGCCCGCGGGACACCTGTGCAGTGGAATTTAATAGAATAAATTTGCACATTCAGATTTCGAGTGAAAAGATATTGTAAAGACGGTGGCGAAAAGATCAATGGTTCCATCAGGGATTTCGAAGTGGATTGCACTAAGACGTCCTATACCGCGATCTCAAAAGTGCGTGATCGGAGGAGCTTTTATGGATATTGGTAACGAGATGTATACTCTTTGCAATAAACTGTTTCCGATCTGCCGCAGTATTACAGGCAATGGCGTTCGTGAGACGCTGCGTATTTTGCAGAGCATCTGCCCTGCGATGACGCTGTATGAAGTTCCGACAGGGACACAGGTTTTTGACTGGACTGTACCAAAGGAATGGAATATCCGCGATGCGTGGATAAAAACCAGCAAGGGTGAGAAAATTCTTGACTTTGTAAAATCGAACCTGCACGTCATGGGGTATTCGATTCCTGTGAATCAGAAAGTAACACTGGAGGAACTGCTCCCACTCATCCATACACAGCCCGATCAGCCGGACGCAATACCATACGTTACAAGCTACTACAAGGAACGCTATGGTTTTTGTATGTCACAGCTGCAGAAGGACACGCTGCAGGAGGACACCTATCATATCTATATCGACAGTGATTTGAAGGACGGAAGTCTGACATACGGGGAGATCTTGATCCCTTCGACAGAGGGGAATAAGGATGAGATTTTTCTTTCGACCTATGTCTGCCACCCGTCTATGGCAAATAACGAACTTTCTGGTCCTGCTGTTACCATTTATCTTGCAAAATGGCTGTGGGAGAAGAAACATCGTCGATATAACTATCGCGTCATCTTTATCCCCGAGACGATCGGCGCGATCACCTATCTTAGTCAACACCTGCCAGAAATGAAGAAACGTGTTCGTGCGGGATTCAACATCTCGTGTGTGGGAGATGACAGAACATATTCCTACGTTGCTTCAAGATATGGTGATACACTCGCAGACAAGGTGGCGAAGAATATTTTGTCATTTCGCTATCCCGAATACAAGCAGTATTCTTTTTTGCAGCGTGGATCAGATGAGCGCCAGTATAATGCACCGGGGGTAGACCTGCCTGTTTGTGCCGTGTGCCGTTCCAAGTATGGTGAATACCCTGAATATCATACAAGTAAGGATGATATGGGGCTGGTTTCATCGAGCGGCTTGCATGGCGCGTATGAAGTATATTGTGACATGATTGAGGCTTTGGAATATAATCAGAAGTACCAGATACAGTGTCTTTGCGAGCCTCAGCTCGGCAAACGAGGGTTGTATCCGACGATCAGTCAAAAAGGGAGTTATGATGATATTAAGAGAATGATGAACTTTATAGCCTATGCCGATGGAAGCAACGATCTTATTGATATAAGCAATAGAATTCATACTCCGGTTAAACAGGTTATTCCCGTAACAGAAAAATTATTAGAGAATCACTTGATTGAATGCACGGAGGAATAATTACCATGGAGATATTGACAAAAGATGACTTTGAGATATTGCATCAGTGTCCATGGGACAATGCTTCTAGCGACATTGCTGAGTTTTTATATCAGGATGATATGGGGTGCGATATTGTTCGATGTCCTCAGTGTGGGATTGTATATGCCAAGCGTAGATTGAATGAAAGTGGACTGCCGAAGTATTGGGGGGACTATTTGTCGCGTGTGCATGTTCTTGATCCTGAAGCTGTGGTGAAACGCAATAAAATGTATGAGATTGACTATGCCTTTTCACACCAGTATGTTTCCTCTGGAAGGGTTCTTGATGTAGGGTGTGGAAATGGCTCCTTTATGGGGGTCTATGAACGACATGGCTATGATGTATACGGCGTTGAATATGGGAAAGAAGCAGCAGATACCGCAGGGAAAACTCATAGTGTACGATATGGTGTATTTGATGAAATGAACTTTGGTGATGAACGCTACGATCTTATTATATTTCGTGGAGTTTTACAGTATGTCCCATATCCTACCCAATATCTAGAAAAAGCAATTTCGCTGCTAGCTAGGGGGGGGCATTTGTTCATCACAGCCCAGCCTAATATGAACTCTTTTGCTTTTTGTCTGTTTGAAAAACACTTTACTCAACCAGTGACAGGGGCTGACTTCATTGGCTATACGGAGCCGGCATTGTCATCATACTTGCAATCATTTGGCTTACTGAAGGTTGGAGAAAAGTTTTTTTATGAAGAAACCCCATATGCCGATGTGGAAGAAGATATCTTGAAGATGGCTAAGGGTGTTCAGTATAAAAGGGCTGGAAAAGAGATAGATTTTAAAGCACCTGCCTATTGGGGCAATATGATGACTTTGATGTATCATAAAAATATGTAGGACCGAATAAGGTATATTCGTGGCAATAAATAGGGGCTTGGTAGAAGGGATACAAGAGGATGTTCGTTCCTTTAACAAAAGAGACTGATTTATGGAATGAAAATGAGAAGATGGTCTTTATCGAAGATTATTTTTGGATGAGTAAAAAACCAGAGTGCTTACAAGAATATACTTATGAACTTCTTGACGTAGATTATAACGAACTCGGTGTAAACGAAGAGGCGATGTGGGCGTTCGCTGTTCGTATGGCGGAGGTTGCGGGAGACATACTTAACCAATATCACAAAACTGAGCTTACACATCAGTATTGGCGACGAGTTCTATTTCCATGGCTAAAATGCTTTGTTCCTGCAATTTATTTGCGTTTCTATCGTTTGTGTGCTTTAAGGGATAAATACCCACATGATATATTGGAGACGAATGTACTAGATGAAGACCACGACTCATATATCCCTCTTAATGCAGAAGACCTCCTTCAGACTGATGGTTCTTTCGTAAATGTTTATGGACAACATTTGTATGCGCTTATTTTAAAACATGCAGATTTCAATATTAAAACCAATATGATATACCTTGATCAAGGGCAGATGTACAATAAAAGAGAACAAGTCACGGAAGCCAAAGCTCCTCCACTTACGCTTATTGAGCGGATAGTCTGTAAAGTCAAAGAACCATACAAGACACTGAAGTTATGCACTTTGTATCTAGTAAATAAAATTATGCCTTCACCAGACCCAAAACGCGTAGAGATTGTACTGTCTGATTTTGGCAGTCGGTATCTTTGGCTGAAACTGAGACTATGTAGTCGAGGACGGGTGGTAGGGCATCGCTTTGACCGACCAATATGGATGTCTGTGATAAAGAATAGACCAGAGATACAGCATGAATTTCGCCAAGAGGCAGGTATTAAGTTGAACAAATTGGTAACAGCTGACTCCGACTGTGAAAGGATCTTGCTGCACTTGTTCTTTCATGAACTTCCATGCAGTTATCTGGAAAATTTCGCAGAATGTCGAGGTGCTTATTCCTTTTATTATGAGAAGTTCCCTCGTTTAAAATATATATTGTCTTTTGCTGGAGCGGAGTTTACAGAAAGCAAAATGGCAATGGTTGAACAAGGTGAGAGAGGTGTGAAATTTTCTTATATAGCCCATGGCAGCATTCGCCCCAATAAATCTGATAGGTTTGCCTTTGGGCGGATTCTTTCTGATATCTCCTACTTATGGGGAGCGTGGGATAATGATCAACTAGATCCTAATG
>CAUTTS010000018.1:0-31305 GCA_963541465.1 uncultured Selenomonas sp.
TCCATGAAAAGAGGGCTGCTGTACGAAGACAAATTTGCCTTCGTGCAACAGCCCCAGTTATCTACTCTCACATCCTGTGAAACGTAAACTCCGTGCCGTCGAAGCCAAGCTCGACCGTGTCACCGCCGCGCACGTCGCCTGCGATGATCTTCTTCGAGAGTTCCGTCTCAATCTTATGCGTGAGGAGACGCCGCAGCGGACGTGCGCCAAAGTCGGGATCAAAGCCCTCCTTCGCAAGTGCCTCCAGTGCATCATCCGTCCACGCGAGCGCGATGTCCACCTGACGCTCAAGGCGTTTGCTAAGCGATTTCAGCATGATTGCCGCGATGCGCTTGACATTCTCCTGCGTGAGCCCCTTAAAGACGATGGTGTCATCGACGCGGTTCAGGAACTCGGGGCGGAAGTACTCCTTGAGCAGTGCCTTCACCGCCGCCGTTGCCTCCGCATAGTCCTTGCTGAGGATCTCATGCGAGCCGAGATTGCTCGTCATGATGATGACGGTGTTCTTGAAGTTCACCACACGTCCCTTGCCGTCCGTCAGGCGTCCGTCGTCGAGGATCTGAAGCAGCACGTTGAACACGTCGCGATGCGCCTTTTCGATCTCATCGAGCAGAATGACGCTGTACGGACGACGGCGCACTGCCTCGGTGAGCTGACCGCCCTCGTCATAGCCGACGTATCCCGGAGGCGCGCCAATGAGACGCGAGACACTGTGCTTCTCCATGTACTCGCTCATATCGATGCGGATCATGCTGCGCTCATCGTCAAAGAGCGACTCCGCAAGGGTCTTGGCGAGCTCTGTCTTGCCGACACCCGTCGGGCCAAGGAAGATAAACGAGCCGATCGGACGGTTCGGATCCTTGATGCCGGCACGTGCGCGCAGAATCGCCTCGCTGACAGCGGTCACCGCCTCATCCTGTCCGACGACGCGCTCATGAAGCACATCCTCCAGACGGAGCAGTTTCTCGCGCTCACCCGTCATCATCTTTGTGACGGGGATACCCGTCCAGCGGCTGACGACGCGGGCAATATCCTCCTCGCCGACCTCCTCCTTGAGCATCTGTTCACCGTCCGCCTTGGCAGCGAGTGCCGCTTCCTCGTCGGCGAGCCTCTTCTCGAGTTCCGGCATCTTGCCGTATTTCAGCTCCGATGCACGGGCGAGGTTCTGGGCGCGCTCGGCTGCCTCCATCTCGCCGCGCACCTCGTCCATCTCCTTTTTGATGGCACGTACGCGCAGGATTGCCTGCTTTTCCCCTTCCCACTTCTCTTGGAGCTTCTGCTCCTCCACGTGAAGGCTTTCCTTCTCGGCGACAAGTGCCGCGAGTTTTTCCTTCGAGTCCTCGTCCGTCTCCTTTTTCAGCGCCTCCTCCTCGATGTCGAGCTGGAGAATCTTGCGCCGAATCTCATCGAGCGGTGCAGGCATGGACTCAATCTCCGTGCGCAGCTTTGCCGCTGCCTCATCGACGAGGTCAATCGCCTTGTCTGGCAGGAATCGATCGGAAATATAGCGGTCAGAGAGTGTCGCCGCCGCGACGAGTGCCGCGTCGCGGATGCGCACGCCGTGATGCACCTCGTAGCGATCCTTCAGTCCGCGCAGGATGGAGATGGTGTCCTCCACCGTCGGCTCACCGACCATGACGGGCTGGAAGCGTCGCTCAAGAGCTGTGTCCTTCTCGATGTACTTGCGGTACTCGTTCAGTGTCGTAGCACCGATGCAGCGCAGTTCTCCGCGAGCGAGGAGCGGCTTTAGGAGGTTGCCCGCATCCATTGCACCCTCGGCTGCCCCCGCGCCGACGACCGTGTGCACCTCATCGATGAAGAGGAGGATCTGTCCCTCGGACTTTGCGATCTCGTTGAGGACGCCCTTGAGGCGTTCCTCGAACTCACCGCGGAACTTTGCCCCCGCAACGAGCGCGCCCATATCGAGCGAGTAGAGCGTCTTGTTCTTCAGCGACTCGGGAACATCGCCCGCCACAATACGGCGTGCCAGTCCTTCGACAATCGCCGTCTTACCGACGCCCGGCTCACCGATGAGCACAGGATTGTTCTTGGTACGGCGTGAGAGAATCTCGATCGTGCGGCGAATCTCCTCGTCGCGGCCAATCACGGGGTCGAGCTTGTTCGCACGCGCTGCTGCCGTGAGATCGCGCCCGTATTTCTCAAGCGACTGATAGCCTTCCTCGGGGTTGTCGCTCGTCACGTTTTGCTTGCGGTTCTTCTGGATGGCCTCCTGTACGCTGCTCTTCGTCAGACCGAACTCGCGCGCAATCGCCTGTACCTCCTCGCTGCCGTCCGTCACGATGGCGAGCAGCAGATGCTCTGTCGATACGTAGTCGTCCTTCATGGACTTTGCGAGCTCTTCGGCACGTCCGAGCACGCGTACCATATCCATCCCCATGCCGAGGCGGTTCGCGCCGTGTACGCTCGGGATGGACGCGAGCTCCTTCTCCAGACGAGCCTTGAGCATCGGCAGATCCACACCGCAGACCTCAAAGATCGTTGCGAGCAACCCCTCGGGTTCTTTGGCAAGTGCAAGCAGCACATGTACCGACGTGATTTCCTGATGATAGCGCATCGCCGCAATCTGCTGTGCCGATTGGAGCGCAGCCAGCGTCCGCGCAGTATATTTATCCTGTTCCATAAGTATCCCTCCACTGTTTTCCTGTTTGATGGTTCTATTATAACAGATAAAGTCAAAAAGTCAAATATAATTTTTGATTTTTTGACATTTAAGGAATCGCTGATAAAATGAAGTCCGTCAGATTGGCGTAGATTTTTCGTCCGATTGAGGAGGCAAACCGGACGCATAGCCAAAGCTATGTGGAGGATTTGCCGACAAAAAGCGGGCAAAAAAGATGCGCTAAGATGGCGGTGCTGAATTTATCAGTGCTTCCTTAATGCAAAAAAAGACGCTGCACGCGACTAAAACCTCGTGCAACGCCCCTTCTTTGTGCCCCTTCCAGCGCATATACGGTCCCCCTTCCCCGTTATGCCGGGGAAGGCTTTGGATAACGGCAAGTAGTTTCCCCCGTTGACGGGGGGCGAGCTTTGCGCGCCGATAGGGAGAAAAGTTAGATCATGTTCTTCTTGTAGATGTCGTAGAGGCTCTTCAGTTCCTCCATCTTCGCGTACATCTCGAGCTGCAGCGCCGATGCCGTTGCATCATCGCCGTCATTCAGTGCCTTGATCAGCAGGGTAAAGAGCGCCTTGTCGTCAATCGTATCCTTCGCGAGGTAGACGCGCAGGTCACGAATCTTGTTCCACATATAGGCATCCTGATCCGTCACGAAATCGCTCTTGATCTCCGTCATACGGCGAACGATATCGCGGTTCTCCGGAATGATGCGGCTGATCAGCTCGATCTTCCAGCGCAGGAGCGCACCGGTACGGAACGAGTCAATGATGCGCGGCGTCAGCGTTCCGCCCGCCGTGATTACCGCGAGCTTCTTCTCGTTGTGCTCAAAGCCGAGCATGTTCTCCCAGACCGTCGCGGGCGGTTTGCCAAAGCGCGCATCGCGCTCCTCCGCCGTATAGTGCTCAAAGACATCCTCCTCGCTCCGATAGGCGCGGTCTGTCTCAAGGTAGAGCCCCTGCTCGCCCGGCTGCTTGGAAAGCTCGGCGAGCAGTTCCTCTGCCGTGCGCCCCTTCGTGTGCAAAACGCCGTCGAGGATGGCGAGATACGAGGCAGCGAGGACAAAGTACGTATTCGAGTACGGATTCGTTGCACGCAGCTCAAAGCGCGTAGCCAGCGGATTCTTGATGTCGCGGATAAGGCTCACGAGCACCGTGCGGTTGCGCGCAGGGATCGCAGGCGTCGCGCCAAAGGACGTAACGATGCAGACCGGTGCCTCAAAGCCCGGCTTCAGGCGGTTGAATGCGTCATTGGTCGCCGATACGAAAGGATTGATGACCTCGTAGTTGCGCAGGAGTCCCATGAGTGCGCCATAGCCGACGGCACTCATATAGTGTGCATTCTGATCATCTGCCGCAAAGAGATTGTGTCGTTTGCCGTCCTTCGTGATGGCCGCGAGGCTCAGATGGGTATGCTCGCCATTTCCCGCCAGTCCGATGAGCGGCTTTGCCTTGAAGTTCACCTCGAGCCCATAGAGGCGGAAGATCTCGCGGACGAAGGTACGGATGAAGAGTTCGTTGTCCGCCGCCTGTACCGCATCGTCATATTTCCAGTCGATCTCGATCTGCTCGCAGACATGGGTCATGCGGCCGGTATCGTCGATCTGCGCCTTCACGCCGCCGACCTCTTTATGCCCCATCTCCATGTGGAATCCATATTTTTCGAGCTGGATCAGGCACTCCTCAAGCGCCGAGCGCACGGCACCATGCGTCCGCTCCCAGTACTGCTCGTTCATCACCTGCGACGCCGACATCTCCTCGATCGAGGCATTGTCATCGAGCGGCGTCTTGACCCAGAACTCAAGCTCCGTCGCGGAGGTGAATACGATATCCTCGATGTCCGCACCGTTCAGGCTCGGCATCGCGGAGATCTTCGGATTCTCATGGAAGAACTTCAGCAGTTCCTTCTTCACGTAGACAAGCGTATCCGTGAGCACCGCGCGGGGATCGACGCGCTTTCCCTCATGTACGACAAAGGACGGGATGCGCAGCGTGCCGATCGGCAGCCCCGTCTCCTCATCCGAGCTCTCGGGATTATAGTCCACAAACCAATTGACAGAGGGGTCAACGGGGAGATCTACCTTGGCGTTCTCGATCGTTGCGATCTTCGGAAGAACAACCGAGGAGCCGTCTGTCTGCACGGCCGTACCATTGTAGAACGCGTCGATATCATCGAGAAAAATCTGTACCGGAATCTTCTCATCCGTATCATTTCCCGCCATATCAATGCCGACGAGCGAGACGAATCGCACCTCGGGATGCGCTTTCAGCTGGGCGACAATTTCCTCACGCGGTGTATGAGCAGGAATTTTGTAGAGAAGTTCATTCATCATGCATACCATCCTTTTCCTAGAAGATACCGAACGGATTCTCCCGTCCACGCGGTAAAACCACGCGCCCATCTTACCATTTTTCAGCGTGGATTGTAAAGCGATTGAGAGATGTATTCACAGGCTTAATCCGCTCCTAATGCCGTCTACTGGCGATTCCATGCGCACAGCCGACGCTCTGTCAGATCGAGCAGGATGAAGAGCAGCAGCCCGATTGCACTCAGCACTGCGATGCCGGCGTACATATCGAGGTAGTTCACGCGCAGCCACGCATCCATGATGTAGTAGCCGATGCCGTACTGCGTGCCGAATGTCTCCGTGAAGAAGAGGACAGAGATTGCCGTTGCCATCGCCACGCGCACAGCCGTGATGAACTTCGGCAGCGAGGCGGGTACGATGATGTGGCGCACCATCTGTCCGAACGACGCGCCGAGCACGCGCAGCGGGAAATATGTGGCCGGCGGAATCGCAGCGACGGCATCACGCACCGTGACGATCACCTGAAAGACGATGATGAGAAAGACCAGCAGCAGCTTGCTCGTCTCCCCGACGCCAAAGAGCAGCATGACGACGGGCAGAAGAGCGATCTTCGGGATGGGATAGGTCAGATATAGGATCGGAGCGAGGAGATGATTAACGCGCCGAAAATATCCCATCAGGATGCCGAGCGGATAGCCGACAGCAACGGCGGCAAGCACGCCAACGGTAATTCGCATCAGGCTGTATGCCGCGTGAATGGCAATCGTCCCTGTGAAGGTTGCCGTCAATCGGAAAAACACCTGCGCAGGCGATGGGATCACAGGCTTTTGAAAGAGCTCCGCCGCGCCCGCCCAAAGGAGAATACAGACGAACATCCCGGCGGCGATCATCCGCAGTGAGAGTTTCTCCATCATGCCCCCTCCCCCGCGATCTTTTCGCGCAGTGTCTGTCCCATGGCGGAGAACGCCGGAGAACTGCGGCGTGCGATATCGCCGACAAACGCGTTGTCGATCACCTCGACGACACGGCCGGGTTTTCCGCACATGACGGCAATGTGGTCGGCCAGCATCAGTGCTTCCTCCACGTAATGCGTCACGAGCAGGGTTGTCACCGCATACTTCCTGCGGAGGGAGAGGAACACCTCCTGCATCGCCTCACGCGTAATCGCGTCGAGCGCGGAGAACGGCTCATCCATCAGGAGCAGGTCGGGGGCGAGAAAGAATACGCGTGCCAGTCCGACGCGCTGCTGTTGCCCGCCCGAAAGCTCATGCGGATAGCGCGTCAGCAAGTCTTTAAGGCCCAGTTCATCAACCAATGCGTCCAGCCGCTCCGCATCTTCATCGCGGCGGATGCCCTTGATCTCTGCGGCAAGCAGGATATTCTCGCGCACTGTTTTCCATGCAAGGAGCCCATAGTTCTGCGGGAGAAAGCCGATCCGCAGGGCACGCGGATCAAGGGGCGCACCGCCGCAGGTCACCTGCCCCGATGTCGGATGAAGAAGCCCTGCACCAACGCGCAGGAGCGTTGACTTGCCGCAGCCCGATGCACCGATCAGGGCGAGCACCGTGCTGCGATCCAGCTGGACGGACACATCCGTGAGCGCATGGACCGTAGCGTCTCCGCACCCGTAGTCCACAGAGACATCCTTAAAACAAAGCACGCATTTTCCTCCTATGTACGCTGGGCATGACGCCTGCATCCGAACAGAGGAGCTGCCACTGCGTCATGCTTCGGCATTTCGTTTCTCATAGACACCGCTGAGGATGTCCTCCCACCACGACGTATGGTCACGATACCACGCAACAACCGCCTCAATGCCGTCATCGAATTTCGTCTGCGGCTGCCAGCCGAGTTCCCGTCCGATCTTTGTCGGATCAATAGCATAGCGGCGATCGTGTCCCTTGCGATCCATGACGTAGGAGATCTGTTCCTCTCCCCTGCCCAGCACGTGCAGGATCGTACGGACGACATCGATATTGGATCGCTCATTGTGCCCGCCGACGTTATAGACAGAGCCTTCCGCCCCACGGCGCACAATCGCATCAATGGCACTGCAGTGATCGTCCACATGCAGCCAGTCACGGACATTCTTTCCATCGCCGTAGACGGGAAGCTGTTCTCCCTTCATGGCGCGGATGACCATGAGCGGAATCAATTTTTCGGGGAACTGGAACGCACCGTAGTTATTGGAACAGCGCGAGATCGTCACGGGAACGCCATAGGTACGCGCGTACGCCTGCACGAGCAGATCTGCCGACGCCTTGGAGGAGGAGTAGGGACTGGACGTGTGCAGCGGCGTCTCCTCCGTAAAGAGGAGATCGGGGCGATCCAGCGGAAGATCGCCATATACCTCGTCCGTCGATACCTGATGATAGCGTTTGATGCCATATTTGCGGCACGCGTCGAGCAGGATGCTCGTGCCGATGATATTCGTCTGAAGGAAAATCTCGGGTGTCTCAATCGAGCGATCCACATGTGACTCCGCCGCGAAGTTCACGACCACATCGGGTTTCTCGCGCGCAAAAAGTGCATAGACCGCCGCGCGGTCGGCAATGTCGCCGCGCACAAAGGTGAACTGCGATGACTTCCTTGCCTCGGCAAGGGTCGCGATATTCCCCGCATAGGTCAGAGCGTCATAGCAGACGATCTGATCCTCCGGATGCTCACGCAGTTCATAGTAGACAAAATTGGCACCGATAAATCCTGCGCCGCCCGTAACGATCATCTTCATGGCTGATTCCTCCGCATCATTCTATATCCTCTTTTATTTTCGACGCGCCTCACGTTTTCCCTTTTTTCCCGATTTACAAATAGCAAACGAACGTGCTACAATGGAGAAAAGGAGGGATACAGCATGACGAACCGCACCTACATCGCGATTGACCTAAAATCCTTCTATGCCTCGGTGGAATGTATCGAGCGCGGTCTGAATCCACTGACGACACATCTCGTCGTCGCAGACGAAAGCCGCACGACGAAGACGATCTGTCTTGCCGTATCCCCTGCACTCAAAATGCATGGCATCGGCGGCCGTCCGCGCCTCTTTGAGGTCGTCCGTGCCGTGCGGGACGCAAACGCCAAGCGGAAATACCGTGCGCCGCAGCACAGGCTCACGGGTGAGACAACGGATGCGGCAGAGCTTGCCGCATCTCCGCACCTCGGCATCGCCTACCACATTGCCCCGCCGCGCATGGCACTCTACGTCGCATACAGCGTGCGCGTCTATGAGGTCTATCTGCGGCATATCGCGCCGGCGGACATCCACATCTACTCCATCGACGAGGTGTTCATCGACGCGACGAGCTATCTGGACACCCTGCATATCTCCGCACACGACTTTGCCCTGCGCCTCATCCGCGAGGTACTGCAGGAGACCGGTGTGACCGCGACTGCCGGCATCGGGACGAACCTCTACCTGGCAAAGATCGCCATGGACATCGTTGCCAAGCGCATGAAACCCGATGCGGACGGGGTACGTGTGGCACAGCTGGATGAGCTGAGCTATCGCCAGGCGCTCTGGGCGCATCGCCCGCTCACGGACTTCTGGCGCATCGGCAGGGGCTACGCCGCAAAGCTCGAGGCAAACGGCCTCTATACCATGGGCGATATTGCACGCTGCTCCCTCGGCAAGGCGTCTGAGCACTATAACGAGGATCTGCTCTATCGTCTCTTTGGCGTACAGGCAGAGCTGCTCATCGACCATGCCTGGGGCATCGAGACGACGCGCATGGAGGACATCAAGCACTATCGCCCAAAGTCGCGCAGCATCCACCACGGACAGGTGCTGCAAATGCCATACGCCACCGACAAGGCGCGTCTCGTCGTGTGGGAGATGACGGATGCACTCGCGCACGATCTCGCCGTAAAGCACCTCACCTGTGACCGCATTGAGCTGACCATCGGCTACGATGTGGAGTCCCTCACCCGCCCGGAGATCCGTTCTCTCTACCACGGCCGGATTCGGACAGATCGATACGGCCGCAGTGTCCCGTGGCCCTCACATGGGCACTGCACCGTGGAGCGCGGTGCGCCGCCGCGTGCATTGATGAATGCCCTGACCCATCTCTATGATACGATTGTGAACCCGCATCTGCTCATCCGACGCATCACGATTTCTGCGCAGCACCTTCGAACACTTGAGCAGCACAGCGCCGATGCGGAGCAGCTGGATCTATTCTCTGCCGACGAGGCCGCAGGTACTCTTCTGACGGCGGAGGAACGTCGTGCACAGGACAAGGAAAAGGCACTTCATGCCGCCGTTGTTGCCATCAAGCAGGCCTATGGGAAGAATGCCATCCTGCGCGGGGCAAACTTTATCGACGGTGCAACCATGCGCCAGCGCAACGGACAGATCGGCGGACACAAAGCATAGCGCACACACGGATGAAAGGAGGCACGACCATGCAGCGAAATATCCATGACTACGATGACATCATCCATCTTGCGCGGCCGATCTCCCGCACCCATCCGCCCATGTCACGGCACGACCGTGCGGGGCAGTTCGCCCCATTTGCGGCGCTCAACACCCTCCATGCCGCCACAGCACGTGCAGAACTGCGTCATGCGGCACAGTACGAGGAGTATGAGAAATACGATGAACCGCCTGCGTAAGCAGTCCGAGTGGACAAGAGCGGCTGCACGAGGAAAACGATCCTCGTACAGCCGCTCTTCTTTGCCTTATTGGTACGATCTCATTCGTCTGCCAGCTCCGCGAGTGTCTTCCCGCCATAGAGCCCCGTCCAATCGTCGGAGAATGCCTGCACCGCATCCGCAACGACCTGCTTGGCAAAGATGCCGCGCAGAACATCAGGAGCCACGGTGACAGAATGTGCCCCTGCGAGAATCGCACGGTCGATCTGGGCGGGCTGCTTGAAACTCGCCGCAAGAATCTCTGTCTCATAGCCGTAGTGGGCAATAATGCCGGCAATATTCCCGATCACAGACGCCGCATCGACGCCGAGCGCCTCCATGCGGTTATAGTACGGGGCGATGCAGTCCGCCCCCGCCTCCAGTGCCATGAACGCCTGATCCATTCCGTAGACGGCCGTCGCCGTCACGTTTGCCCCCTGGCGACGGAGGGCTTTGATGACCTTGACCCCTTCAAAGTCGACGGGAACCTTGATGTATACCTTCTCATCGACATGACGAAATACCGCCTCTGCGTCGCGCATCATCCCGTCATAGTCCGTCGCCGTCACTTGGATATGCAGGGGGCGAAGATTGCCGATGATGGAGCGAATCTCCCGCATGTGCGCAAAGAACGGGACACTTCCCTCCTTCTTGACGATGCTCGGATTGCTGGTCACCCCGGCAATCGGCAGATATTCCGAAAGCGCACGAATCTCATCGAGATTTGCCGAATCAATCAGATACTTCATGGTATTAGGATCTCCTTTCACATGGTAAAGCCCACCGACTTCACAGCGGTGGGCAATATGGTTTAAGCATCGAGTGCTTTGCGCATCGCAGCGATCAGCTGGATGCCGCCGTCGATATCACCGTCGAGAATGTGCTTGACGACTGCACTGCCGACGATCACCCCGTCTGCCTGCTTTGCTGCGCGTGCGGCAGCCTCGGGCGTACCGATGCCGAACCCGATGGCAAGCGGGATATCCGTGTAGCGACGTGCGGCAGAGCAGACCTTCCCGATGATGCTGTAGTCGATCTCCTTGACGCCCGTGACGCCGTAGTTCGAGACGCAGTAGACGAATCCCGCCGCATGACGGCACGTCTCCGCCATGCGCGCCTCCGTCGTTCCCGGCGTGATGAACTCCGTCAGAGTAAAATCGTGCGCGGTGCAGATGCGGCGCATTTCCTCCGACTCCTCGTGCGGGACATCGGGCAGGATCACGCCGTCCATCCCCGCTTCCTTGAAGTCCGTGACAAAGCGCTCAAACCCATAGTGATTCACCATGTTGATGTAGCCCATGCCGACGATGGGGATCTCGGAGTGTTTGCGGATCTCCTTGACGATCTCAAGTGCCTTCTTCATCGTCATGCCGTTCTTCAGTGCCTCGACACTTGCCGCCTGAATCACGGGGCCATCCGCCATGGGATCGGAGAACGGCAGGCCGAGCTCGATGAGATCGGCGCCCGCCTCCTCGGCACGGCGCACGATGTCCACGGTTGCCTCCGCACTGGGGCAGCCTGCCGTCACGTAGATGTAAAGCCCTGTCCGTCCGTCGGCGCGAAGCTTTGCGAGTCTTTCATTCATCCGCTTGCTCATGCGATGTCCTCCCCCAGCTCCTTTGCCACCATCTGCACGTCCTTGTCGCCGCGTCCTGAGAGGCAGACGACCACGCGCTCACCTGCCTTGGTCTTTGGCATCAGCGTCTCCAAATATGCCAGTGCGTGCGAGCTCTCGAGCGCGGGAATGATCCCCTCGATGCGCGAGAGACGCTGAAATGCGTCGAGTGCCTCTCTGTCCGTCACGGAGACATAGGTGACGATGCCCTCGTCCTTAAAATAGGAATGCTCCGGACCGACCCCGGGGTAGTCAAGCCCTGCCGAGATGCTGTAGGCCTCAATGACCTGTCCGTCCTCATTCTGCAGGAGGTTGCTGTACGCCCCGTGCAGGATGCCCGGCGTGCCGCCGCCGCTGAGCGTCTTAGCATTGTCGCCGTCCGCATCGCTGCGGCCGCCGCCCTCGACGCAGAACTTCTTCACGTCGGCATCGTTGCGGAAATCATAGATCGTACCGATGGCGTTGCTCCCGCCGCCGATGCAGGCAACGAGGTAGTCGGGTTTCGCGTGGAATTTCTCCTCTGCCTGTGCGCGGATCTCCTCACCGATGACCTTCTGGAAGTCGCGCACCATCATCGGATAGGGATGCGGACCAACGGCGGAGCCGATGACATAGTAGGTATCCGTGA
Source organism: uncultured Selenomonas sp. (assembly GCA_963541465.1). Lineage (GTDB taxonomy): Bacteria > Bacillota > Negativicutes > Selenomonadales > Selenomonadaceae > Centipeda. The sequence continues at coordinate 11,813 of CAUTTS010000018.1, forward strand.
TGTTCGTCGCCCAGTAGCGGATCGCCTCACTCGTCGCATCCTTCAGCGTTCCCGTACCGCTCGATACGGGGACAACCGTCGCGCCGAGCAGACGCATACGGAACACGTTGAGCTTCTGACGCTCTACGTCCAGCGCCCCCATGAAGATGCGGCATTCCATCCCAAAGAGTGCCGCCACCGTCGCCGTCGCGACACCATGCTGTCCTGCACCCGTCTCTGCGATGATGCGCTTCTTGCCCATGCGGTGTGCGAGGAGTGCCTGACCGAGCGCATTGTTGATCTTATGCGCCCCCGTATGGAGAAGATCCTCGCGCTTGAGATAGATGTCCGCCTTGCCGTAGTGCTTCGTCAGCCGCTCGGCAAAGTAAAGATTCGTCGGACGCCCTGCATACTCCTTGAGGTAGCTGCGATACTCCGCCTGAAACGCCGCATCGTCACGGTATTTCAGATATGCCTCTTCCAGCTCATTCAGTGCCGGCATCACGATCTCGGGCACATACTGCCCGCCATAGTCGCCGAATCGTCCCTTCTTGCTCATATATTATTGCTCCTTCGTCCCAACATCAACCAGTTCTCTTGCAAACGCCCCGACATCCGCCGCGCGCACCAGTCCCTCTCCGACCAGCACGCCTTTGCACCCTGCCGCACGGACACGCTCCGCATCCGCGCGGGCAAAGATGCCGCTCTCGCTGATGAGCGTACGGTTCTTATCCGCATAGGGCAGGAGGGCAAGCGTCGTCTCGACGCTTGTCTCAAAGGTCACGAGATTGCGGTTGTTGATGCCGATGAATTCTGCCGACGTTTGCTGCGCAATCTCCAAATCACGGCGGTCATGCACCTCCACGAGGGCATCCATCCCTAGACTCCACGTCAGGTAAAGCAGCTCTTTCAGCTGCTCCAGCGTGAGGATGCGCACAATCAGCAGGACAGCATCCGCGCCCAGCGCACGCGCCTCGTAGACCTGATAAGGGTCGATGATAAAATCCTTGCGCAGAAGCGGTGTATCTACGCGCGCACGCACAGTAGAAAAGTCCGCGTTGCTGCCGAGAAAATGCGGATCGGTGTGCACAGAGAGTACGGCCGCGCCTGCCGCCGTATAGATATCGGCGAGTTCCGTGACCGTGTGCGCCGTCGTCAGCCGTCCCTTGGCGGGCGACTGCAGCTTGCACTCGGCGATCAGCCCCCAGCCATGCCATCGGAAGTGCTCCGCCATGCGGAATGTCCCGCAGGACAGATCCCGTTTCAGTACATCGAGCGGCACGGCCTCCTTCGCCGCCGCAACAATGCCGCGCTTCTTCGCCACAATTTCAGCAAGTATGTCGCGCATTGTGCACCTCCTTCAAATGATTCATTCTGCGCCTTTCGGCGTATTTGTCTATCTTAGAGGAGAATGCGGCATTTGTCAATGAGAGGGTGCACATGAGTCGTATGTCGCTCGCGTTCACGTGGAGCAAATACATCATCGGGATGTGCGTACCGCCGCCATAAACGCCGCAATTTTCGCCTCAGATTTCACGCCGTCCTCCTCAAGCCCTCCCGATACGTCAATGCCGAATGGCTGAAAGGTATCCATGACCTCCCCGACATTCGCCGCCGTGATGCCACCCGCGATCAGCACGGGCTTCGTGACGCGCGCAATCTCCTGTGCCGCTTCCTGCCAGCGAAACGTCTGCCCCGTACCGCCTGCCTCACCTTTGACATAGCTATCTACGAGGATGATCTCCGCAGGATAGGCGTTCGCCCCCTCTGCATCGAAGTCGTCCCCATAGCGGTACGCCTTGATCACGGGGCGCTCTGCCATGCGTGCCATCTCTGCCGTCTCATGGCCGTGGAGCTGCACATAGTCCAGCCCAACGGCAGCGGCAATCCGATTCACCTCCGCCATCGGCGCATCGACAAAGACGCCGACCTTCTTCACATGCTGCATTTCCCGCGCGATCTCGCGCGCCGTCTCCGGCGTGACATAGCGGCGGCTGCCCGGCGCAAAGATGAACCCGATGTAGTCCGCTCCCGCCTCCTCTGCCGCACGTGCCGCTGCTGCGGTCTGCATGCCGCACATCTTCACCCGCATACCATCACCCCTCCGATAAAAAACTGCTGTACGAAGATGGAAAGGCCTTCGTACAGCAGCTTTATTTGTTAGGGAATCACTGATAAAATGAGGTCTGCCAGATTGGCGTAGATTTTTTCGTCCGAACGAGGTGGAAAACCGGACGCAGAGTGGTGCTCTGTGGAGGATTTTCCGCCGAAGTGCGGGCAAAAAAGATGCGTCAAGATGGTTGTGCCGAATTTATCAGTGCTTCCCTAATTCAGCACAATTTTGCTGTAATCTGCCGTCTCCAGCAGATCGTCGTCGATCATCTTGAGGAGCGACAGGCGATTCTCCTTGACGCGCGCGTCCTTGTCCATGACCATGACCGCATCGAAGAATGTGTCGATCGCCCTCCCGAGTGCCTGCTCGGCGGGAAGCGTGTCCTCGCCCTCCGCGCGTGCAGCCGCCGCGGCCTGATAGGCGGAGAGCAGCGCGCCCTCCTCCTCTGCCTTAAAGAGTGCGGGATCCACCGTACCGCCCGTCACACTGCGGGCGATGTTCCCGACACGGACAAAGGACTGCACGAGCGCATCCGCCCCATCAGATGCGAGCAGACGCTCCACATAGGCGGCACGCACGGGGACATCTGCGACAAGATCCACATCGCCCAGCACCGCCTCCTGCACATCGTAGCGCACACCGCGCTCGCTGAGGACGTTCTTCAGGCGCAGACGGATAAAGTCCGCCACATAGACCTGCATCTTATCCCGAAATTCTTCAAGGTCGTAGAGATCACACGCCTCATCGACAAGGTCGGAGAGGAGCATCGTGCTCTCCTGCTCGATCAGCATGAGAACGAGCCCGAGCGCCTGGCGGCGCAACCCAAAGGGATCCTGCGAGCCCGTCGGAATCCTGCCTTGGCTGAACGTCCCGACAATATTGTCGATCTTATCTGCTGCGCTGAGGGCAAAGCCGAGCGGCGTCTGCGGCAGCTCGTCCCCCGCAAAACGCGGCATATACTGCTCATCAATGGCACGCGCAACAGCGGGGCTCTCCCCATCGAGCAGGGCGTACTCACGTCCCATGATCCCCTGCAGCTCCGTGAACTCCGTCACCATGCCCGTCACGAGATCGGCCTTCGAGAGCTCGGCGGCACGCCGCGCATCGGCGAGGGCGGCATCGTCCGTATCACCCGCCGCCATCTCCTCGACAATCGCCGTCGTGAGTGCCATGAGACGCTCCGTCTTTTCGTACATCGAGCCGAGCCCCCGCTGGAACACAACCGTCTTTAGCTTTTCCCGATGCTCTGCGAGGGATTTTCTGCGGTCCTCATCGAAGAAGAACTGCGCATCGGCAAGACGTGCACGCAGCACGCGCTCGTTGCCGTGTGCCACGACATCAAGATGTGCCTTCCCACCGTTGCGCACCGTGATAAAGGCGGGCAGGAGACTGCCGTCCGCCGCCTTGACGGGGAAATAGCGCTGATGGTCGCGCATCGGCGTAATCACCGCCTCGGCGGGGAGCGCCAGATACTTTTCCTCGAACGAGCCGCTGAGTGCGGTCGGATACTCCACGAGATAGAGCACCTCCTCGAGGAGGTCGGGCGTGATCTCCGCCGTGCCGCCGCACGCCTTTGCCGTCTCTGTGATCTGTTCACAGATCATGGCGCGCCGCCGCTCGGGATCGACGATGATATACGCCTTCTCGCACGCCGCCTCGTAGTCCGCCGCCGACGTGATCACGAAGTCCGCCGGGGCGAGCGTCCGATGCCCGCGCGAGCGATTCCCACTCGTCACTCCGGCAAGGGTAAAGGGCACGATCTCTGTCCCGTAGAGTGCCACGAACCAACGAATCGGGCGGATGAAGCGGAAGTCCAGATCCCCCCAGCGCATACTGTTTGGCAGCGGAATCGCACGCACAAGGTCAGGCAGGAGCGAGGTCAGAAGCTCGGCCGTCGCTGCACCGCTCTCATGCACGGAGGCATAGACATAGCCGTCACGCTGAATGAGGGCGGACGGATCGACGCCCTGACCGCGCGCAAACCCCGCGCCCGCCTTCGTCGGGTTTCCGTCCGCATCAAAGGCAATGGCGACGGATGGGCCGCGCGTCTCCGTATTGACGTCTTCCTGCCGCTCTGCGAGCCCTGTCACAATGAGGGCGGCACGGCGTGGCGTGCCGAGCGTGCGCACCTTCTCATAGGAAAGGCGGTGCTCCTTCAGCATCGTCTCCGCCAGCTGCGCCAAATCCTCCAGGAGGTGCGGCATCACATGTGCCGGAATCTCCTCCGTTCCAATTTCAAATAACAGATCCCGCTTCATGCCTTCCCCTCCTTTTTCAACAGCGGATACCCCAGTTCCTCACGCTGGGCGAGATACGCCTCCGCGCAGAGACGCGCGAGTTTGCGCACGCGCCCGATGAACGCCGTCCGCTGGGAGACACTGATCGCCCCGCGTGCGTCGAGCAGATTGAACGTATGCGAGCATTTCAGCACGTAGTCATGCGCCGGATGCACATAGCCTGCCTCGATGACGCGCACCGCCTCCGCCTCGTACTTGTCGAACAGGTCAAAGAGCAGCTTCTCGTCCGAGAGATCGAACGCATACGAGGACTGCTCAAACTCATTCTGGTGGAACACATCGCCATAGGTCACATCATCCGTCCACGCGATGTCATAGACGTTCTCTACGCCCTGAATATACATGGCAAGACGCTCAAGCCCATAGGTGATCTCCACGGAGACGGGCTTTACATCCTGACCGCCGACCTGCTGGAAGTACGTGAACTGCGTGATCTCCATCCCGTCCAGCCAGACCTCCCAGCCAAGTCCCCACGCGCCCAGCGTCGGCGACTCCCAGTTATCCTCGACAAAGCGGATGTCATGCTCCTCCGCGTGAATGCCGAGGCGGGCAAGGCTCTCAAGGTAAAGTTCCTGGATATTGTCCGGCGACGGCTTCATGATCACCTGGAACTGATGATGCTGATAGAGACGATTTGGGTTGTCTCCATAGCGTCCGTCCGCCGGGCGGCGCGAGGGCTCCACGTAGGCGACATTCCACGGCTCTGGCCCCAGAACGCGCAGGAACGTCCACGGGCTCATCGTCCCTGCGCCCTTTTCTACGTCATAGGGCTGGGCGAGGATACAGCCCTGCCCCGACCAGAACTCCTGCAGTGTGAGGATAACCTCTTGAAATTTCATGCAAACAACCCCTCCAACAAAAAAACCGCGTATACCCTATAAGAATACGCGGTTTTGAGAAAATAGCAAGACCTATTTAAAACTGTTCCGCAAACTCTGCAAAATGCCCGCCTGTCCTTCATTGATATCCTTATTCCATCGGCCATCATAGGCTTGATCGCCGGACGGAAGCAGCGCACACACAATGATGAGGAGGATAAAGGCAACGACGATACCGCCGATGATCTTACGCTGATAGGTGCTGCGCGCCTTTCGTACGCGCTGAAGCCGTGCCTCGAGCTCCTGCTGTTTGCGCTCGCGCATCGACTGCATCGCCGCCTCCGTTTGGCTCTTTTTCTTTGCCATACAGCATGCCTCCCTGCATATCAATCAAACAGGCTCTGTTCCTCATAGACCGGCTCTTTCATCTTTTGGTAGCAGAAGAGCGTCGCGAGTGTGTCCGCGAGTGCGCCGTGCGCCACCGTGTTTCCCCAGTCGTAGCGGTAATAGTCCGCACACTCTGTCAGCTTCCACCATCGGTAGCCGCCGCGCCGTGCATCGGGGACTTTGCGGAACGCCGAAAAAGCAAGCATCACATCATGACGGTTCGGATTCGTAATGCGGATCCCCGACTGCGCCAGAAGGCGAATATCAAACTCGATGTTATAGCCGACAAGGAGCGTGTCCGGCGCATTGAAGAGGCGTTCCAGCTCCTCACGATGCGCGAGAATGGGATCACAGCCCGCGACCATCGCCGGCGATATGCGATTGATGCGCTCGGCATCCGGCCACTCAGCCTTACGCGCCGGCGCATACATACCGTCGACCATCGTCTCACCCGCGCCATTCACAACAGCGAGGGTCAGTACTTCATCATCACTGCGAAAGCCGGTCGTCTCCGTATCAAAGACCAGAACCTTTTCTTGCATCAAAAGTCCTCTTTCTTCTGGTTATTTTATCCCAATTATACATGGCTTTCGTCATGATTATTATACAACAGACGGAATCATCTGTCAAGAAAACGCGTCACAAGACGCCCATCATCACAGGGTTGAGGGCAATTTGCGGTTGCAAAAGAATGGGTTTTACGCTAGAATACTTTTATAATATATAGATTATTTCTATAGCTTAAGTCTATTCTCTGTTAATCCATCCTATGGTTGAAAGGAGTCTTTTATGAATGCCATCAAACTCCGTGACAATATCTACTGGGTCGGCGCCATCGACTGGTCCATGCGCAGCTTCCACGGCTACGATACGCAGCGCGGCTCATCATACAACGCCTACCTCATCATCGACGATACGATCACGCTGATTGATACGGTCAAACACGGCTTTGAGGAGGAGATGCTCGCGCGCATCTCCTCCGTGATCGATCCGTCGCAGATCAACTGCGTCATCTCCAATCACGTGGAGCCAGATCACTCCTACGGCGTCTCCCTCATCTCCTCCCTCGCACCGAGCGCAAAGATCGTCACGAGTGCACCGAACGGATTGAAGGGGCTGCGCGCCTACTATGGAGAGCTCCCCTATGAGACCGTCAAGGCAGGCGACAGCATCTCGCTCGGCAAGCGCACCCTGCAGTTCATCCCGACCCCAATGCTGCACTGGCCCGACAGCATGGTCACTTACTGTCCTGAGGAGAAGATTCTCTTCTCGAACGACGCGTTCGGGCAGCATCTGGCATCGGGCAAGCGCTTCGACGACGAGAATGACCTCGCTATCCTCTGCGAGGAGGCGAAAAAATACTACGCCAACATTCTCTTCCCGTACGGGGCACAGGCAAAGGCGGCACTCAAGGCACTGCACGGGCTCGACATGGAGATGATCGCCACGGGACATGGCATTATCTGGCGTTCCCATATCCCTGAGATCATCGAGCGCTACAAGCAGTGGTCGAGCGGCGAGACAGAGGAGCGCGCCGTCATCGTCTTCGACAGCATGTGGCACTCCACCGAGGCGATGGCGCATACGATTGCTGAGGCGTTCATCGACAAGGGTTACTCCGTCGGCTACTACGACATCAAGAAGAACTCCCATGCGGACATCATGACGGATATCCTCACGAGCCGCTATCTCGCCGTCGGTTCACCGACGCTCAACAATACGATGCTCCCGACCATCGGCGGTTTCCTCTGCTATATGCGGGGGCTCGCACCAAAGGGACGCAAGGCTTTCGCCTTTGGCTCCTATGGCTGGGGCGGGCAGAGCATACAGCAGATTGAGGACGAGCTGAAGGCGGGCGGCTGCGAGATCGCCATGGACAAGGTGCGTATCCTCTACGTTCCGTCCGAGGAACAGCTCAAGGCACTCCACGATCAGGTGATTGCACTCTAGAAAACATAGAAACCCCGAAGGCTCAAGATAGAAGCCTTCGGGGTTTTTCTATCCATATCACTCTTCCACAAAGTACTGCATCGATGTCTTCTTCCACTCTTTCTTGGTGTAGAGCATCGCGCGATCCTCGATACCCGTCGCGGCTGCGAGTTCTTCTGCAATCTTCTCGCACTCCTCACGACTGAAACCGTGGATCATCGTATAGACATTATAGCGCCAATCCGGCGTACGATTGCGGTCATAACAATGGGAGACGCGCTCATGCTGGGCCATCTGCCGCGCCACTTCGTCCACGCGCGCGTCGGGGACATTCCAAACACAGAGGCAGTTGGACGTAAAGCCGACCTCGCGGTGACGGAGAACCGCCCCCATCTTCCGGATCTTCTTTTCTGCAATCATACGCTCCACACGCTGCAGAAACTCCTCCTCGCTGATGCCGATTTCCGCCGCGAGTGCCTTGTACGGCTCGGCGACAAGCGGAAACTGCCCCTGCAGGAGACGGATGATCTTACGGTCGAGAGCATCGACCTCGATTGCTTCGCTCATAGATATGCCTTCCTTCCTGCATCAGTTCAGCTTAAACTGCACGTTGATCTTATACTTCTTATTCGCTTTCAGGCTCATCAGACGCTCCACCCCGGGCAGCGCCTTGATCTCTCCGATGATCTTCTCCTCCGTCGCCTGCGACGGTGTCATGAGCGTAAACCATAGGTTATACCTTCCCTCGCGCTCATAGTTGTGCGTCACGCCCGCATAGCGATTGACCGCCTGTGCGACGGACGAAAGCTGCTCCGGTGTCACACACAGCGCGATCAGCGTCCCCTGATAACCAAGGCGTTCCGAGTTGAAGAATGTCCCAATGCGACGCAAAAAACCGTCCGTCTTCAGAGCGTCCAGCCGCTCAAGCACATGCTCTTCCGTCGTCTCGAGCATCTCGGCGAGACGCGCAAACGGCCGCGAACACACCGGCAGGTTGCCCTGCAGGAGATTCAGCAGCCGTTTGTCAAATTCTGTCAGTTCTGCCATTGAAGTCTCTCCCATATACCGTGCACCATCTTCATGCACCGGTATCGGATCGTCTTGCTCATGGACAATCGTATCATAGGACACAGGTACAAAAAATGAATGCGATTCACTTCTTTACGTGCCTATTCTAACAGATATTCCTTCATCACGTCAAGGAGTTCCGTACGCCCTTCGTTTTTCGGCACGGAGTATGGCAGAATCGAAAGATCGGGAACACCGAGCGTCTTGCGCATCAGTGACAACTGTTTTTGCCGTGCCGTGCGCCCGAGCTTATCCGCCTTCGTGGCGACAATCAGCACGGGTATATCATGCGATACGAGCCAGTCAAACATCTTTCTGTCGGAGGACATAGGTTCATGACGAATATCGAGCAGGAGACAGACAAAGTGCAGATTCTCTGCATGGAGGAAGTACTCCTCGATAAACTTTGCCCATGTCTTTCGGCTCTCACGCGCCGCCTTGGCATAACCATAGCCCGGCAGATCGACCAGGTGTACGGGATGGCGTTCTTCCCCACCGTCGATGCGCATGAGCAGCTCATAGAAGTTGATCGTCTGTGTCTTCCCCGGTTTCCCCGAGACATGGGCGAGCTGGCGAATGCGTGTCAGGGAGTTGATGAGAGACGACTTCCCGACATTGGAGCGTCCGATAAAGGCGACCGCGGGATGCTGTTCCTCGGGGTACTGATCGCGCCGTACCGCAGAGGCAAGATAGGCAGCCTTTGTAATGACAACCGGCTCAGACATACTGCACCTCCTAATTATACAGCGCGACCTTCAGTACCTCGTCCATGTGCGCTACGGGTACAAACTCAAGCGACGCACGCACCGCATCGGGAATATCCTCGATATCGCGTTCGTTTTCCTGCGGCAGGACGATGGTATGCACACCCTCGCGATAGGCAGCGAGCGTCTTCTCCTTCAGCCCGCCGATCGGCAGCACATTTCCGCGCAGCGTGATCTCCCCCGTCATGGCGACATCGGCGCGTACCTTGCGCCCCGTGAGTGCCGAGATCATCGCCGTCGCCATAGTGATGCCCGCCGAGGGTCCGTCCTTCGGAATCGCTCCCTCGGGTAGATGGATGTGTATGTCGTCCGTCTCGTAGAAGTTCTCTGCCAGATGGAGCGCATCCGCACGGCTGCGCACGTAGGAGAGCGCCGCCTGTGCCGATTCCTGCATCACATCACCGAGTTGCCCCGTGAGGATGAGTTTACCCTTCCCGCGCAGGATGTTGACCTCCGTCCGCAACACGTCGCCGCCGACCTCCGTCCACGCGAGCCCCGTAACGACGCCGACGAGTGGCTTCTTCTCCTGCCGCGCCGGATGGTACTTCGGGCGTTCCAGAAAATCCGTAAGGTTCGCCTTCGTCACGGCGATGGGCGGCGTCTCCCCTTCGACGATGCGCCGCGCTGTCTTGCGGCAGAGCTGTCCCACGACGCGCTCCAGCTCGCGCACCCCCGCCTCGCGCGTATAGGAGCGGATGAGCACAGGATAGACGCCTGCACTGATGCGGATGTCCTTTGCCTTCAGCCCGTTCTGTATGCGCTGACGCGGCAGGAGATGCCGCCGTGCGATCTCGACCTTCTCCATCTCCGTATAGCTCGAGAGATTCAGGATCTCCATGCGGTCACGCAGCGGCGCAGGAATGCGCGCGGGGTGATTTGCCGTGACGATCCAGAACACCTGCGAGAGGTCAAACGGCAGCTCCACGAAGTGATCGCTGAACGTGCAGTTCTGGGCAGGGTCAAGAACCTCAAGAAGCGCAGCAGAAGGATCGCCATGAAAGTCCATGGCAATCTTGTCCACCTCATCTAAGAGAAAAACGGGGTTCTTCGTACCGGCACGGCGAATCCCCTCGATGATGCGGCCCGGCATCGCGCCGACATAGGTGCGGCGATGCCCGCGTATCTCCGCCTCATCACGGATGCCGCCGAGCGAGATACGGATGAACTCCCGCCCCATCGCACGGGCAATCGACGCTCCGAGCGACGTCTTGCCGACACCGGGTGCACCGACGAGGCAGAGGATGGGGGCATTCTGCTCCGGTGCCAGCTGACGCACAGCAAGGTAGTCGAGGATGCGTTCCTTGATCTTTTCGAGTCCGTAGTGATCGCGTTCGAGCACAGCGCGCGCAGCATTCATATCGACCGTCTCTTTGGTCGTGTGCATCCACGGCAGTTCGATCAGACAGTCCAGATAGCTGCGGATCACACCGACCTCGGCACTCATCGCAGGGCTGACGTCGAGGCGGTGAATCTCACGCTCGATGGTCTCGCGTACGGCATCGGGGTACGCCCCCTCCGCGAGAGCCGTGCGATAACGATCCACATCGGCGGACTTATCCGCATCGTCGCCGAGCTCCTTATGGATTGCCTTGATCTGTTCACGCAGATAAAAATCGCGCTGAACCTTGTCCATCTGCTTACGTACACGACGGTTGATCTTCTGCTCGATCCCCATGATGTCCAGCTCATAGACGAGCACCTCATAGAGACGATGCAGGCGTGCGTGCACATCAATGGTGGCAAGGATATCCTGCCGCACCTCATGCTTCAGGCTCAAATGGCTCGCGATAATATCCGCCAGACGCCCCATGTCCTCCATGATCGAGATCGACACCAGCGCCTCGGGCGGAATCTTATGAGAGAGCTTCACCCACTCCTCGAATTTGCTCGTTACCCCATGAACGAGTGCCTCCATATCCTTTGTGGAGGGCGTTTCCACATTCTCCTCGTGAATCACATGGACATCCGCCTCCGCATACGTCTCCCCCTCGCGGATCTCCATGATCTCCGCGCGCTGCTGTCCATCCACGAGGATCCGCAGCACGCCCTCGGGCAGGCGCAGAAACTGACGGATCTCCGCAACGGCACCGACATCATAGAGATCTGCTGCCGTCGGGTCATCCAGTTCCGGATCCTTCTGTGAGACGACGAGAATCCGACTGTCTCCTGCAATCGCAGCCTCGATGGCGGCAACGGAGCGATCGCGTCCCACGTCGATGTTGACCATCATGTGGGGATAGACCACAAGTCCCCGCAGGGGAAGCAGCGGCAGTGTTTGTTTCTCAGACATGGTCGCGTTCCTTCCATCTATAGAAAAAAGGAGCACCGCACGCTGCAGGCTCCTTTCATTGATATGTCGATATGTATGCCTAAGGAAGCATGGGGACAGAAACTCCTATCCGTGCATCCTTAATTAGCGGCTGCCATCTTCTGTGCGCCCGCACCGTCGATGGTGAGGATCGGGTCACTGTGGTTGACGATGACGTCCTTCGTGACCTGACATGCTGTCACGCCGTGGATCGACGGTACCTCGTACATGACGTTGCGCATGATCCCCTCGACGATGGCACGCAGACCACGCGCACCCGTCTTATGCGTCAGCGCTTCCTTCGCGATCAGGTGCAGTGCATCCTCCTCAAACGTCAGACGCACACCGTCCAGTTCGAGCAGCTTTTGGAACTGCTTGACAAGAGCGTTCTTTGGCTCTGTCAGAATGCGAACAAGTGCCTCCTCATCGAGGGAGTTCAGCGTGACGACGACAGGCAGACGCCCGATGAACTCGGGAATCAGCCCATTCTTCATCAAATCCTCGGGGATGATCTTGCTGAGCGAAGCCCCCACCGTAACGCGGCGCTTCGACCGCACCTCGGCACCAAAGCCCATCTGCTTCTTTCCAAGGCGCGACTCGATGATCTCCTCAAGGCCATCAAACGAACCGCCACAGATAAAGAGGATGTTCGTCGTATCGATCTGCAGGAGTTCCTGCTGCGGATGCTTGCGTCCGCCCTGCGGCGGCACGGATGCCGTTGTCCCCTCAAGGATCTTGAGCAGCCCCTGCTGAACGCCCTCCCCCGAGACATCTCGTGTGATGGAGGGGTTCTCCGATTTGCGCGCAATCTTATCGATCTCGTCGATGTAGATGATGCCGCGCTGTGCCTTCTCGATGTCGTAGTCCGCCGCCTGAATCAGCTTCAGCAGGATGTTCTCGACATCCTCGCCGACATAGCCTGCCTCCGTGAGAGAGGTCGCATCAGCGATGGCAAACGGCACATTCAGGATGCGTGCCAGCGTCTGCGCAAGCAGCGTCTTGCCGCTGCCCGTGGGGCCGATCATGAGGACGTTCGACTTGCGCAGCTCCACATCCTCGTTCTTTCCCTGACCGGCATGAATGCGCTTGTAGTGGTTGTAGACCGCCACGGAAAGCGATTTCTTCGCCTCATCCTGACCAATGACATATTGGTCGAGAATGCGGCGGATCTCCTTTGGCTTCGGAATATCCTTGAGCCCGACATCAATATCGTCGCCAAGTTCCTCCGCAATGATCTCATTGCAGAGTTCGATGCACTCATCGCAGATATAGACGCCGGGCCCCGCCACGAGCTTCCTTACCTGCTCCTGCGTCTTGCCGCAGAACGAGCACTTGAGCTGACCCTTGTCGTCCGCCCCAAATTTCATCGCATGACACCCCCTCAGGCCTTGCTGTCAGCAGATGTATCCTTTGGTCGGAGGACAACCTCATCAATGAGGCCGTATTCTTTTGCCTCCTCCGCCGACATGAAGTTGTCGCGTTCCGTATCAACGTTGATCTTCTCTGTATCCTGCCCCGTGTGATGCGCGAGGATTTCGTTGCCGACCTCACGCAGGCGCAGGATCTCCTTCGCCTGGATCTGGATGTCGGTCGACTGTCCCTGTGCACCGCCAAGCGGCTGATGAATCATAATACGGGCATGCGGGAGGGCATAGCGTTTTCCCTTTGCACCCGCCGTCAAAAGAATCGAGCCCATGCTCGCCGCCTGTCCAACACAGATCGTGGAGACATCCGGCTTGATGTACTGCATGGTATCATAGATGGCAAGTCCTGCCGTCACAACACCGCCGGGGCTGTTGATGTAGAGATGGATATCCTTATCGGGATCCTCCGACTCCAAAAAGAGCATCTGTGCCACAACGACGTTGGCGACGCTGTCGTCAATCGGTCCACCGAGGAAGATAATGCGCTCCTTCAGCAGGCGGGAGTAAATGTCATAGGCACGCTCCCCGCGTCCGGAGGTCTCCACCACCATCGGTACATAGTAACTCATACGTTCCTCCCCGCAGGAGCTTTCTTACTCCGTGATATTGTCCACGATGAACTGCGCCGTCTTCTTGCGCAGCACCGTCGCTGCAAGATCGCTGACGCGCCCCTGCTCCTTGATGATCTTCTGAACCTGCTTCGGCGTCGCACCATAGGACAGAGCCATTGCGTAGACTTCCTGATCGAGATCCCTTCCCTCGACCTTGATGTCCTCTGCCTTGGCAACCTCCTCGAGCATGAGATCGGTGCGCACGTTCTTCTCCGCCGTCTCGCGGTACTCGTCGCGGATGCGCGCCATATCGAGCCCTGCGTACTGGAGGTACTGCTCAAGGCTCATTCCCTGCTGCTCAAGACGCATCGCCATTTCCTGGATCATCGCCGTAATGCGGTTCTCGACCATCACGGGCGGAATCTCCATCGTGCAGTTGTCCGTCGCCATGTCGATTGCCTTTGTGCGGCGCTCATTCTCTGCCTGACGCTCCGCGCCCTCCTGGAGGTTCTTGCGGATGTCCTCGCGCAGCTCTGCGAGCGTCTCGAATTTGCTTGCCTTCTTGGCAAACGCATCGTCCAGCTCAGGCAGCTCGCGCGACTTGATGCTGCGCACCGTGCACTTGAAGACGGCCGCCTTTCCCTTGAGGTTCTCCGCGTGGTAGTCCTCGGGGAACGTGACGTTCACCTCGCGCTCCTCGCCGACCTTCGCACCGATGAGCTGATCTTCAAAACCCGGAATGAACGAGCCCGAGCCGATCTGGAGCGGATAGTCTTCGCCCTTGCCGCCCTCGAACGGTGTCCCGTCCACAAAGCCCTCAAAATCAAGCGTAATGAAGTCGTCCTTCTTGACCGCGGCATCGGCAGGGGCGTCGATGAGCGTGCCCTGATGCTGGCGCATCCCCTCGATCTGACGATCGATGTCCTCCTCGGAAACCGAGACGGCAGGCTTCTCGACCTTGAGTCCCTTATACTCGCCGAGTGTGACCTCGGGACGCTGCGTGAACTTTGCCGTAAATACGACATCCTTGCCCTCCTCGAGGGTCACGATGTCGATCTCGGGGCGCGTCACAGGCTCCATGTTCTGCTCGGTCAGCGCTTCATCGAACGCCTTCTGTGCAACGCTCTCGAATGCCTCCTGAAGGATGGCCTCCTTGCCGACAAAATTCTCGACAATCTTGCGCGGTGCCTTTCCCTTGCGGAAGCCCGGGATATTCACGCGTCCCGCAAGACGCTTTGCCGCACCGTCCGTCGCCTGCTCCAGCTTGTCCTGATCCACTTCAATCGTCAGAGTGACCTCACGGTTCTCCCCATGCTCTGCCGTAACCTTCATTGTATGAAACAACCTCCTGCTTCTTTCCATTGGGGGCGCGCTGCACCCTCCGATTTGCGGGCATACAAAGAGAGCATTCCCGCCATTCTACTTGTATCCTATCACAAAACAGCCAAAATGACAAGCACAGCTATTTCAGCAGCTCTGTCATGCGCGGCAGCGGCTCAGAGAGGTCCATGTGCCCCGAGAGGGTTTCCACATCCTCCCCCTCAATGCGGATGCGCACCTTTTTCACCTCGGGGAAATCTGTGAGCGTGTTGACGATTGATCCGACGAGCATCTCTTCCCCCGTCGACCCGCCGTTGAAATTCTTCTGCAGCTCCTTGGAGAAATCCACCGTAGCGACACCGTCCTGAACCTTGACGCTGCGCAGCTTCACGTGTTTCGGGAAAACATTCGTCTGCCCCTTCTCCGTCGTGCCTGCGAGCAGGGACTTCAGCGCTGCCGTATACTTATCCTCGCCGCCGAGTTTTACCGTACGGCTGTCCGCCACAAGACCCATGCCGTCATTCTTCGGATAGTAGACATTCACCTTGACCTCTTTGTCCTTTGCCGCTGTGTCATCCGCAGCCGCAGCCTTCGTCTGTGTCTGCTGTGACTCTGCGGCAGGCGGGGCAGACGTCTTTTCCTCTGCACAGCCCGCCGTGAGCAGAAGTGCTGCGCAGAGCGGTGCGCCCAGCAGACGTGTGATATGTTGCGCGTGTTGGAACATTTCCGATTCTCTCCTCATTCCTCAAAATAGCGTGCAATCGCACGAAAGAGTGCCTGTGCCAGTATCTCCTGATAGGCAGGATCCGTGAGCATCTGCTCCTCCTCGGGATTCGAGATAAACCCCAGTTCCGCAAGGGAAGCGGGGATATCCGAATGCTTCAGGACGTAGAAGTGCGCATACTTGACCCCGCGATTATAGAGTCCGCCCGCCGCAGCAAGTTCCTCGTTCAGCAGCGTGGCGAAGCGTTCATCCGCATCCGTCTTGGGATAATAGTAGGTCTCCATCCCGTGTGCATCCGGATTGCTAAAGGAATTGCAGTGCACGGAGAGGAAGAGTTCCGCCTCCTCATGTGCCGCCGCAGCATCCACACGCGCCTGCAGTTCGCGGGAAGCCGAACTGCCCGCATACGCGACGTCCACATCGTCCGTCCGCGTCATGACGACATGCGCCCCCGCCTTGGTCAGGAGGTCACGCGTACGCAGGGAGACGGCAAGGGCGACATCCTTTTCGCATGCGCCCGATGGACCGATCGCCCCTGTATCACTGCCTCCATGCCCGGGATCAATGACCACCGTATGCCCCATGACCGCCTTGCTGAGTGCATCTCCGGCATCCGCAAAGATCTCAATCACGAGCCGCTCGGTATTCTTTTCACGTCCCGTCCCCGGGACGGTATACATGCGATAGGCATCCGCACTGCGAAGATCATGCCCTGCATAGATTCGCAGTGCCGCACGATGATTCTCGCGCGGAATAACGACAAGCCGCTGCAGCACCGCTCCATCGAGAGCGATCTCATGGGGAAGATGCTCATCCAGCGCAACATCCTCCAGCTCGACCAGCAGCTGATTGTCCGCATGATAGCGCTCTGACAGAGCGTAGTGCAGCCCCGCCTTCTTAACTGTGATCTCTATGCGCTGCGCCGCGCGCCCGTCCACCTCCACCGCATGGCTGTCAATGCCCGTAATGCGATGGATGGTGCCTGCTGCTTCTCCCGCTCCACCGAGGAGAAAGAGCAGGCAGACAAAAACCGCTGCGGCAAGCAGCGGTCGCATCCACAGATGAACCCTGTTCTTGATCGTCAATGCCAATCTCGCCCCCATTCAGCCTTTCAGCAGCTCCAGTGCCTCATCCTCAGCGGCATCCGTCGCCGCCGCATCGCGCTCTATCGTCAGCTTCAGATAGTCGCCCTCTGCCACATCTTTGGGCAGGAACACGCGCGGAAAATTCACCTTGACCATGGCATCCCCGAGGAGAAGCACGGCAAGATCTCCTTCAAATCGATCCAGATACGCAGAAATCATTGTTTCTCCCCTCTCTCCGGCGTGATATGGTAGTCCTTGCCATCGCTCGTAAGGGTGATCGTGCCATTCTCCGCCGTCACATAGATGTCCAGATTCATGGCATGGTACTTCTTCATCGTCTCCTTATGCGGATGTCCATAGTCGTTGTTCACACCGCAGGAGATGAGTGCCGCCGCAGGATGGACGGCGCGCAGGAAATCTGCCGAGGAGGAGGTTTTGCTGCCATGATGGCCTGCCTTGAGGACGGTGCTCTGCACCGCGCCCTGCGCCCCCGCAAGGATGTCCTGCTCCTCTTTCTTTTCTGCGTCGCCCGTAAACATCATGGAGAAATCGCCAAAGACCAACCGCCCAACGACAGACTCGTTGTTCGGATCGTGCTTGTAGCCCTTGACGCTGCCCTGCTGGACCAGTGATGCCGACGGGGCGAGCACCTCAAAGACAGCCCCGCCGCCGAGATCCACGCGATCCCCCGTACAGAGGCCCTTGCGTGCAATTCCCTTCGCCTTCAACTGTTTCATGTAGCCGATGTAGACGCGCGACGTTGACGGCATCCCGTTGTCATAGACCATGCCGATCGGATACGTATTGATCAGCATCTCCATCCCGCCGATATGATCGGCATGGGGATGGGTCAGAATCACTGCATCGAGTTTCTTGACCCCCGCCTTGTCCAGTTCGGCGCGGAGCTTATCCCGCTCGTCCACATCGCCCGTGTCGATGAGGACGTTCTGCTCTGCAGTCTGAATGAGGATGGCGTCCCCCTGCCCAATATCGAGCATCTTGACCGTGAGTGCCTGCTGCACGGGTGCTGTCGTGGATGTTTCATGCGATGCTCCTGCACATCCGCCAAAGAGCGCGGAGAGCAGAAACAAAAGGCTCACGAGAAATGCCATGCGGTGTTTCATCTGCACGTCAGCCTCCTACGAACGAAGTGCCAGATTGATCAGGAAGGCAATCGAGACGAGATACATAATCCAGCTAACCTTCTTATACTGCCCCGCACAGAGCTTCATGACCGTATAGCTGATAAAGCCAAAGGCAAAGCCATTGGCAATACTCGACGTGAGCGGCATCATGATGATCGTAAGGAAGACGGGCAGAGCATTCGTGAAATCGGAGAAGTCAATCTTTCCGACCTCGGACATGAGCAGTGCGCCGACCAGGATGAGGGCAGGCGCCGTAGCAAATGCCGGCACGAGCCCGATCAGCGGTGTAAAGAGCAGCGCCGCCAAGAAGAGCACGCCCGCTGCAACGGCAGTCAGCCCCGTCCGTCCGCCAGCGGCAATACCAGCCGCGCTCTCGATGTAGGAGGTGACCGTCGACGTACCGAACATGGCGGAGACCATCGTCCCGACCGCATCCGTGGTCAGTGCCTTGTCGATGTTCTCGATGTGTCCGTCGGGGCGCACCATCTTTGCCTTTGTCGTCAGGCCGATCAATGTGCCCATATTATCGAACAGTTCCACCACGGTGAACGTGAAGATGATCGAAACGAGGCCGTAGTGCCATGCGCCCGCGAGATCGAGCTGCCCGAACGTCTCCCCCATGTGCGGGAGCGAGGTGCTCACGATATCCGTGATTCCTTTCGGTGCCGGCGTCATCCCGAGGATCATGGCGAGGATGGTCGTCACAAAGATGCCGATGAGGATCGAGCCATGTACGTTGCGCGCCATCAGTGCCGCCGTGAGAAGCAATCCGAAGAGAGAGAGCAGCGTCGTCGGCGCGGTGACGTGACCAAGGGAGACATAGGTCGCAGAATTCTCGACGATCAGTCCCGTCCCCTTCAGTCCGATGAATGCGATAAAGAGTCCAATACCCACGCTGATGGCGTATTTCAGGTCACGCGGGACAGCATTGATGATTGCCTGTCGGATTCCGCCAACGGTCAGAATCAAAAAGAGAACGCCGGAGAAAAACACGGCACCGAGTGCCACGGTCCAGTGCAGGCCGAGAACGCCGCAGACATAGTAGGCAAAGAATGCATTCAGCCCCATGCCCGGTGCGAGCGCGACAGGATAGTTCGCAAAAATGCCCATCGCGAGCGACGCGAGTGCCGCGATCCAAATGGTTGAGGCAATCGCCGCCTCCTTCGGGATGCCGGCATCCGCAAGTATATTTGGATTGACAAAGAGAATATACGCCATGGCAATGAACGTCGTCATGCCCGCGATCAATTCCGTGCGCACGGTCGAGCCCTTTTCCCGCACTTTAAAAAATCGTTCGACAAAAGACGGCGACATGCTCTGTATCTCCATAGAAGCATCTCCTTAAATTAAAAAAACCCGACGCAGACCGGGTAATAAAAATGGCGGAGTGGGAGAGATTCGAACTCTCGCAGCGGTTACCCACTCTAACGATTTAGCAAACCGTCCTCTTCAGCCTCTTGAGTACCACTCCATATTCACTTCACGCTTTCTCTGCGACAAATGTTATATTAACAGATGGATTCACGCTTGTCAAGACAAAAATAAGGGAGCCCCGATAAAATGAGGCCTGCCAGACTGGCG
>CAUTTS010000019.1:0-29308 GCA_963541465.1 uncultured Selenomonas sp.
CGCAACTCCTCATCTTTTTTCGTCTAGGGGCTTGACTTTTTATTTGCAGGCTTAATTATCCAAAATAGTCTGCAATCCCGTCTGCAATGCCGCGCGCGATATTGTTGACGCCCTCCTCACTGTTCATCATGCGTTCTTCATCTGCGTTCGAGATAAAGGAGATCTCCACGAGTGTGGCGGGCATATCCGTATGCTTCACGACGTAGAAATGACAGGTCTGCGTGCCGCGGTCAAGTGTGCCGATCGCGTCGATGAGTGCCAGGCGCACGCAGTCGGCAAGGCGTTTGGATTTCTCCGATGCCTTTGCATAGTAGTACGCCGTCGTCCCCTTGACCTCGCGATTGGTAAACGCATCGGCGTGAATCGAAAGGAAGATATCCGCATTCGCGCGATTGGCGATCTCGCAGCGTGCTTCCAGCTCCTCGACTGCCGTGGCATTTGCCCCCTTGTCAGAGACTTCCGTATCCGTCGTGCGCGTGAGCACAACCGTTGCGCCCTCTGCCTCAAGGAGACGCTTCAGCTCACGGCTGACACGCATCGTCACATTCTTCTCCATGACCCCCGTCGGGCCAATCGCGCCCGAGTCGCTGCCCCCATGGCCGGGGTCAATGGCGATCTTCTTTCCCTTGAGGCCGATGATGTCGGAGATATCATGTCCGACATCGTCGCCCGTATGATCGTCATCCCGTTGATCTGAGGGAGGCGTCGTCTTGGGGGACGGTGCCGGTTTCGCCGGTTTGGTCGGCTGCTGCGTCGGAGCAGGCTTTGCAGGCGGTGCCTTCGGCCCCGCCGCGACCTTCGGTGTACGGCCAAAGTCTAGAACGATGCGCGGCTTCCCACCATCGAGGGAGAATATCTTCCAGCCGTCCTTCCCAACGGTCGTATCCACCACGATGCGCACCGTCTTCTCATCGAACTGTGCGGCGCGAACCCCCGAAACAAGGGGCGAATCCACCTGGACATTTTTCTTCGCCTCCGGCATGATCCACGCATTTTGAACATCCAGTACGACGCGTGTCGGGTTCGCGAGGGCGAACTGCCGATAGGTGACGGGATGATCGGAGTCCACCACGATGCGGACATTCCCATCGGTACGTCCGATGCGGATGCCCGTGATCTTTGCCATGTCCTTCGTCCGGTCGCTGAACGCAGCATCTGCTGTCCCTGCGGGAAGGAGGACGCCAAGCATCCCGATGAGAAGTGCGGCAGCCAGTAAAAATATGCGGCGCAAGCGTATACCCCCTAACGGAAGTTTGACCATCCCCACGGACAGACTTCCAAAAAGCCTGCGAAGAGCTTGGGCAGCACCGCTCGATTCAGCGATTCCTTCCAGCAGCTTCACAGGCTCTCCCATGGTCCCTCTGCGGCAGTGCCGATGCACTCAGCACTGCATCTTCATCAGTGTATTATTGTTCCGGTGCTTCACCGGGGACAGGACTTTCCTCTGCCTCACCCGGCACAGGAGCATTTCGACGTGCCGCTGCACGGCGCGGCGCACCCTCATACATGATCTGTGTGATCTGCGCCGCACGATCAGGCTCGAACTCCGTCAGCACCTTCGCCGCATTTCCTTCGTCCATACGCTGAAGAATGGCAATGCAGAGATTGATGTCGAGCGACTCCATGACCTTGGCAGCATCCGCAGGCTTCATATCATTGTAGAGACGTGCAAGCTTCGTGACGCGCTTCTTTTCCGCCGTCTCACGTTCCTTCTGCTGCTTTTCGATTTCCTCTTTGGTGATCTTGACGCTCTCCGGTGCCTTCTTTGGCTTCGTTGCCGTGCTCGTCGTCGAAGTCGACGCAGACGACGAGGACTGCGAACTTTCCTCCTCGTTCTCCGCCGGCGGCACAAAGTACTCACCGACCACAGGCAGCTCATGGAGTTTATACTCCTCGTTGAGCTCCTTCGTATCAAAGAGACGGAGATAGACGCCGAGAGCAAATCCGCCTACAATCAGCACGAGAATTAAGATCAGCACCAATAGGATCTTCAGTTTCTTCCGCATGGATTTCCTGCCCTCTTTCTCTTCCCCTTATCCTGCCTATCTCATCCGATTAGCGGTATATATCGAGGACGCGGTTCACATAATCCTGCGTCTCCGCATACGGAGGTACGCCGCCGTATGCCTTTACCGCATTTGGCCCTGCGTTGTAGGCGGCAACCGCCTTCTTCACATCCCCGCCGAAGGTGTTCATCAGCTCGCTCAGATACTTCGCGCCGCCCTCGACGTTGCCCTCCGCACTGTACGGGTCAACCCCGAGCCCGGCGGCTGTCTCCGGCATAAGCTGCATGACGCCGACCGCGCCCGCAGGAGAGACGGCATCCTGATGTCCGCCCGACTCGACCTCGGCGACGGCCGAAACGAGTTTGGGGTCGACGTGGTACTTCTGTGCCGCCTGATGAATCATCTGCGTGAGGTCGGGATTGGCCAGTTCCGCCTTTCCTGCCTTCTCCGCGTGCGTCGCTGATGCAGCGGGCTTTGTTCCGTCAACGCGCTGTGCGGCATGTGCCTTGGACGCTGCTGCAGCCGTGTTCTTATCGATCTCCTGCTGGAGTTTTGAAGCAAAATCCAGCCCTGGGAGATTCTGCTGCTTGAGGTTGAACTCTCCCTCGATCTCGGCGATGCGCGCCTGTATTTGCTGAATGCCCGAAAGGTCTATCATACGGCTTCCTCCCATTCCCTATTGCGCATGGTCAGCTGCAGGCCGATCTCATCGAGCATCTTCTGCTCCTCCCGCAGTGCCTCCGCCTTGTACTCGGCAAGGCGTTTTTCCCTCAACTTCTCAATGCTCTTGAGCGCGCTCATCTGCTCCATCAGTACTTTCAGTGCTTTCTGGCGTACGGCATTCGCCCGTAGGATCACCTGTTGCTGATCTTCGATCTGCTGACGTTTCCACCCGAAGAATTGGTTAAAACTCATGAGTCGACCGATCTTGATGTGCGTGCCTTCCTTGGAGATCTCCTCGTAGTCACGCTGTCCCTGTGCCATCTCCTCGAGCAGCTGCCGCTGATAGGCACGTTCCTCCTCAAGAGCTCGCACGGCTTTGGCAAAGGCGACCTCCGCCTCTTCCTTCTTCATGCGCGTCACCTTGAGCAAGGTCTCGAGCTGAAAGCGAAATTTTTTCATGATGCCGCCTCATTTGCGGACATTTCTTTCCCCGTCAGACCGATGAGCTGCTGCTCCGTATCTGCATAGGAGGTCACCTCGTAGATGTCCTGACAGAGGAAGTCGTTGATGCCGTCGATCTTCTGGATTGCGGCGTCGATCTTCGGGCTGGAGCCCTTGACGTATGCACCGATGTGGATGAGATCCTCTGCTTCCTGATAGACGGCCATGAGTTGACGCATTTCCTGCGCTGCTTCGAGATGATTCTTTGCAACGACCTCGTACATGACACGACTGACGCTGCTGAGTATGTCGATGGCAGGAAAATGGTTCTGCGCGGCGATCCGCCGCGAGAGGACGATATGCCCATCCAAGATCGAACGCACCGCATCAGCGATCGGCTCATTCATATCGTCGCCGTCGACCAGCACGGTGTAGATGCCCGTAATGGATCCCTTTTCGCTCGTGCCCGCGCGCTCTAGGAGACGCGGCAACATGGCGAAGACCGACGGAGTATAGCCGCGCGTCGCAGGCGGCTCGCCGATGGTGAGCCCGACCTCGCGCTGCGCCATCGCAAAGCGTGTTACGGAGTCCATCATGAGCACTACCTTGCGCCCCTGATCGCGGAAGTACTCCGCAATCGCCGTTCCCGTCATAGCTCCCTTGATGCGGACGAGTGCCGGCTGGTCGGAGGTGGCAACGACGACAACGGAACGTTTCAGCCCCTCCTCGCCGAGATCGCGCTCAATGAAATCGCGCACCTCGCGTCCGCGCTCTCCGACGAGTGTGATGACACTGATGTCCGCCTCCGTATTACGTGCAATCATGGAGAGCAGCGTGGACTTGCCGACGCCGGAGCCCGCCATGATGCCGATACGCTGTCCGTCCCCCATCGTGATGAGCCCGTCGATCGCACGCACACCGACGTAGAGGTTGTCATGGATGCGCGGCCGCGTCAGCGGAGGCGGGGGCGGGGCCTGCAGGGGGTACTCCTCCTTGGCGAGGATGGGTCCCTTGCCATCGATCGGATTGCCGAGTCCGTCAAGCACACGCCCGAGCAGCTCCATCCCCACTTTCACGCGCAGCTGACGCCCCGTTGCAACGACCTCGCAGCCGGGCCCGATGCCCTGCATCTCTCCGACCGGCATGAGGAGAACGCTCCCCTCACGAAATCCGACAACCTCCGCCGGCACAGGCGGCATCCCTGCAAAGTGAGAGCTCACATAGCAGAGCTCACCGACCGTCACCGTTGGACCCTGCGACTCGATGACCAGCCCGATGATCTGCGTTACCTTGCCCGTCAGCTTCATCGGTGAAGCAGCGCGGAGTGCATCCTTAAACTTATGGATATTTATGGAAAATGGGGGATTCCCCCCCGTTTCACTCGTATTCATAGCATAACTTCCCGCACCGCTTTTTTCAGCTGTTCGATCTGTGTCTGCAGACGTGCATCAACGCTGCCGTTCGGCGTCTCCACCATGCAGTCGCCCGGCTTCAGGCTCTCATCGGACGTGATCGAGAGGCTGCTGTCCCCCGCTGTCACAATGCCGCGCAGTTCATCGCGTGCCATCAGCACAAAGTCATAGCTGTCCGGCGGAACGTGGACGACAATCTCTTTCTGATCCTTGACGCGCTCAATGGCATCGCGCACGATGGGCAAAACCATCTGCGGTACATCGATGAAGTGCTGCGGAAGAACGCGCTCCACGGCGGTCATCGCAATCGAAACGATGACCTCCTCCGCCTGCATAAGGTAGTCACGCATCGCGTCATGCGCATCGCGCAGGGTCTTCTCCGCCTTCGCATTGGTCTGGCGGATGAAATCCTCCATCTCCTCGCGTACGGCGGCCTCGCCTGCCTCTCTGCCGGCGGCAAATCCCTCGTCGTGCCCTGCCTGACGCGCTTCCTCGCGCTCCTTTTCAATCTGTTCTTTCGCCTCGCTGAGAAGTCGCTCCCGCTCCTGTTCGATTTCACCGCGGCGCACGGCGATCTCCATGTCCAACTCTTCGCTGCGGATATCAATCGCGTGTTCACGCTCCTCGATGCGCGAGAGCAGGAACTGAACCGTCTCCTCGCTGACACCGTCCTCCATGCCATCTGCGGACGGCGGAACGGAGGGGGCGGGGACGTCGATGAGATGCGGGTTCTCCTCCCAGATGGCGGCCTTGATAACTCTAGACAATCATCTCGTCTCCCTTGCCGCGCGAAATCACAATCTCGCCCTTGTCCTCGAGTACGCGGATGACGGCGACAACCTTCTGCTGTGCCTCCTCCACGTCGCGGATCTTGACCGGACCCATGAACTCGATCTCCTCGCGCAGCATATCCGCCGCACGCGTCGACATATTCTTGTAGACTTTCTCTGCAACTTCCTGCGGCGTCGCCTTGAGCGCAAGGGAGAGATCCTTGGTCTCGACCTGACGGAGGACAAGCTGCAGGGAGCGGTCGTCGATCTGGACGATGTCCTCGAACACGAACATGAGTTTTTTGATCTCTTCGGCAAGCTCGGGGTTGTCGACCTCGAGCGTTTCGACGATCGCCTTCTCCGTCGTGCGGTCGACGCGGTTGAGCACCTCGACAATTGCCTTGATGCCGCCTGCCGTCGTAAAGTCCTGTGTTACCATGGACGACAGCTTCCGTTCCAGCACACGCTCGACCTCGCGGATGGAGTCCGGCGAGGTGCGATCCATGGTCGCGATACGTTTTGTTACCTCGACCTGCGACTCCGGAGGCAGTGCTCCGAGAACGATCGCCGCCTGATCCGGCTCCAGATACGCCATGATGAGGGCGATGGTCTGTGGATGCTCGTTCTGGATGAAGTTGATGAGCTGTGCCGGGTCGGTTTTGCGCAGGAAGTCGAACGGACGCACCTGCAGACTCGTCGTGAGACGGTTGATGATCTCGAGTGCCTTGTCCGGGCCGAGCGCCTTTTCCAAGACGTTCTGCGCATACTGCAGACCGCCCGAGGAGATGTAGTCCTGTGCCATGCACATGGAGTAAAACTCCGAGATGACCTCCGCCTTGAGGGCGGACGAGACCTGTTTCTGGTTGGCGATTTCAAGTGTCAGCTGCTCGATCTCGTCGTCGTCCATGTGCTGAAACAGCTTCGCCGAGTACTCAGGACCAATGGCGATAAAGAGGATCGCCGCCTTCTGCTGGTTGGTCAGATCACCGCTGCCATATAGATCCGGCATGGTTACTCCTCCTCCGTAAGCCAAGTCTTGACCAGGAGTGCGACCTCCTCAGGCTTGCTGTCGATGAGCGCAAGAAGCGCGAGTTTCTCGTTCATCTGCTGCTGCTCCTCCTCAGAGAGATCCTCTTCCTCGACCTCGCCGGCAGCGATCGCGGCGGCACGCTCCTCGGCAAGACGCTCTTCTTCGAGACGCTTTGCCTCCTCGGCTGCCTCGCGCTCGAGGCGCTTCTTGCGGCGATACATGAGAATCGCAGCAACGATGAGGGCGATAACGAGAAGAACGGCGCCGACCTGCATGTAGAAGATGCGATCCTGACGATCCTTCTCTGCCTGCAGCTCTGCCGCACGGCGGTCTGCCGCCTCCGTGCTGAACGGCAGCGGCTCAACGGAGATCGTATCGCCACGCGTCTGATTGATGCCTGCCGCGCTGCTCACCGTGCGCAGGATGCTCTCCTGCTGCGGCTGCGTCACGTCGTCATTGACAAGAACAGCAACCGTCATACGGCGGATCGAGCCCGGGGAAGCAATCACGTGCTGGCGTTCCTCGTTGATCTCATAGTTCTTCGTGGATTCTTTTTTCTCGTAGGCAGCGTTTGCGTTTGACTCCTGCTCAACATAGCCCGGGACGTTGCTCTGGACACCCGCGGGACCGCCGGGATTCGTCGAACTGCCGTTATAGCTTTCGGAGATGTCCTGCTGGCTGCGGATGATGCCTGCATCATCCACCACAGGCGTAAAGGTCTGACGATCCGTCAGGCGGTCGTCAAAGTCCAGCTCCACGCTGACGCGGGCAAATGCACGCCCTTCCCCGAGCGTCTGGTCGAGCAGGGTCTGCACCTTTTTCTCGATGTTGTCCTGCACCTTGCGCGTCATCTCGAGCTGGGTAATGGTCTTTGCACCAAGTCCCTTTTCATCCTGATCGTCGGGATCATTCAGAATCTTGCCCGTATCGTCGACGATCGTGATGTTCTCCGGCGTCAGTCCCTTGACGCTGTGTGCCGCGAGGTTGACAATGCCTTTGATCTCCTTTTTCGTCAGCTCTGCATGCGGCTTCAGGCGCAGCATAATGGAAGCCGTCGCCGGCTTCTCCTCTTTTTTGTAAAGACTGTCCTCGGGCAGCACGATGTGAACACGTGCCTTGTCGACTGCCTCAATCTGCTCGATGGTACGCGTCAGCTCGCCCTGCAGTGCCTGCAGGTAGTTGACGCGATTCTGGAACTCGGTGACACCGAGTTTGCTGTCGTCGAAGATCTCGAACCCCTTGTTCCCGTGCGGAAGTCCCTGCACGGCAAGGTTGAGGCGAGCCTCATGCACATTCGCCGTCGGAACGAGAATCGTCGTACCCGACTTATTCTCCTGTATTTCGTAGCTGATCTTCGATTCACGCAGCTGATTCGCGACCTCGCCCGCATCTTTGGTCTCCATGTCGGTAAACAGCGGAACCATATCGGGCTTGCTGCCGTACCAAAAACTAAGACCGAAGATCAATACGAGAATTGCGAGTGCCGAGCCGAGCATGATGTAGCGCTGCCGCTTGTCAAAGCGTTTCCACAAGGCAAGGCTGCGCTCTTTCCACTCTCCCATAATCTCTTTCCCTTCAAGTTACCGCGGTTGTGCTTCCCCGCGAGGGTGCAAACAGAACGACAGTTTCAGTTATACCTGCATCCGCATGATTTCCTGATAGGCAGAAACAGCGCGATTGCGCATCTGCAAGGTAAGCTGTAGGGCGATTTCAGCCTTCTGCCCTGCCACGATAACCTGAGAAACATCTTCTACTTCGCCCGCAGCGAGCAACTTTATCTGTTCCTCCGAGGCGAGCTGAAGATGATTGACTTCGGAGAGGGCATCTTTTAGATAGGTGCCGAAATCTTTGCGTTGGGATTTGTCGATGGTCTCCCCCAAATGGCTGGGTGCACGCATCGTTACAGGAGTCATTTGCAGTGCTTGTACTTCCATAATGGATCCCCCTTACAATGTGTGCATCAGTTTCCGCCGCCAATGCGGAGGGCCGCATTGACCATGGACTTCGCTGCATTGATCGTCGTCGTATTTGCCTCATAGCCGCGCGACGCCGAGATCATGTCGACCATCTCAGCGACGATGTTGACGTTCGGGCGCTCCACGTAGCCGTCTGCGTTTGCATCCGGATGCCCCGGCTCATAGACCAGAGGCCCCTGTGTGTTGTCTGCGCGAATGCCGACGGCACGTACGCCGTCGCCGGGGCGCATGCGGTTCGACGCACGTGCCAGAAAGGACTCAAAGCCGATGCCATGTCCCTTCTCACGCGGCTGAAACACCACATAGCGGCGGTGATAGGCACCCCCGCCCTGTGTCCGCGTCGTATTCGCATTCGCGATATTGTTGGAGATCACGTCCATGCGAAGGCGTTCCGCTGTAAGCCCGGACGCCGCCGTATCAATTCCCAAAAACATTCCCATATCGTGCCCTCCGATCAGCCCTGACCACTGGTGATAACACTCTTCATCCTACTGATGTGTCCCCCCAGCTGATTGGCAAGTACATTGTAATAAAGCTGGTTCTTTGCAACCTCTGCCATCTCAACGTCGATATCGACATTGTTGCCGTCCAGGCGCATATTGGTCGTATTCTCCTGCTCGATGACGCCGTGTGCCTTACCGCGATACGCCAGCGGAAGGTGCCGGTCGTGCGTACGCACGACGGGCATCAGCGGATCGTCCTCCAGCCCCAATTCCTTTTTCAGCAGATCCTCAAAGCGGACATGACTCCGCTTGAAGTTCGGTGTATTCACGTTGGCGATGTTGTTGCTGAGCACCTCGTGGCGAAGCGTCGACGCTGCCATGGCACGGCTGCTGACATCTATCACCGAGGTATTGACCACCTGCTCCAGCATGAAACGTCACATTCCTTTCCCCGATTCTTTACGCATACAAAAATCGACATACGTAATAGATATATATTTAGTTCTACGTCCCCATAAAAAATCCTTTTGATTCTGCCTTTTTTTCTTAAAAAATGATAAGGTTTTTCGTCATTGGGTTATCCTTCGGCACGCAGAGGTGGCTGCGTGCCAACGTGGAGACTCTTGACCAGGATATCGACCTCGTGGACGACCATGCCCGTCATGCGCTCAATCTCCGTCTGCAGACGGCGGCGCAGCGCAGCCATGGTCTCCTTGATCGCGCGTCCGTAGGTGAAGACAACCTCCAATGAGACTGTGATCCCAAGATCGTCGTCCCCGTTCACGATGTGGCGGACGTGCGTCCCGCCGACACGGTACACGTCCTCGAACTGCTCGGCAGCAATGCGCACGATGCTCTTGATGACCGAGTCATCGATGATGAGTTTTCCATAGTAGCTGAATACAGGTCGTACGATGGAGCGCTCCCCGAGCTTGCGCCGCTTCGATGAGGAGGTCTTGAAAAAACTCTTGATCGGGTCGATGAGATAACCCGAAAAATGCGGCTTCAGTTCAATGCTCGGCACGGGAATAATGTGTTCGCCACGCTTCAGGCGGTGATACTGGGCGATCTCCATATCCTTCTTGGAGGCAACGTCCTCAATGCGGATGATCTTTCCGACCGGACCGATGCCAAGCGCCTTCGCGATCTTCTGCACCATATTCTCCGAGGTGCCGAGGATCAGGATGCGGCGTGGTGCACACTCCTCGATCGCGCGGCGTACGTCGGCAGCATGTCCCGGAAGGACAAAAATCGCACGCCGCACCGCCATGATGCGATTCTTTTCCTTCTTTGCCGATGTGCCGCCGACCACTTTCCCATCTTTGATGAGGATGCCGTCATCAATGATGGCATCTGCGCCATTTTTTCGGGCAACCCACAGTGCGCGGTGACTTTTTCCCGTTCCACTCGGGCCGACAAGGGCAATTACGTCCATTGTGTCCCTCCTCTTTTTAGGAAGCGCTGATAAAATGAGGTCTGCCAGATTGGCGTAGATTTTTTGTCCGAACAAGGTGGAAAACCGGACGCAGAGTGGTGCTCTGTGGAGGATTTTCCGCCGAAGTGCGGGCGAAAAAGATGCGTCAAGATGGTGGTGCCGAATTTATCAGTGCTTCCTTTACGGTATCCTCACGTATGCTGCGGCGGACGATAGAAATTTTCCGCATAGACATCCTCGATCGTGAACTGACCAATCTCCTCTGTTCCGCGTCCGGGAAAGCCGCGGTAATCCGAGCCGCCCGATACGAGAAGTCCGTGCTGCTGCGCCACATCCAGATAGTGCTGCATATCCTGCCGATCGTAGGTGGGATAAAACGCCTCAATCCCCTGAAGCCCCTGCGCAGCGAGCGTCATGATGACCGTCTCATCACCGACCGCCTTGGGATTTGCGAGAACGGGGATCCCGCCCGCCCCGCGGATGAGACTGATGAGTTCCTCGGCAGAGACGCGAAAATGTGGCACATAGGCAGGCTGCCCGCGCTTCAGCAGCTGATCGAAGCAGGCGCGGACGGAGTCGAAGTAGCCCTTTTTCACCAGCACACGTGCAACGTGGGAGCGGCCGATGGCCTTGCACATCCCCTCATCCGTCAGCACCTCAGTCTCACCGATCTCGTAGCCAAGGCCCCGCAGGAGCTCCACGATCTCCGTGAAGCGCGTCCACCGCGCCTCGCTGATCTCCTCAAGTTTTTCCTGCAGCTCCGCATTGTAGATGTCGATGTTGTAGCCCAAGATATGAACATCATGTCCGCCATCGCCCGTACTGAATCCCACCCCAGGGATCAGCCGCAGGCTGCCGGAGGAAATGTGTCCGCTCTCATACAGCTCCGTCACGCCCTCGACCGAGTCGTGATCCGTAATGGAGATGTAGCGCAGCCCCGCAGCCTTTGCTGCTTCCATGATCTCCTCCGGCGTATTCCTGCCGTCGGAGAAGGTCGTATGGATATGCAAATCGCTTGGCATATATCTTCTCCTTGACTTCCTATTCCGCTTCGCGCAGCAGAAGCGACTCAATCGATGCAGGGTGCTGCCCCGCAGGATCGATATCCACGATGACCGCCGCGTATTCCGCAGGACCTTCTGCCATATCAAACCGCACAGGCATCCCCGTACGGAACTTCTGAATGACGAGATCCGTGCGCACGCCGAGCACCGAATTCTGTGCCCCGACCATACCGAGATCGGTGATGTATGCCGTCCCTCCTGGCAGGATACGTGCATCTGCTGTCTGGACATGTGTATGCGTGCCGACAACAATGTCCGCACGACCGTCCAGATAATGTGCCATCGCGAGTTTCTCCGACGTGGTCTCTGCGTGAAAATCCAGGACGATGATATCCGCCTGACTCTCCAGCGCGGCAAGAATCTCATCCGCCTTCTGGAAGGGGCAGTCCATCGGCGGCATAAACGACCGCCCCGAGAGATTCATCACGCCGATGCTCGCCGTCTTGGCCGGGAAAACACAGAATCCTTTTCCCGGCGCTCCCTCAGGATAGTTGGCAGGGCGGATGAGAAACGGCTCATCATCGATGAAGGAAAAAACGTCCTTCTTATCCCAGACATGATTGCCCGAGGTGACAACATCGGCACCGCCTGCATAGAGCTCATCGAGTGCCTTGCGCGTATAGCCCTTGCCGCCGGCCGAATTCTCCCCATTGACAATGACGACATCAATGCCGCGCTCCGCGCGCAGACGCGGCGTAATTGTGCGAAAGGCACGCCGTCCCGCGTGTCCGACGACATCACCGACGATCAGTATGCGCACGGCGTTCCCTCCTCTCATACTCCATCAGCGGTTATAGACCACGACCTGGTCGCGCTCCCGGATCCCAACGAGACGATCGCGCAGCGGCATCTCGCGTACGGCGGTCAGCATACGATCAAGCGTATCATGCTGCATCTGTCGAAACTCCGCATCGGGCACGTCCGCCCCATGCGCATCCACGAGCAGTGCCTCCCCGAAGCGATCGGTCAGAAGCTGTACCGTAAGCCCAATCTCCCGCTCCGTCACCTCATCCATCCGCCGTGCGAGATGCAGCATCATGAGCCCCTCATGGTGCTCGTAGGTGAACTCCATCTCGCTCGCCATGCCGCCCTCGAGTCCCTGATAGGTCTCGATGCTTTCGGCGAGAAATGCGGCAAATGCCTCCATCTCATCCTCCGGCACCGTCCCCCGCAGGACAAAGTCCATCGTCAGAAGGCCGCTGTGCGGCTCATAGGACACCGCCTGAATCTCAGAAAAACAGACGAGGACAGACGCGAGCAGCTGAACGCCGGGACGCGCCTGCTCCGTCCGATGCCGCACCGCACGCGTCCCCCCAAAATGTCTGCGCAGAAAGTCAAACATATCCGCCATCTCCATGATCGAGAGCGCATCCATGGAGCAGGAACGGCGAGCGGGCACGTCCCCGCGCCCGCTCATAGAGGTCATCCCTACTTGGCATAGTCCACAACACGTGTCTCACGGATCACTGTTGCCTTGATCTGCCCCGGATACTCGAGATCGCCCTCGATCTTCTTTACAATATCGTGTACGAGAACTGCCGCTTCCGCATCATCCACCTTGTCCGGCTTGACCATCACACGGATCTCACGGCCCGCCTGGATGGCAAAGCAGCGCTCCACGCCTTCAAACGACTCGGCAATTTCTTCCAGCGCCTTGAGCCGCTTGATGTAGGACTCGAGGCTCTCGCGCCGTGCGCCGGGACGTGCCGCAGAGACGGCATCCGCCGCCGCGACGAGCACAGCCTCCACCGTCGTCGCCTCCTCATCGCCGTGATGGGACGCAATGATGTTGATGACTTCCTTCGACTCGCGATACTTGCGTGCTAGATCAGCCCCCACGGTGACGTGCGGGCCCTCGATCTCGTGGCTGACCGCCTTGCCGATGTCATGGAGGAGACCGCCGCGCTTGGCGAGCATGACGTCGCAGTCCAGCTCCGCCGCCATCAGCCCTGCGAGATGCGCGACCTCGACGGAGTGCGCCAGCACGTTCTGTCCGTAGCTCGTACGATAGCGCATCCGTCCCAACAGGCGTACCAGCTCGGGATGAATACCGTGCACGCCCGTCTCGAACGTCGCCTGCTCCCCCGCTTCCTTGATGCGCTGATCAACCTCACGGCGCGCCTTTTCGATCATCTCTTCGATGCGTGCCGGATGAATGCGTCCATCCTGAATCAGCTTTTCGAGCGCGATCCGAGCCACCTCACGGCGCACGGGATCGAAGCCCGAAAGAATGACCGCCTCGGGCGTATCGTCGATGATGAGGTCGATGCCCGTCAACGTCTCCAGTGTGCGGATGTTGCGCCCCTCGCGCCCGATGATGCGCCCTTTCATCTCATCGTTCGGCAGAGCAACGACCGAGACCGTCGTCTCCGCCACATGATCAGCGGCACAGCGCTGGATGGCGACACTCAGAATCTCACGTGCTGCCTTGTCCGCCTCGTCCTTCGTCTGCTGGACATATTCTTTAATCTTACGTGCCTTCTCATGCTTCAGCTCTTCCTCCGCCTCTGCCATGAGCACGGTACGTGCTTCCTCGGAGGACAGTCCGGAGATGCGTTCGAGCTCCTGCCGCTGGCTCTCATAGAGCGCGCTGACCTCTGCCTGCGTCTTGTCGATGCGTGCCTCCTTACGTGCGAGACCTTCCTCCTTTTTCTCGATGGATTCCAGCTTGCGGTCGAGGTTCTCCTCCTTCTGGATCGTACGACGCTCCATACGCTGCAGTTCACTGCGGCGTTCCTTCGTGTCACGCTCAAAGTCCTGCCGCTGCCGCTGGATCTCCTCCTTGGCTTCGAGCAGTGCTTCCTTCCGCTTCGTCTCCGCCGCCTTCCCGGCCTCGTCGACAATGCGTTTTGCTTCACTTTCGGCTGATCCTATCTGTGCCTCTGCCGCACGCTTGCGCGCCGTATAGCCGGCTGCAACGCCAACGCCAATGGCGATAATTATCATGAGTATTTCTGTAAAGATAACGGCCACCTCCTCGTCCATAAATAAGCGCATATTCTTATATATTTTAATGTCTTTTGTGTATGGTGTCAAGAATGATGCTCCCTCTGCGTACGCAGAAGAAAACGTCCTACTCTCGCAAAACGTGCTCTGTGCTTACGGCGACGCGTTTCTTTCCCTCTATACTGGACAGAAATATTTTCATCCGATATAATATGTTCATCGGTTCATAGGTTAGGAGGAATTATGAATAAGAAAAAATTGATGCGAAACGGTGTCGCACTTGCACTCTCCATCTCCATGGCGAGCGGCATCACCCTCAGTACCCCGGCGGTGGCCGAGGCGAGCACAGGCAGCATCATCGGTGCGATCGTCGGCGGTATTGCAGCGTCCGCTGAGATGAACAAAGAGATCAAGTACTACAATACGACGGAAGAGGGGCGTCAGGCGCTGAACAATCAGCTGCGCGAAAAGTACGGGGTCAATGACGACTACGCGCTCAACAATCAGCTCGACCGCATCTTCACCAATCTGACGGCGGCGATCGGTTCGCAGGACGCGACCATCTACGACCGTCCGTACCTCTATTTCATCAACAATGAGGACAGCTTCAACGCATTTTGTACGCTCGGACATAATATGAGTGTCAATACGGGCCTTTACAACTACCTTAATAATGAAGATGAGATCGCCGTTGTCCTCGCCCATGAGATGGGGCACGGGCAGAAGGATCACCCCGCCAAAGGCATGAAGCGTTCGCTCGGTCCCGCGATTCTTGCGAGTGCAACCGGTACGGTACTCGGTGCAATCGCCGCCAATATATGGAACGGACAGGGACTCACTAAACCGATGGAGTGGGAGGCAGATAACCTTGCCTTTGACTACATCTCGCACTCTCCGTACAACCCGGGAGCAACGGCGGCGGTATGGCAGCGCGTTATCGATATGGATGGCAACAACTCCGCCAATGTCGTCTCCATCATGTCCGGTGCCGCCGATCATCCGTCGAATGCCTCACGCCGTGACAACTACGCCAAGAAGCTGACCGAGATGAGCGGCGGCAAGGTCACGGTGAATAACGGCACCGTCTACATCAACAAGAAGGAGTTCGTGACGCCCGCCCCTGCCAACGGTATGACCTCGGCGGAACGCGCCTACTTCGTCATGGGCAACCTCGCGGCGGCCTATAAGAATGGTCACGCTGCTGCAGATGCGTACGCGGACGGCTCCACCGTCATGCTCGGCGCACAGCCCATCATCACAGCGGTGGAGGGTGACCGCAGTGCGGCAGACATGGCAAATCAGCTGAATAAGATCAAGTAAGAGGAGCAAAGAAAAATGAGGATTGCCACATCGGCAATCCTCGTTTTTCTTTGCTATCGCTGTGGAAAGCGGCGCAGAGCACGTGGCTTCCCCAATATCTCCGCCATCACCACCGCCTGCTGCATCGTATGCGCGGTCCACGGCGACAGCCCCTCCATCACAGGAGATGCTGCAGCGGACTGTATCTCAGCGCGCCGCTCCTGCGCGGCGTGCTGTTTCTCCGCATGTCGATGCGCCGCCGCCGCTTTCTCGGCGGCACTGCGCTCCGTCTCCCACTTTTCGCGCAGTGCGCGCTCTGCCTCCGTCGGATCGACTGTCCCGATCTCGATGCGGCCGGGGATGCCGCTCATCGGGGGGATCTCAAATGCACCGCCCTTCAGTGCTCCGCGCTTATGACGGGGAATCTCCTGCGGCACGGTCGGCGGCGGAACTTTTTTCTTTCCGCGCACACGGTCATCGAGCACGCTGATCGCAATCAGGATGCCGACTACGACGAGAAATTCCATGGCGCATTCCTCACTTTACGGGGACAGACGGATGTTTGTCATTCTGCTTTCCCGACGCGCTGATCGCATGGCGCATATCCGTATCCGACTGGATGTTGTTCAGCTGGTAGTAATCCATGACGCCGAGCTTGCCCTCGCGCAGTGCCTGTGCCATGGCGTGCGGCACCTCTGCCTGCGCCTCAACCACCTTGGCCTCCATCTCCTGCGTGTACGCCTTCATCTCCTGCTCGCGAGCGACGGCCATCGCGCGGCGTTCCTCTGCCTTTGCCTGTGCGATGCGCTTATCCGCCTCCGCCTGATCGGTCTGCAGCTCCGCACCGATGTTCCGCCCGACATCGACGTCGGCAATATCAATGGAGAGGATCTCAAATGCCGTTCCTGCGTCGAGTCCCTTGCCAAGCACAGTCTTTGAAATATCATCCGGATTGGCGAGCACGTCATTGTGACTCTGCGAGGAGCCAACCGTTGTCACGATGCCTTCGCCGACACGAGCAATGATCGTTGGTTCCCCTGCACCGCCAACGAGGCGATCAATGTTCGCACGCACTGTGACGCGCGCCTTGATCTTCAGCTCGATGCCGTTTGCCGCCACCGCGGAGACAATCGGTGTCTCGATGACCTTCGGATTGACACTCATCTGCACGGCGTCGAGCACATCGCGCCCCGCGAGGTCGATTGCCGCTGCACGCTCGAATGGGAGGGCGATCTGCGCACGATGCGACGCGATCAGCGCATCCACCACCTTGTCCACATTACCGCCCGCGAGATAGTGTGCCTCGAGCTGGTTGACGCTCACATCCAGCCCCGCCTTATTTGCCTTGATGAGAGGCAGAACAATGCGGCTCGGCGGAACGCGGCGCAGGCGCATCCCGACCAGGGAGACAATGCCGACCGAGACATTGGCCGAAATCGCCGAGACCCACAGCCCGAGCGGAACGAAATGGAGAAAGATCGAAACCGCCAGGATAACGATGACAACGAGGAATGCTCCTCCGAACAGTGTACCCATGAAAACCTCCTAGATGTGTGTTCATCCATCCGAAATATCATGGAATCACTGATAAATTCGGCACGACCATCTTGACGCATCTTTTTCGCCCGCTTTTCGTTAGCAAATCCTCCACATAGCCCTCGCTATGCGTCCGGTTTGCTGCCTCAATCGGACAAAAAATCTACGCCAATCTGGCACACCTCATATTATCAGTGATTCCTATGCCTCACGTACTACCACACGACTGCCGCTCACAGACAGGACAACAACGCGCGTCCCCT
Organism: uncultured Selenomonas sp.; assembly: GCA_963541465.1. Taxonomy (GTDB): domain Bacteria; phylum Bacillota; class Negativicutes; order Selenomonadales; family Selenomonadaceae; genus Centipeda. The sequence continues at coordinate 17,285 of CAUTTS010000019.1, forward strand.
TTTCAATAAACGCGCCTTCAGAGACGACATCCACGGGACGGCCGTCAATCTGTACTGTCCCCGCAGGCCGCAGCTCCGTGAGCACCTTGCCCATCTTTCCAACGAGATCGACCGCCCCGACGGCACTGACATAGCCCTCCTCCGTGCGCGAGCTGTTGTGGAGAACCAGCTTATTCCACAACCTACTCGACGGCAGACGGGCAACGACGAGCAGGAATACCGCCACTGAGATAGCAAGAGCAATGCCGAGTGCTGCAAGTGCGCCGATGTCGCCGCCGAGCGCGAGCACGATGCTGTAGAGCATCGCTGCAACGCCAAGCCCCGCGAGCAGTCCGACCGTTGGCAGCAGTATCTCCACAATGATCATCAACACACCGACAAGAAACACCGCGATGTGATAGAACTCCACCAGACCACGCGTATACTGACTGCCCCAGAACACCGCCGCCGCGACAATCCCGAGCAGGACACCGACGCCCAGACCGCCCGTCTTGATCTCTACCATAATAGAGAGAAACATCACGGCGAGCAACAACACCTGCAGCACGCCGCGATCTACGATAACATCCATACCTTCCCTCCTTCGACAGACGCCACACGCGCCATGCGTCCGATTACGCTGCAAAAGAAAAACCGCCCCTGCGTCCCAAACGTGAGCGGTGTATTTCATAGCCATGTGAAGAAGCAGCCGCCAGAGAGGGGTTCTCCTTTTCTGTCTTTATGATAACAGATTCACACAGCGTTCGCAAGATGTTTGTATAGATTCTGTCAATAGCAGCAAGACCGTGTACCAACTTTTCATCTAAATCATTGCTGCTTGCACGTTCCCGCCATCCCTTGTATAATCGGTATACCCCTATAGGCAAAGGCGGCTACTTCTTCACCTCTCTACTCCATAAATGGGAGGTGGTGCAATATGGGTTATTACGAGTTCGCATTGGTGCTTGTGCTCGTCACTGGCTTCATCGTTGCCATAAAAAAGAAATAACCGCCCTTGCTTCCAACTGAGAGCGGTTAATCCGTTGCGGTGAAGAAGTTGACGCCCTGTTGAGGTCTCTTCTTTATGTCTCTATCATAGCAGATTCAGAGGGGTTTTACAAGGCTTCCCAGACACTGATTTTTGTAAAATATTTGTGAGCAGGTATATATATATTTCTGTCTGTCTCATTCCCCCGCGCCACCTTCCGCGCCCGCCCGCCTGTGAGCAGGTGCTTTGCGGGTAGATCGCCCCAATTTGGTAGAGTTTTTCTAGGCAGACAAACAAAAAAATGGAGCTTTCAGTCTCACACACTGAAAACCCCGAAAGCCTTATAGCTCTAAGCAAATGGTCGGAACGACAAGATTTGAACTTGCGGCCTCTTCCACCCCAAGGAAGCGCTCTACCAAGCTGAGCTACGTCCCGAACAGTGGCTATTATACCGACCTTTTCGCATCTTGTCAAGGAACTGTCGATAAAAATGAAGTCCGTCAAGTGTCGGATTTGTTTCTTTCTCAATCCTTTTGCGTCATCTGCTTCATCAGGCGGAGCGCACCGATCTCGACACCGGTCTCACGTGCGACCTGTTCGATGGTATGTCCGGCGCGCAGGAGGGCGCGTGCCTTGTTGATGGACTCATCTTCCTGCGCGGCGGGCTGCACCTCTTCCTCCGGTATACCGTCCTCTTCCCTTGGTGCGGGAACCTGCGTCTGCTGCGGCATCGGCGCAGGTGACTGTGGCACAGGTGGTGGAGGCGCAGCGGGACGCGCCTGTGGCTGTACCTGCATCGCAGGCTGCATGGGTTGCTGCGGATGTGGTGCAGCAACGGGCATCGCGGCAGGAGCGGTACTGCGCATCTGCTCGCGCAGGATGGACTGATGCAGGACAGCGGCAAAGGCATCGCCGTCCGTGCGCTGCGACTCCGTCGGCTGAACCGAAGACGGCATCGGAGGAACAGTGCCCGCGCGCGATGCGGTATAGGCCGCAGGAGGCATGGTTCCGCCGAGGTCACGAAGACGGCGCTCAAGTTCTTCGATGCGCTGCTGGAGTGCCCACTCTAGGCGCTGTGCATCCGCCACACGCGTTTCCAGCTGCGTGCACCGCTGATCTGCCTCGCGCAGGAGTCCTTCGAGTTTTGTCACGTGGGTGCCTAGGCGTTTGATGATGGTATCCGCCGACTGTCGGAGCTCTTTTTTTAGTTTCTCGATGGATTCTGCCAGTTCCTCATCATCTTCCTCGCTGCGCTGGCGGCGATGGATGATGTAGCGCACGATGAGGAGCAGTACGGCTCCCAGTATGATGAGTGCGCCTAGGATTTCGGTGATGGAAATAATAACAGGCCGCCTCCCTACAAGCTAATATCGAGGTGCACACCACGATTGGGATCAGCAGCAAGTCGCTGAAGGAGCTCTGCACCATGATCCTCCCGCTGCTCTCGTCCACCCTGTCCCCTGCCGCGCTGTCCCTGACGGCGTTCCCGTTCCGGGTCGTCCTTGACGCGTGCGTCGTCACTCGCCTTTTCCTTCGCACGTACCTGCTGACGTGCAAGCTCCGCGTCCTGTTTCTGGCGCAGGGATTCAAAGGTCTGCTGAACATTGACCTGGTTCTGCATATTGCTTTGAACATTCCCCGCTTCATTGGACTGCGGGATCATCATCTGCATGCTGATTGGCGTGACGTTCATGGTGCTGTCTCCTTTTCTACAGAATGCCTGTGACGACTTCCCCTTCAAGAACCTGCAGCTTGGCACGGCGCAGTTCGCTATCCACGGTCTTTTTCACCCCACTGATGATGATGTTGACCCCCGGGAAAATGGTATCCAATGCCTCGACGGAGCCGTTCTTCATCTGTTCCAGCTCCTCGCGCATCTCCTCCAGCTCGTCCTTCATCCGCTTGATCTTGGTTGCCAGAGGGAATTGCACATGGGTCAGTTCGGCAAGCTGCTCTCGGCGGCGTTCCGACAGACTCATGAGCGGCTGTTTTTTCAGCGTTTCAAGCGCAAGCCGCACCTGGGTCAGCTGTTTATCCGCCGCCTGATATTCTTTCAGCAGGTTATCGTATTTGTGCTTGAGATTCGGATCGATGCCGACATTGATGTTGGTCTGCACATAGAAGTTATTCCCAAGGATTTTTGCGCGTATCGACTCCCCTGCCCCAACAGAGCCGCCCGTGATACATCCACGCTGCCCCTCAACAGTGACATGATGCCCTGCGCGCATCACCGAGTGAAGCACGACATCATTGACGAAAATATCGCGCCCTGCCGTGATGTTCGCATTCTCAACGAAGGCAATGCTCACATCCTCGCGCGCATGGATCTTTCCCACGTTCATCCCGCGGATGCCGCCATGTACGATAACGTTGCGCCCCTCGACCTCCGCACCGCCGATCATGCCCTTGATCTCAACATCACCCGCTGCCTTGACAGAGAAACCGCTCTCGACGTCGCCGCGTATCTCCACACTGCCGGCAAAGTCAACATTTCCCGTTCCCACATCGACACTGCTCTCAATGACCAGATGTGGGTCGACGCTGACCTTCTTCCCGTCATCGACGATCTGTCCGTCGATGACGGCGACCAGCTCGTCGTTGTTGACCACCTTGGTATTCTTTCCCTGCGGAAGATTGATCGGCTTTCCAGGTCTCGACGCAACCTCCTCGCCGAATACATTTTTTCCCGGGATACCCTGCGTCTCCGGGGTACGGACGACGAGGACATCGCCAATCGCCGCCCGAAGAAAGATGTTCATGTCCTTGTAGTCGACGCGGTCAAAGGCTCGCTCTGCGGGGCGCCCCTTGACGCCCATGTCGAATTTCTTTTCGAGCCGTGCATCTTCGCCCGCGACGGGTGCTGTCCCGCGAGCCGCCATAAATGGCGTGAGACGCGCAACGCCGCGCCCAATCGCTGCGCGGTCAATTCCGTAGACGACTTTCTTCTCCTTCAAGGCATCCAATACATCAGCGACGGACGGCGGCAGATTTCCCTTCTTATCGTCGAAGCGTACCGCTGCCGACATCGCATCGTTCGGAATCTCGATGGTAAAGGGGATGGTAAGGTTATCCTCCCCGTCCTCAGCGGCAGCGTTAAGTTTTTCCTCAATCCCTTCTGCCGCACGCACAAGATATGCGAGCTGGAGGACATCGTAGTCCGTAACGCCCGCCGCCTCGATCGCCTCACGCAGAGCGGACAGGTCAACGACATCCGCATCCGGCTCCTCCGGATAAACGGTAAGGTAGGCGCCATCCTCACGCAAGGCTAGTTGAAAGCCCTCTTTTCTTCCCCCAACGATACGTTCCATAATTCCCACTCCCGATCCTTCATAATTGCGCTTCGATTACAACGATTTTCGTCGGGGCGATGCGCAGGTTAACCGGCATCATTCATCCGTGCCAGAGAGCCCCGCATACGGAAGATTGCCTTCGTATGCAGCTGGGAAATGCGCGCCTCCGACAGGTGGAGAACAGCCGCAATCTCCTTTAGTGTCATTTCATCATAATAGTAGAGTGCCACGACCGTCCGCTCCTTCTCAGGGAGCTTTTCAATCGCAGCGGCAAGCGTTTCCTTGACCTCCGTCCACTCTGCATGCTCCACAGGACCATCCTCGAGGGAGGCCTGAGCATCGGTGCGGAGATACTCCTCAAGGGGGATCACGGTCGCTGCACTGACCTGGCTCTCAAGACGATGCAGTTCCTCTATGCTGAGATCCAGTTCCTCCGCCAGCTCTTGATCCGTCGCCGTACGCCCAAGCGTCCCTTCCAAATGAGCTACAGCTTTTTCATAGCGCTTGATGTTCTGTCGCACGCTGACGGGAATCCAGTCCTTTGCACGCAGGTGATCAAGTATCGCACCACGCACGCGTACGCCTGCATAGGTCTCAAATTTATTGCCGCGCGTGAGCTCGTAGCGTTCGATTGCATCCAGCAGACCAAAGAACCCACTGCTCAGAAGATCTTCCCGATCAACGTGCTGGGGCAGGCTGATGGCGATGCGTCCGGCAACCAGACGGACGAGAGGGAGATAATGTTCAGCAATACGGTTTCGCACCTCAACGGTCTTCTCCGTCTCATACGCCTTCCACAGAGCTTCGATATCCTCTTCCATCGGCTCCGCCATCTGCATCATCTCCTCTCCGCGCATCCGTCAGCTCTACGCCGGTGCCGCTGCTGTGGGTTCCTTACCCGCCGACATCTCATTCACCGGCGGCTCATGCGCCTCATCCGGCGACGTCATGTGCGTCAGCGACTCTGCCGACAGCGGACGGAAATCCTTGGGCTCGGCAAATGCAATTGCATCCTCCGCACCGTCGTCCTCTGCGTCAAAGTCGATGTCATCGGCATCATAAACGATCTTCTTCATATCTTCCATGCGCTCGTCCGGCATCTTGTCGTACGCTGTCCAACCTTTTGCCTCGAGAATGAAGGTGACAAGATAGGTAAATGCACCGGCACAGACGAACGCGATGAGGCTGCGCAGAAATGCTGTGCCAATGCGCGCATCGGTAAAGAGTCCCGTCAAAAAGACGACGAGAGCAGCGATCACCGAAAATGCGAGCGCCATCCCCACTTTAAACAAGAGATCACCTTCCCCCTAGATGGTTTTATCCCCTTTGCTGACGGTCTTGACGATATACGTACCGTCATTCAGATCGATGGACACGGTGCGCCCATAGTTCAGCCCCGTATCCTCGGCGATGAGGCGAATGCCATGTGCCGCCAGAAGATCCTTCGCCGCCTGTGCGTTCCGCTCGCCAACGCGCATAACACTCGTCGAGTTGGAGAACGCAAACATCTGTGCTCCGCCCGCGATCTTTGCAACGAGACGGGACTTTACCCCCCCGAGTTTCAGAACATCCGCCAGCATGAGCGGAAATCCCGTATCGATGAACTTTGCCGGTGTGTCGGAGGGGCGTGCCTGCTTACTGTCCGGCAGCATATAGTGGAGCAGTCCGCCCACTTTTTCTTTGGGATCATACAGTGAAAGGCCGATGCAGGAACCCAATCCATAGCTGATGAGTGTGGCGGGAGCCGCACCGACCTTGTAGTCGGCCATGCCGACTTTGATCAAATTCGGCATATCATCCAACTCCTACCGCAGTCATAATGCTACTCAGCGAGCCCGGATCGGGGACAAGGAAAAAATGTCCCTTGATGCTGCGGTCATCCGCGACAAAATTCGTTTCTATGAGAAGTGCGTGATCCCCCATCTCTCCGAGCTGAACTAAGACAACATTGAGAATCGCCCCCGCCATGTCCACGGCAAGTGCCGGCACGGACGGGAGCATGCTGATCCCCGTAAAGCTATAGAACGCATTGAGGTATGAGCCGGCAAGGATGTTGCCGACCTCCATCAATGCGGATTCATCCATCGGACTAAGCTCCGTCGTCGTTCCAACCTCACGCCCGCACATCGTATCCGCGAGTGCAAAGGCACTGTCACGCGGAATGAGAAAAAGGATATTGCTCGGTGCCTTTCCGTAAACGCGCAGGAAAATACCGACGACCACGAGTTCCGGTCCGCCGACAAATTCCGGTACGTCTTCAATTGGAACCAGTGCCACCCGCGGCACATTCATCTCGATCCGATGCTTGATCAGACGGGAAAGTGCCGTCGCGGAGTTGCCCGCGCCGACATTTCCGATCTCCTGCAGCACATCGAGCTGCATGTCCGACAGAGCTGTGAGGTCTTCCCCTTCTACAGTCATCAACTCAACCCTTTTCTCATGCGGTGTGATGCTTAGCGATCGCCCTTACTGCACACTCTTGTGTTACTTTGCCTCCTTGAGCCCGACGATCTCCTCCAGGTTGAGCAGAATGATCAGTCGTCCTCTGATATTTCCGATGCTGCTGATAAACTTGCTGCTCTCACGCGCATTTGTTGCCTTCTTTGTATCGACGGGCGCGTTCTCGAGACTCAACACCTCCGTCACTGCATCGACGAGCATGCCGACGTGCACATCCTCGACCGATACCGTGACAATACGCGTACGGTCGGTATACGGTGTCTCCGCGAGACCAAGGCGCTGCTTGAGATCAATGACCGGAAGAACAGCACCGCGCAGGTTGATGACCCCCTTGATGAAGTCCGCCGAATAGGGGACACGGGTGATATCGGTGAGATTGCGTATCTCCTGCACATTCAGAATGCTGACACCATATTCCTCATCCCGTAGGTTGAATGCCACGTACTGGTTGTTCTGCTGTGTGCTGTTCTGATTCATATCCTCTGCCATCTTCTTTTCCCTCCCCTGCTCACTGCTGAATCATCGTTGCGACATCGAGAATGAGTGCAACTCTGCCGTCGCCAAGTACTGTCGCTCCGCCGAAGAGCTTGAGTCCGGCGAAGAGGTTGCCCAGTGTCTTGATAACGATTTCCTGCTGACCGATGAGGTTGTCCACCACGATGCCCGCCTTCGCCTCGCCGGCATGGACAACGACGACAAAGAGTTCCTCGGAGTCCTTCACATGTGGTACCTGCAGCGCCTCCTCCATGCGGACGATCGGGATGATCTCACCACGCAGGACAATGACCTCCTTGTTCTGGATGGTCTGGATATCCGTCGGCTCAATGTTGACCGTACTGTCGATGGAGGTGAGCGGTATGGCGTACATCTCTTCCTGTACGCGGACAAGCATCGCCTGGATGATCGCGAGCGTCAGCGGGAGCTTGATCTTAAAGATGGAACCTTCGTCGATATGCGTCTCGACATCGACATGCCCGGAGAGTGCTTCGATCTTGCTGCGCACAACATCCATGCCGACGCCGCGTCCCGAGATATCGGTGATCTTCTCCGCCGTGGAAAATCCCGGCAGGAAGATGAGGCGAACGGCATCCGCATCATCGAGGCGATCTGCCTCATCCTGCGTGATCATCCCCTTTTCAATCGCTTTGCGGCGAATTTTGCTGGCATCAATGCCTGCGCCATCATCCGTAATCATGATGACGACGTTATTGCCTTCGTGACGTGCAATCAGCCCGACCTCACCGACGCGCGGCTTGCCCTTTGCCTCACGTGCATCGGGGCTCTCAACGCCGTGGTCGAGGGAGTTGCGCAGAAGATGCATGATCGGATCGCCGATCTCGTCGATAACGGTACGGTCAAGCTCCGTCTCCTCACCCTCGATGGTGAGGTTGATCTCCTTCCCCAGTTCCTTCGATACGTCGCGCACCATCCGCGGGAAGCGGTTGAACACCGCACTGACCGGAACCATGCGGACCTTCATGACGATGTTCTGCAGATCCCCCGTCACACGATCCATCTGTTCGAGGGTCTCCATGAGATCACTCATACGATGGGTCTGTCCGATTTGTTCAAGGCGCACCTTGTTGATAACCAACTCGCCCATGAGGTTCATGAGTGTATCGAGCTTCTCGATGTCGACACGAACGCTCTGGCTCTGATGCTGTTTCTTCGCCGGAGCCGCCTTTGCGCCTTCCTTCTTTGCTGGGGCTGCGGCTTTCTTTGACGCAGGTGCTGCCGCAGCGGCCGGAGCGGCAGCCGCAGGAGCCGGTTCAGCCTGCTTGGCGAGTGCATCGGGGTCAAGCTCCTCCACGCCGATGTCCTCGATCTCAGAGACGGTGTCAACGGCATTCGTTACCGCCTCAGCGTCGCTTGCCGTTGCGAGCACGATATCAAAGCTGCGCTCAAATTTCTCCTGCTCGAGATCCTCCGCCGGAGGAAGGCTCTTGATAACATCGCCGATCTCATCCAGTGCATTCATGACCATGACGGAACGCGCCGCCTTGAGCACACAGCTCTCCATCAGCGTAACCTTGACATGGAAGACGTTCATCCCGGCGTCCTTCGCCTTTTTCATGACATCGAGATCGATGTCATCAATGCCAAGATCATTCCCCGCTCCGCCAGATGCATTGCCCGCGGCGGGAGCAGCGGCGGCTCCTCCTGCAGCAGCATCTGCTGCAGGAGGAGGCGTTCCCTTGGAGATGGAGCTGAGCTTGGCAACGAGGTCGGAAACATCGACGACATCCTCCGCCTCACCGTTGCCGACACTGTCTACCATCTGCTCAAGTGAGTCAAGGCACTTGAAGAGCGTGTCCATGATGTCCTCGTTGAGCTTCAGCTGCTCCTTGCGGACGAGGTCGAGGACATCCTCCATCTCATGCGTCAGCTCCGCAATCTTTGCGAAGCCCATCGTCGCAGACATGCCCTTCAGCGTATGAGCGTTGCGGAAGATGTCGTTGACGACACTGATCTCCTCCATGTTCTCTTCGAGACGCAAAAGACCTTCGTTCAGGGACTGCAGATGCTCATGCGACTCATCCAGGAACATGTCCATATACTGGTTATCCATTGATATTCCCCCTACTTCCTATCTTCTCACAGCTGCCTGAATCGCTCCCGCGATCTTGGGCAATGGGCATATCTCATCGGCCAGCCCCGCGTCAACCACGGATTTTGGCATCCCGTAGACGACACAGGTCGCTTCATCCTGCGCAATGCAGTAGCCGCCATTTTGCTTGATCCGGCGCATCCCTTCCCTGCCGTCACAGCCCATCCCCGTAAGGATGACGGCGACAACATCGTTCCCTAGATGCGCCACAGAGTCGTACATGACATTCACCGCAGGACGGTGGTTTCCAACGGGCGGCTCATCGCTGAGTGCGATACGCCGTACCCCCGCCTCCTGCCGAACGCGCAGCTGCCGGTTCCCCGGCGCGATATAGACGCAGCCGGCCCGCAGCACATCGCCGTCGCATGCCTCCCGAACCTCGACACGGGCAACCCCGTTCAGACGCTCCGCCAGCGCGCCTGTGAATCCGGCCGGCATGTGCTGAACGACGACAACAGGACAGGGAAAATGCTCCGGCAGCCCCGTGATGACCGTCTGCAGCGCCTGCGGCCCGCCTGTCGATGAGCCGATAGCGACGATCCGACGGTCCTGTGGGGCTCCGCGGACATGGGTCTCATAATGCTGTAAATCAGTCATTCCTCACGCGCTCCACTTGAGCACGCTGCACTTGGAAGAGATAACGGATAATCTTATCCCGCATGCTGCGTGACACTGCCAGAAACTGGATGCCGATGTGATAGATCGGCGTATCGCCCTCACGCTCCACGCGCGTTACGCGCATCACCTTCGACATCATCTCGATCGTCCCAATGCCGGGAATATCATTGATATCGAGTGCCACACCGGTATCGAGGGGCAAACGCTGCGGCCATGCAAATGAAAGTCCGCTGCCGCTGAGATCGACGACAGGCACGTTTGTCGGCGCATCAATCGTCCCCTCAGCATCGATGTGGCGGATTGTCGCCGTAAGATTTACCTTGGTACGGAACAGTCCGCGCTTCTGGAAGCGCTCGACAAACTCCGGGATGGAAATACGCAGCGTCGGAATCCGCCCGTCATGACGACCATGCCCGCGATGTACGCTAAAGAAGCGATAGTGACAGCCATCGCCCCCTGCAAGTACATACAAATTCTCGCCGACACGGGGGATGATCGGAACGAGCCGCTCATCCAGGGGCATCGCGACGATGAGATCATCGCCAACAATGTCCTCCACACGGCTGGTATATCCGGAAGTCCCCTCCTCGGTATTTTCAAAGAATATTTCCAATCGCTGACCGATGGATAAAATACTCCTTGCATCTACCAATTCGCCCGCCATCTAAAATTTCCTCCTTAGCTAAGCTGAAAAGTTAAAAATTTGTTGCAAAAAACCTTTCCAGCCTCTTTTTACTTTCATTTCATTCCCGGTGATCATCGCCTCTGCCAGCGCATCAATGCAGCGCGCTGCCGCAGATGCGGGTGCCGCTTTGATGAGCGGTTGTTGACGCCGTACCGCCTTCGTCACGGAGGCATCCTCAAAGACATAGCCGAGGCAGTCCACGGGCATGTGCAGAAACTTCTCTGCAGCCCGTTGGAGTTTCAGTGCAACCTCGCGGCTCTCCTTCGGCTCATAGACGCGGTTGATGACGAGACGGAGATTCTTCTGTGCTGCGTAGATGCTGTACGCCTTCATGACGGCGTACGCATCCGTCAGCGAGGTCGGCTCCGGTGTCGTCACGAGGATTACCTCGTCCGCCGCGAGGATAAAGTCCATCACGTTGCGCCCAAGCCCCGCACCTGTATCAACGAGGATCACATCAGCGCGCGCAGCACAGTCGGCGAGCTTCTGCTGCAGGAGCAGCTTCTCCGCACGATCGTATTCAAGTGCCTTCTCGATGCCCGAGCCGCCTGAGATGTACTGAACACCATGCGGCGACGCAACGATCACATCGTCCAGTTTGACCTCCGGCCGCAGGAGATCGAGCAGATGCCGCCGCGACGAGGTACCGAGCATCACGTCGACATTCGCCATACCGAGATCGGCGTCGATAACGAGCACGCGGTACCCCTTATCGCACAGTGCAATCGCCAGATTGACGGCGATGTTCGTCTTTCCGACACCACCCTTCCCGCTGGTGATTGCAACGACACGCACATCTGCCCACGCCTTCGCCTGAGCAGATGAGAGGATCGGCCGTTCCGGCGCTGTCTGCGGCGCGGAAGGAGGCGGCTGCGTCTCCGTGTGGGCAGGCTCTCCCTCGGCACCGACCATCTGTCGCAGCCGCGTTGCCTGATCTGTCATATCATTCCCTCAAAAGCAGTTCTGCCAGCCGCTCCGCTGTCGCCGGAATGATGTCGTCCGGCACGCTCTGTCCGTTGGAGAGAAACGAAAGAGGAAGTCCGCGGTTGGCAAGAAGATTGAGCACCATCCCGAGCGTCTGCGTCTCATCCATCTTTGTAAAAATGATGCAGTCGGGATTGCACGGAGCAAAGCGCTCGATGATCTGCACGGCATCCTGCTCCTTCGTTGTCGCGCTGACGACGAGGTGCTTCTCCATCCGCGCATACGCGGCAAGCAGCGAAGTCAGCTCCTCCATCTGGAATTCGTTGTACTGGCTGCGCCCCGCCGTATCCACGAGGACAAAATCCTTGCTGCGATGACGCGCAATTGCCTTTTTGAGATCCGCTGCTGAGTAGACGACCTCGACGGGAAGCCCCAGAATTTCCGCATATTTTTTGAGTTGCTCCACCGCCGA
>CAUTTS010000020.1:0-29300 GCA_963541465.1 uncultured Selenomonas sp.
GCGTCACCACGCAGTAGAGGACTTCCTTTGCCTCGCCCGTGTAGCCGCCTGCCCCGTGGAGCAGTGTCACGCCGCGTCCGAGCCGCTCGTTGAGTGCGGAGGTGACCTCCTCGTGCTCGTTCGTGACGATCATGACGGCGTAGGATTCGTCGAATCCTTGGACGACGACGTCGATCATCTTGGCGATGACGAACTAAGCGACGAGCGAGTACATCGCCTTGTCCCAGCCGAAGAGGAGGCCGGCGCTCGAGAGGATGAAGAGGTTGATGAACATGACGACCTCGCCGACGGAGAACTGCGTCCGCGCATCCATGATGATCGCGACGATCTCCGTCCCATCGAAGCAGCCGCCCGTACGCATGACGATGCCGACACCGAGACCGGTCACCACGCCGCCAAAGATCGCAGCGAGGAACGGGTCGTTCGTCACCTTCGGCACATCGTGAAGTACGCCCGACCAGATCGAGAGCATGATGATGGCAAAGACGGTCGACATGGCAAAACTCTTGCCGATCTGCTTATACCCCATAAAGACAAAGGGGATATTATAGAGCACGAGAAACACGCCAAGGCTCATGCCCGTGATGGTCTGCGACATGATCGACAGACCGACGACGCCGCCGTCGATGACGTTGTTCGGGATGAGGAAAAGCTCGAGTCCTACGGCGGTGATGAACGCGCCGAGGATGAGCCGCAGGCATTTTTTGATGTAGAAAAATGCCCCCTTTGGCGCCGCCTTCTTGGGACGCGGCGTCGGTGCCGGCTTTTCCTGTGCCTCCACGAGCACCTGCTCGGTACTGCTGTCTACGATTTCGTTCATACGTCCTCCCGCCCATGAAATTCGCTGTATCTCTGTGATCTATTATAGAGGAAAGAAAATCCGCTGACAAGTCCACCAATAGGAGAATGGCTTTCTTGACTTTACTGTGCCTGCATTATATGATGGCATTACTGGAAAGAGATCCATATATTATGGGACAGGAGGGATGTATATGATTTACACAGTCACCTTCAATCCGTCGATTGACTACATCGTCCGATTGGAGCAGTTCACGCCGGGCGAGATCAACCGCGTGAACTACGAGCAGATCCTGCCGGGGGGCAAGGGGATCAACGTCTCCATCGTGTTGAAAAATCTCGGACACGACTCGACGGCACTCGGCTTCCTCGCGGGATTCACCGGCACGGCGATGCAGCAGCAGCTTCGCTCGTTCGGCGTGACGGAGGACTTTGTGCGCCTCGACGAGGGATTCTCGCGTATCAACGTCAAGATCAAGGCGGAGCGCGAGACGGAGATCAACGGGCAGGGGCCGAAGATTCCCCCCGAGGCACAGCGCGCGCTGTTTGAAAAACTCGATCGGCTGAAGCACGGCGACACACTCGTCCTCGCGGGCTCGATTCCGAACACACTGCCCGACGACATCTATGAACGCATCATGGAGCACCTCGACGGACGCGGCATCCGCATCGCTGTTGACGCGACCAAAAACCTCCTGCGGCGCGTGCTGAAGTATCACCCATTCCTCATCAAACCGAACAATCACGAGCTCGGCGAGATGTTCGGCACAACGCTCAAAACAGACGACGAGATCATCGAGCACGCAAAACGCCTGCAGGACGAGGGTGCGACGAACGTCCTCATCTCCATGGCAGGCGACGGCGCGATCCTCCTCACGGAGGAGGGCGTATTCTATCGCTCTGCTGCGCCGAAGGGCACCCTCGTCAACTCCGTCGGCGCGGGCGACTCGATGGTCGCGGGCTTCCTCGCGGGCTATATGGAGTCGGACGGCGACTACGAGCGCGCCTTCTACATGGGCGTTGCGACCGGCTCCGCCTCCGCATTCTCGGCGAACCTCGCCACACGCGAGGAGGCTATCGCTCTACTGAAAGCCATCGTTTGATCGGCGCATCACAGAGGCGTGATGCGGTGTCACAAAGCGAACCTTAGTGAAGCAAGTGAGTAAAGTGCGCGGTACGCCCCGTCGGATTTCTTTCGTTCAAGCGAAGCGCGTTTAAGAAGTCCGACGGTATTTAAGGAAGCACTGATAAATTCAGCCGCGCCATCTTGACGCATCTTTTTCGCCCGCACTTCGGTGGAAAATCCTCCACATAGCCTTTGCTATGCGTCCGGTTTTCCACCTTGTTCGGACAAAAAATCTACGCCAATCTGACGGACTTCATTTTATCAGCGATTCCTTAAGCGTACAAGCGCACGATCACTTGCGTAACGAGGTGTTCGCGTGGGACACCCATCACGCAGAACAACACAAAACTCAGCACAATAAAAAAGGAGGGTTTTCCCTTTGCATATCAACGACCTTTTGAAACCCGAGAGCATTGCCCTCGGCGTCTCCGCCCCCGCCTCCAAGGAGGCAGCGATCCGTCTGCTCGCGGACTGCATGGAAAAGGGCGGAAACCTCAGTGACAAGGAACAGTACGTCAAGGACGTACTTGCACGTGAGGCGAGTGGTACAACAGGCCTCGGCGACGGCATTGCAACGCCGCACGCCAAGAGCGACGGCGTCAAAGCAGCAGGGCTCGCTGCCATGACCATCCCCGATGGCATGGACTTTGCCGCGATGGACGGCAACCCGAGCCGCCTCTTCTTCATGATCGCCGCACCGAACGGCGCAAACGATGAGCACCTCACCATCCTCTCCAGCCTTGCGACCATGATTATGGATCCCGACTTCAAGGAGGCACTCATCGCCGCCAAGACCGTCGAGGAATTCCGCAGCCTCATCGACGCAAAGGAAAACGGCACCTTTACCGCACCGAGTGCGGCAGAGGAGAGTGCGGAGCGTGCACCTGCCGCCGACCACATCCAAATCCTCGCTGTCACCGCCTGCCCCACAGGCATCGCGCACACCTTTATGGCGGCAGAGAGCCTTGAGCAGCACGCGAAGAAACGCGGCATCTCCATCAAGGTCGAGACGAACGGCTCGGCAGGGGCCAAGAACGTCCTCACACCCGAGGAAATCGCGGCCGCGGACGGCATCATCGTCGCGGCGGACAAGAACGTCGCCATGTCGCGCTTTGACGGACACCGCGTCGTCATCACGAAGGTCGCGGACGGCATCAACAAGGCGGATGAGCTCATCGACCGCGCCCTCGCGGGCTCCGCGCCCGTCTATCACGCGAGCGGCACGGATACGGCAGAGGGGGCGGATGCAGGCGAGGAGGAGAGCCTCGGCCGCCAGATCTACAAGCACCTCATGAACGGCGTCTCGCACATGCTCCCATTCGTCGTCGGCGGCGGTATCCTCATCGCCCTCGCCTTCCTCTTTGACGACTACAGCATCGACCCATCGCATTTCGGCTCGAACACCCCGATCGCCAAATTCTTCATGGATGTCGGCGGCGCATCGTTCGGCTTCATGCTCCCCGTCCTCGCGGGCTTCATCGCCATGTCCATCGCCGACCGCCCCGGCCTTGCCGTCGGCTTTGTCGGCGGAGCGCTCGCAGGCGCACACGGCACGGGCTTTCTCGGCGCGCTCCTCGCGGGCTTCATTGGCGGCTATGCCGTCAACCTGCTGAAGAAGGGCTTTGCCGGACTTCCCGCCGCACTCGACGGCATCAAACCCGTCCTGCTCTATCCGTTCTTCGGCATCCTCATCATCGGCTTTATCACCCTCTTCATCATCACGCCGCCCGTTGCCGCCATCAACACATGGATGGTCGCGACGCTCGGCAGCATGGATCCCTCGGCGCGCGTCTTCATGGGCATCGTCGTCGGCGGCATGATGGCGATCGACATGGGCGGCCCGATCAACAAGGCAGCGTATGTCACGGGCACGGGACTCCTCGCCTCGGGCGAGTATCACGTCATGGCGGCAGTCATGGCCGGCGGCATGGTTCCGCCGCTCGCGATCGCCCTCGCCACCACCCTCTTTAAGAACCGCTTCACCGAGAGTCAGCGCAAGGCGGGCATTACGAACTACGTCATGGGGCTCTCCTTCATCACGGAGGGTGCAATCCCCTTCGCGGCGGCAGACCCTGTGCGCGTCATCCCCTCGATGGTTGTCGGCTCGGCACTTGCGGGCGCACTCACCATGGTCTTTGACTGCACCCTGCGTGCCCCACACGGCGGCATCTTCGTCGTCCCGACCATCGGCAACCCGCTCATGTACCTCGTGAGCATCATCATCGGCGCCCTCGTCGGTGCCGTCATCCTATCGATGCTCAAAAAACCGATCAAAGAATAAGCAGACCCTAGCAAAAAAATCCCGTCACACCGACAAACGGTATGATGGGATTTTTGTATGGGATTAAGGAATCGCTGATAAAACAGTCCCTTGGATTGGCGTAGATGTTTCGTCCGAACGAGGCGGAAAACCAGACGCAGAGTGATGCTCTGCACTAGATTTTCCGCCGAAGTGCAGGCAAAAAAGATGCGTTAAGATGGCGGTGCTGAATTGATCCGTGCTTCCTTAAAGCAGGCTGTGCATCTGCCCGAGTTCGCGCACCTTCTCAAGAGAGAGATTCGACACCTTCGCGATCAGCTCAAGAGGCACCTTCTCACGCAGCATATTGAGGATCATGGTGCCCCGCTCCTCATCACGTCCCTGCTCACGTCCTTCCGCGCGACCTTCTGCACGTCCTTGTTCACGTCCATCTTCAAACTTCGCCGCTTCGAATAGATCCTGATTCCACTCAAAATTCACCATGTCGACAACCTCCCTCTCGTGTTCTTTCAAAAAGCTTCGCATTATGTCGCGTTCGATGCACGTATGCATCGCCGCGCGGATGGCCTGCGGCAGCTCCATCCCCGCCGCAATATTTGCCTTGATGTCATGGATAAAGTAACTATAGTCATGCAGCGCACGGCTCTTCATAAGCAGTGCCTTCTGTGCGCGATAAACGACGTTGTGTACCGTTACCAGCAGTTCCAAGTGTATTTTCTCATCGCCCGTATGCCGATAGGAGTCAGAAAGTCGCATGACAGACTCCTCAGGCAGTTCCTTCACGCCGGTATAAAACATGTGAAACTCCGGTACGGGCAGCGGTATCCGACGATTTCGATAGAGCTGCTTGCCGTCGATCTCCTGGCGCAGCTGCTCACAGATATAATAGAGACAGCGCAGAGGCATATTTTCATTCGGCGTACTCTGATGCTCAATGAAAACCAAATGGTGCCCCGCCAGCAGGAACGAGATATCGTTTTTTACCTGCGAGAGAAATGTCCCCTCCAGTGTCACGATCTCTACGGCATCATCCGTCGTATACGTTCGCCCGTGCAATGCGCCTGCCAGATCGCGCAGACGATCCGCGTCGTTAAAATACGCACGAAAAACGCTGTCTTGATACTGTCGCCCCACCGTTTCCTTGCTCATAGCCGTTCCCTCATTTACCCTACGAATATTGTACGTTGTTTCCCAAGAAATCGCAAGAAAAAATGCCGCCGCACTGCTCATCACAGTATGGCGACATCGCCCTATTTTATTTCAACTTGAATTTACCGACCTCAGCCATCAGCTCATCGGCAAGATGGGAGAGCGCACGGCTTGCTGCGGCGATTTCTTCCACCGAGGCAGACTGTTCCTCGGTCGATGCGGAGATCGTCTGCGTTTCATCCGCGCTCTTTTCCGAGATGCGCCGCACGGTGGCAACGCGATCACTCATGCTGCGGCTGCCCTCCGCGATCTCGCGGATGCTTCCGGCGATGGTTCGGATCCCCTCAGAGAGTTTCTCGATGGAGCTCAGGATCTCGCCGAAGACAGCATCGGCATCCTCGACCGCCTGCTTACCGCTCGCGACGCTCGCCGTACTTGTATCACCGGCCTGCACGGCATTCTTCATGCCCGCCTCGATCTCGTGGACGAGCTCGGCGATCTGACGGCTGGAGCTTTCCGATTCCTCGGCGAGCTTTCGGACTTCCTCGGCGACAACGGCGAACCCTCTGCCTGCCTCTCCCGCGCGCGCCGCTTCGATGGCTGCATTGAGCGCAAGCAGATTCGTCTGTCCGGCGATGTTCGATATCATCTCGACGATATGGGAAATCTCCTGCGAGTTTTTGGCGAGGGCATTGATGGATGCCTGCACGATCTCTGTGCCGTGTTCGATCTCCGTCATGTGTCCGACGATCTGCTGCACCGAGGATCGTCCGCGCTCAACACACGCAACGGTGGTCTGCGTCGTCGCCGCGATCTCATCGGCGAGGTGTGCTGCCTGTGTCGTACCGCCGGCAATCCCCTGCGCCGTTTCATCCGCATGCGCCGTGTCCTCTGTCTGCTGTACGGCTCCATTGGCGATCTCCGTCACCGCAGATGCCACGGCGTTCGACGCCTCCGCCGACTGATGCGCGGCTGCGGTCAGATCCTCCGACGAGCGAGCGAGGCTCTGGGCGTTCTCCTGTATCTTCGCGAGGAGACCATGCAGGGTCTGTTTCATCTGATTGAATCCCTGCGCGAGCTGCCCGATCTCATCGGCAGACTCCACAGGAATGTCCGCCGCCGATAGGTTCCCGTCATTGATCGTGCGGCACGCCTCGTTGAGCCGCACAAGCGGTGCCGCCGTACGCCGGGCAAAGATCACGATGACCGCACCGGCAAGCAGGATTCCGACAAGGGTGACGGCGGCGAGGAGGCCGAGCAGCGCGTTTACCCGTGCGTTGATCTCATCGATCGGCACACAGGCCACCACCACCCACGTGCGATTCTTCAGATGGATCGGCAGTAAATGTGCATCGATATCCTTCCCCGCGGTGCTCTGAAAGCGCACCATGCGCTCCTGACCGCTCGATACAGTATCCTTGAACGCCTGCACGAGCGCGTCGTCAAGAGTTCTGTCCTCTCCTTGATCCTTTTGGGAAAGATTCAGTTTCCCGACATCGTCCGGCCGATCATGACGCGCAACGACGATGCCGCTCTCGTCCGCAACAAAGGCATAGCCCGTATCGAGCAGTTTCACGTCACCGACGATCTCGGTCAGCGAGTCGAGCTGCATCGTCCCGTAGACGATGCCGACCAGCTCCCCGCCCTCCAGCACAGGATAGGCGAGCACACAGATGAGCTTGCCCGTGGTGCCGGAGACAGACGGCGGTGCAAAAAACGGCTGTTTCGTCTCGCGCACCTTCTTGATGTAGTCACGCGAGGAGCGATCCATATCCTGTCCCGTATCGCTGTACGCCTGCCCCTCCGGCGTCGAGAAGGCAACCATCGCAAAGCTGGGCATCTGTGTCTTCAACGCCTGCAAGGCATTGATGCGCTCCTCGCGCGTGCCGTGCGCGATGACCGGACTGCGGGAAAGCCCGTCCAGCAGATCCGCCTTGCGCTCCACATCGTTGGTGAGCTTCACGGCCGTCATCTGCCGAACCAGCTCTGCGTTCTCGCTCACACTCTCAAGCAGCTGACCACGTGCCGTGTAGTAGCCGATGGCAGAAAGAATGATGAAGCTGACCAAAAAGAGCGGTAGCAGTACAACCAGAAACTTCGTTGCGATGTGTTTGATTTGCATGATACTCCCCTTTTTCCTGTGGTTCCCGGCAGCTCCCCTGGCTGCCCCCTATTCTTCTCCTATACCTTAAAACGTCCTACGAGCCCATCCAGATCCTCAGCTGCCCCCTTCAGCTGCTCCGCCGTCGCGGCAAACGCTGCGAGTGAGGCAGTCTGCTCCTCGACGGAGGCCGCCGCGTCCTGCGTATGCCCCGCGATCTCCTCCGATGCCTTGCTGAGGGATGTGGCGGCTGCTGCCGCGACCTGTGCGCAGGCACCCACCATCTCGATGGAGGCAATGAGTGCCGATTGATTCGTCCCCTCCGTACTTGCATAGCGGCGAATCTCATCCATGTGGGCGGCGATGCCCGCGAGGCTCTGCGTGAGCGTCTCTGCCTCCTCGTGCTGCTCCTGCGTACGCTCGGCCGTCCCCGTCACCGCAACGGCGTTGTACTCGACGGCCTTACTGTTCTCAACGCTCGCATGCCAGACGGTGTCCGCGAGCCCCGAGACCTCGGTTGAACACGCCTGTGCACGTGTAATGATCTCGCGCAGATCACTCACAAAGCTGTTGAACGAGTGAACGATCTGTCCGATCTCATCATAGCGGTCGGCACTGAGCTGCTGCGTGAGATCCCCCTCTTTGCCCGCCACCTCATGGAACGATGCTGTGAGTGCAGCAAGGGGGCGCAGAATCTGCGCTCGGATGAAATGGAATGCGCCGACAACGACAAGGAGCGCGAGTATAAGGATGAGCCCCTCAAGCATCTTGGCGCGGGCAATGCGTGCACGGCTCGCCTCATCGTAGGCACGTACGAGCGCATCCACCTCGGCAACATAACCCGCCACCTCTGCTGAGACCTTCGCGTTGGCCTCATATTTTGCCGCAGGGGTACCCGCGTCCATGACGGCGATCACGTCGTCGCGGTATGCCTGCCACAGCGGCTTTACCTTCTGCAGCTGCGCCATCACGGCATCGTCTGACGGGGGCAGGAGATGTAGTCCCTCATCCCCCTGCTCCAGCCCCATCAGGATATGGTCGTACTCCGCGACGCGCGCTGCCATATCTCCGCGGAGATTCGCCGTCTCCTCCGCCCCGGCAGGCACGGAGCGCGCGGACAGCCATGCCAGCTGATACGCGCGCATGCGAAGTGAGCCCGAGGCGTTCACCGCCGGCGCATAGCCCTCGAGCTGTCCAAAGGTGAAAAAGTTCAGACCGACAACGCCGATGACGAAGATGAATAGGACAACAAATGTTGCCTGCAATTTCCCTCGTAGTGTCATAATTTCCCTCTCGTTTCACGAGGAACATTCCCTATGCTCCATTATACCACAAATCATCTGATCTGAGGGAAGTTTTTTGATGTTATGACAGTAATGAAGGCTGCGGCACGAAGCCGAAAACTTCGTGCAGCAGCCCCCCTAAGGAATCACTGATAAAATGAAGTCTGTCAGATTGGTGTAGATTTTTTGTCCTGTCAAGGAGACAAACCGGACGCATAGCCAAAGCTATGTGGAGGATTTGTCGACGATGGCAGGGCGAAAAAGATGCGCCAAGATGGCAGGGCTGAATTTATCAGTGCTTCCCTAAGATTACTCATGCAGTTGTGACAGGTCGATATAGGTCTTTGTCTCGGGATGCCGCTGCAGATAGCCCTGATGTTCCTCCGCCGCGGGTTGAAACGAATTCAACCGTTCCATCGTCGCGTGCATGACGCGCCGCGCCGCCGCGCTGCTGTTCGGATCATTGAGCGTCAGATGCTCCCCCGTCGCGGGGCAGCGTCCCTTGCCTGCGAGAAAGGTGAGGTAGAGCGCGATCTGCGGCTCGTCCTCCGCACTCTCATAGAAGATGCCCGCGCGATACACGGCACCACGTACATAGCCCTGTCCGTCGATGTTGTACGGCGTAACGACGGAAAAATGCAGGTCGAGGAGCTGTGAGATGTCCGTCTTTTTCGGGTCGTAAACGATCTCAACGCCCACACGCCCGCCCGACGTGCCCATCAGGGCGTCCTCGTGTGTGGTCTGCGGCGCAGCGTTGATATAGCCCGTGCGCACGGAGACAATGCCGCGCCGTCCGCGAAACACCTCCTCGAGCTCGTACATATCCGCACCCGAAAGGCAGATGCGTTTCTGCAATAAAATTCCCCCTTCCATACCGTCGGGTATGGCACGCAAAGCCCCCTGCCTCTATGGTGCCGGAGGCTCTCGGCGATCAGTTCGTAAAGAGATCGACCTGACGTGCTGCCGCACGCCGCACATCGAAGACGCCGAGGAGCTCGGCGACCGCCTGCGTCGGAGAGATGCCGCCAGAGAGGATTGCCTCGCGCACCTCGGGCATCCGACCGCGCACAACAGCATCGTCGAAGAACAAGTTATGCAGATGCTCGTCGATCATGCTGTTCATCCAGTCGAGCAGCTGACTGTCACGCCGCTTCTTCCAAATGCCGCTCGCCGTCGTCTTCTCACGAAAGATACGAATGACCTCCCAGAGCTCCGCGAGCCCCGTCTTTTTGATGGCAGAGGCGAGATAGGCGTGCGTCTCCCACCCCGGCGTCGCGGGACGGATGAACTCCGTCATGCGCTCGTACTGTCCGCGTGCGACCTTCGCAGGCAGGAGGTTGTCGCCATCCGCCTTGTTGATGACGATGGCGTCTGCGAGCTCCATGATGCCCTTTTTGATGCCCTGCAGTTCGTCACCAGCCCCCGTCAGCACAACGAGCAGGAAGAAATCGACCATCGAGCGCACGGTCGTCTCGGACTGCCCGACGCCGACCGTCTCGATGATGATGACGTCGTAGCCTGCCGCCTCGCAGAGCAGCATGGTCTCACGACTCTTGCGCGCGACGCCGCCGAGCGTGCCGCCCGCCGGCGAGGGGCGGATGAATGCCTCGGGGCGGCGTGAGAGCGTTCCCATGCGCGTCTTGTCGCCGAGGATCGAGCCCTTCGTGACGGAGCTCGTGGGGTCGACGGTGAGGACGGCGACGCGATGCCCCATGTCGCAGAGCATATTGCCGAACGCCTCGATCATCGTGGACTTGCCCGCGCCCGGAACGCCTGTGATGCCGATGCGCAGAGCATTGCCCGTCCGTGGCAGGAGACGCTGGAGGACGCGCTGCGCGCGTTTGAAGTGCTTGCTGCTGTTGCTCTCGATGAGGGTGATCGCACGAGAGAGCGTCATGCGGTCGCCGCGCGCCACGCCCTCGACGTAGTCGTCCTCGGAGAGGACGAGCTTGCGGTGGGGCATACCCTGCCCGTTCAGCAGTTTTGGGTTGATATTGCCAACGGTCAGATCCTTGATACCCTCGATGCCGCCCATGACGCTCGTCGTAAACTTCGCGTCGGCGTCCTCGGGCACCCAGTCGGGGCGCTCGGTCGTATATTTTTCGCTCATAAAGCCTCCTTTCCAACAGGGGAAATAGTTGGCGTTAAGGTTGTAGGTATTGCATGGTGCTGCTGCACGAAGTCATTTTGACTCATGCATACTTTTGTTAATGTTATCAGGACGTTTAAGGCGCCCCTTCCACCGCTTACGCGGTCCCCCTCCCCCGCTTCGGCGGGGGAGGCTTTGATTTACGGTATATCAGCCTCCCCCGTCGCTACGGGGGAGGTGGCGAGCAAAGCGAGCCGGTAGGGGCGCTCCGAGAGCAGCCCTTTTTTGATATGGCAAAACGCCGCCCTCACAGAGAGAGCGGCGCCGCAGGGGAGCACGGATGAATTGAATCCACTCAGATTGGTGTAGATTTTTTGTCCTGTCAAGGAGACAAACCGGACGCATAGTGGTCTATGCAGAGGATTTGGCGACGATGGCAGGGCAAAAAAGATGCACTTAGATGCGTGGATGATTTCGTCCGTGTTCCCCTATATCAGCCCGCAGCTTCTTCCTTCGCGCGTGCGATAAGGAGGGTCAGGAGCTTGATGCCCGCCTCGGGGATGTTCGTGCCCGGGGCAAAGATCGCGACCGCGCCGTGCTCATAGAGGTTGTCATAGTCCTGCACGGGGATAACGCCGCCGATGCAGACCATGATGTCGTCGCGTCCGAGCTTTTTCAGCTCATCTACCAGCTGCGGCAGGAGGGTATTATGCCCCGCCGCGAGAGAGCTGAACCCGACCATGTGCACGTCGTTGTCGACGGCATCCTGCGCCGTCTCGGCGGGCGTCTGGAAGAGCGGCCCCACATCGACGTCCCAGCCCATGTCGGCGAAGGAGGATGCGATGACCTTCTGTCCGCGGTCGTGTCCGTCCTGCCCCATCTTCGCAACGAAGATACGCGGACGGCGACCCGTCAGCTCCTCGAACTCGTCCGCCATTTCGCGGGCGCGCTCGAGCTCGGTCTTGTCTGTAAACTCGGAGGAATAGACCCCCGAGATCGTGTGGATGACCGCCTGGAAACGTCCCGAGACCTTCTCCACCGCGTCGGAGATCTCACCGAGCGAGGCGCGGGCACGCGCCGCATCGACAGCCGCCTCGAGGAGGTTGCCGTTGTCACGGCTCTCTGCCGCCTTCGTGATGCCCTCCAGACAGCGGCGCACGTCGTCTGCGTTGCGCTCGGCACGCAGTTTCTCGAGGCGTTCCACCTGCGCCTGACGCACTGCCGTGTTGTCGATCGCGAGGATCTGCAGGGGGTCTTCCTTTTCGAGACGATATTTGTTCACGCCGACGATGCTCTCGATCCCGGAGTCGATCTGTGCCTGACGGCGTGCCGCTGCCTCCTCGATGCGCATTTTCGGCAGTCCCGTCGAGATCGCCTTTGCCATGCCGCCAAGTGCCTCGACCTCCTGGATGTGCGCCCAAGCGCGGCGGATGATCTCGTTCGTGAGCGACTCGACGTAGTAGGAGCCGCCCCACGGGTCGATGATTTTGCAGACGCTCGTCTCGTCCTGGATGTAGAGCTGCGTATTGCGCGCGATGCGTGCCGAGAAGTCCGTCGGCAGGGCGATCGCCTCGTCGAGCGCGTTCGTATGGAGCGACTGCGTGTGACCGAGTGCCGCCCCCATGGCCTCCATCGCCGTGCGCGCGATGTTGTTGAACGGATCCTGCGCCGTGAGCGACCAGCCCGACGTCTGGCTGTGTGTACGGAGGGCCATGGACTTGTCGTTCTGTGCCCCGAAGGACTTGACGATCTTTGCCCAGAGGACGCGCGCCGCACGCATTTTCGCGATTTCCATGAAGTAGTTCTTGCCAATCGCCCAGAAGAACGAGAGCCGCTTGGCGAAATCATCGACGGCAAGCCCTGCCTTGATGCCCGTGCGGATGTACTCAAGACCGTCCGCGAGCGTGTAACCGAGCTCGATGTCCGCCGGAGCCCCCGCCTCCTGCATGTGGTACCCTGAGATGGAGATGCTGTTGAACTTCGGCATGTACTTCGTCGTGTACTCGAAGATGTCGCCGATGATGCGCATGGACATCTCCGGCGGGTAGATGTAGGTGTTGCGCACCATGAATTCCTTCAGGATGTCGTTCTGGATCGTGCCCGCCATGATCTTCTTGTCGACGCCCTGCTCCTCGCCCGAGACGATGAAGAAGGCGAGGATCGGCAGCACGGCGCCATTCATCGTCATGGAGACGGACATCTGGTCGAGCGGGATGCCCGAGAAGAGGATGTTCATATCGAGCATCGAGCAGACCGAGACGCCCGCCTTGCCCACGTCGCCGACGACGCGCGGGTTGTCCGCGTCATAGCCGCGATGCGTCGGGAGGTCAAACGCGATCGAGAGTCCCTTCTGCCCCGCAGCGAGATTGCGGCGGTAGAATGCGTTGGACTCCTCGGCGGTCGAAAAGCCTGCGTACTGGCGTACCGTCCACGGACGGAAGACGTACATCGTGGAGTAGGGACCGCGCAGGCACGGCGGAATACCGCTCGCAAAGTCGAGATGGTTCATGTGCGCATATACATCGTGGTCGTAGAAGGGACTCACGGGTACACGCTCCATCGTCTTGTGTGTGAGTGCCTCAAACGTCCGTCCTGTCTCCCCCTCGAAGAGGGCGCGCCACTCCTTGCTGTCTGCGGACGGGCTTTCGCCGAGGCTCATGCCCGTAAAGTCGGGGTTCGTGAAGCCTGCCATTACGCAATCATCCCTTTCTGTTTCTGAAGGCTCTCCAGGATCTCGTAGCAGTTCGCACGGACGGAGATGTATTCATCAATGCCCGCTTCCTTGTATGTCTCAAGCAGATCCTTCGGCGCAGCGCCCGCAAGGAAAACGCGGGCATTCGGCAGCACCTCATGGAGTTTCGGTGCAAGTGCGGGAACGATCTCGGGGTAGGTCGCGTCCGTGGAGCAGATAACAACGGCATCTGCGCCGCTGGCGCGCGCCGCATCCGCTGCCTCCTCGACGGTCTTAAAGCCGTCGTTGCCGAGCACCTCGAATGCACCGACCTGCAAAAAGCCCGTGGTAAAGTCCGCGCGCGCCTTATGCTGCGGAATGGGTCCCATGTTCGCGAGGAAGATCTTCACGTTGTCGTTCTTCTCTGCCTTGTATTCCTCCGTGCGCTGACGGAGCGCCTCGAACCGCTCGCTCCAGCGATGCGGCGCAATCGCCGTGACCGTCTCCGTACCGCTTCCCTCCGTGACCGCCGTCATGAGCTCTGCAATGGTCGCCCCCGCGAGTGCTGCCTCGACAGCGTGATCCACGCTGTGCACCTGCCGCAGGGATGCGAGTGCCTCGTCGCGGTGCCTCACGTCGATATCCGAGAGGTAGGCGTCGATGTCCGCCGAGCGCTGTGCCTTGAGCGCTGCGGTGTCCTCGGCACGCGTCTCGAGCAGTGTCTCCGTCATGTTCGGATACATATTGTTGCCGACGATGCGGTCGCGGCGCAAATCGGCGTTTTTAAGCCGTGCGGCGAGCACCGCCGCCACGCCCTCCTGCAGGGAGCCTGCGCGGAGCGCCGCAATGATGCCGCCCTCTTTCTCGATGCGCTGGAACTCGGCCCAGATCTTTTCCTTCATCTGGCGCGTCAGCGTCTCGACCGCCCACGAGCCGCCGGCGGGGTCGATGGGTTGGAGGAGGCCGAACTCCTCCTGCAGCATGATCTGGACGTTGCGTGCAATACGGCGGGAGAACTCATCGCCCTTGCGGATGGGCTCATCGAACGGCGCACTCTCGAAGGAGTCGATACCGCCGACAACGCCCGAGAAGATCTCCGTCGTGTTGCGGAGCATGTTGACGTAGGGGTCGTAGATGGTCTTGAAGAACAGCGCAGGTCGCGCATGGATGCGCATCTTCTGTGCCTCTGCACACCCCCCGAACGCGCCCACGATCTGTGCCCAGAGGGGACGCACGGCGCGCAGCTTGGCGATCTGCAGGAAGAAGTTCGCGCCCATCGAGAACGCAAAGGCAATCTGTGACGCCGCTTCGTCGATCGTGAGTCCGCGCTCACAGAGCGCGCGCAGATATGCCGTCGCCGTGGCAAGAACCGCCGCGACTTCCTGCACATCGTTCGCTCCGCCGTTGCTGTAGACATCGCTGCGCACAAACACCGTGCGCAGATGCGGTGCGTTTACCGTCGCCCAGCGCGCTGCCGCTGCGAGGCTGTCATAGTGGGCATCGAGGGAGGCGAGGAGTTTCCCGTCCGCCGCAAGGGCCCCGATGGGGTCGGCACCGACGATGCCACGCACCTCTGCCATGTCCTCGCCCGAGGCACGGCGTGCCGCCGCCACAAGGGCGAGCAGAGGCACGGCATTTGCGCCTGCGTAGACATAGAGGGGGAACTTCGCGAGGTCAAGTCCCGAGAGGAGCACGTGCATATCATCGACCGTCGTCACGCTCGTCCCGGTGTCGCCGACCGCCTCCGCCTGACGCGCATCCACACCGGCACGCGACGCAGTGTCGAGCACGATATGGTAGATCGTCGCGCCCTTGTCGTGCTCGTGGCGCAGGAGTTCGTTGTTCTCTGCCGGGAGTGTCTCGTCACACGCCTGTGCGATGCCCCACGGCTTGCCGATGTAGCCCGCCGCATCCACGCCGCGCAGATAGTCTCCCATGCCGGGCATGACGCCCTTCGGCAGGATGTCCTCCGTGTGCTTTCGCGTATACATCGGGTCGAAGGTGATCCCCTCGTAGGTCTTCGTGAACATCTTCTTCTCGAACGGCGCGCCCTTTAGGAGTGCCTCACAGGCGGCTTTCCACTCCTCGTCTGTGGGCGGCGTGAATTCATCGAGCGGGACATCGGGGAAATTCTCGACGTCCGCCGATTTCTTCAGAAGCTTCTGAAGTTCCTCGTCGCTCGACCGCTCTTTTTCTTCCGGCATAGTACGTCCTCCTTTAATTTATTCCGGGAAGCCTCTGTCGGGGATAGCCCCCAACATATAATAAAGCAATACGATGTGGGCAAGATTTTTTGTCCTGTCCATGAAATGCGCTGAACGCGTAGAAGAGCTACGCGAAAGCGTATTGAAGCCGACAGGGCAAAAAAGATAAACACAGAGTATTGCTAACCCTAAAAAAAAACGCTCTGAGCTTCCACCCTCAGAGCGTTCCCCCATCACGGGGGAAAAACGAGAACTGAAAAGATGAGCAATGTTTCCCCAAGGAGCAATGCTCCTTCATCCCGGGGAAATCTCTGCGCATGTTCCCAGACGTGCACACAGATCTCCGCAGGATCGCGCAGGGAATCGAGCCTTGCAAAGAAAAAGCCCATTCCACAGCAGCAGAATGGGTCTTTTCGGTATCGTCACTCAGTTCTCGTATCGTTTGGTCATGGCTATGCCAAACTTTATATCAAGCGAACGAATCCGCAAAATCTCCATCCCCATCACTCGCAGGTCAATCGGTGATTGTTAATCAAGCAGGTCTCCTGGCTCCAGTTCATCGCTCCTTCGCATCTTCCCGGGGGGATTCCCCAGTGACTGCCAGCTCGCGCTGGCGTGCGAATTTGCTCCCTGTTACAGTGGCGTGACCGCTCCGGCTTATGAGATCGTACTCTCCCTACCGGATTCCCTATGAAGCATCGAGGCTTTGCGATGCAAAACCTCTGCACTTGATCCAATTTCTATATGTAATTTTTATGGTACGATAGAATAGTACCACTGAAAGCATTTCTTGTCAATAAAAAAGAATCACTGCGTGAATACTTCCACAGTGATTCTCTCTTTTGTTACTCGAGGACGTAGACCTCAACCGATCGTCGTCCGAACTGGATGGCCTCGTCATAGCTTTCCATGCAGAGGTCAATCGTATTGCCGACGATCGCCCCGCCCGTATCCGCGGCGATTGCCTCGCCGTAGCCCGGGATGTAGAGCCGCGAGCCGAGCGGAATGACGTTCGGGTCGACGGCGACGACACCGCGGCGCGCCGCCATACCGGTCGCCGTGATGCCCGCGCCGCCCCCGTCACTCGGGAGGTAGGCGGAGGCGCGCATCGTATACGCTGCACGGTAGCGGGGAATGCCCCGGCTCACACGCTCGGCCTCGCGCTCACGCGCGCGCCGCTGCTCTGCCGCCTGCTCATTCTCTGTGAGCTGGATCGCGAGGTGTGCCGTGACCGGGGTCTCAACCCCCGGGCTCACATCGACCTCGTTCCTATTGTAGCCGTACTCTGCCACAACGTCGCCGACGGTGCGTCCGCTCGTCATGACCTGCTGTGTATCGCCCCAGAAGGAGATCGTGACGGGTACAGCGCGTCGTACGGAGATCTCCGTATGACGGCCATCCGCGCCCTCGCGCACCTCGTAGGTGTCCTTCTCGCCGAGTTCGACGCCGAGTTTGGCAAAAATGTCATTGGGCTGCGTCTGCACGGTCATGTCGTTGATCGTCTCTCCGTCAACGTGCACGCTTACGCGATGCATATTCTTCGGAAAGCCGTTCATCGTGAACCCGCTGGACAGCAACATCATGCCCGCCAGCGTTGCACAGAGCACTGTGTTCTGCTTCTTTCTCACAAACGTTCCTATGCTTTTCCACTGCATAGAATCCCCCCTTTGTTGGAGGTATTTTCCCACTTTGACCTGAATTTTTCATGAAGAATGGGATGTGAGTTAAAATTGAGAGCGATTTTCTGAGTCCACGCGCCACTTTGCTAAAAACTGCGGCACAGAGCATCGTGCTCCATACCGCAGTTTTTTTATGGAATCGCTGATAAAATAGACCTTCAGATTGACGTAGATTTTTCGTCCGAACGAGGTGGAAAACCGGACGCAGAGTGGTGCTCTGTGGAGGATTTTCCGACGAAGTGCGGGCAAAAAAGATGCGCTAAGATGGCGGTGCTGAATTTATCAGTGCTTCCATTATTTATCCTCTGCGCGGCGCGTCATTTCCCCCGCACAGGATCGCCTCGGCGCACGCGATCTCCTCTGCCGTCGGCACGGGCGTATCCCCGAGCGGGTACGGCAGATGAAGCGCCTCGTATTTGTGCCGCGCCATCGCATGATAGGGCAGCACCTCCACGCGCTCGACCGTCCGCAGCGTTCCGATGAAGTCCGCCAACCGCTGCAGATCATCCGCATCCGTCGTCCACCCCGGCACGAGCACGTGGCGAATCCACATGCTTTTCCCCTGCTCCGATAGGTACCGCGCGAGTGCCAGTACCGGTGCATTGGACGCGCCCGTCAGTGCACGATGCCGCGCGGGGTCGATGTGCTTGATGTCGAGGAGAAAGAGATCGGTGCGCGGCAGCAGCGCCCGAAACGCGCTGAAGAAAGGCTCATCCTCGGTAAAGGGGCCGCCCGCCGTGTCGATGACCGTGCTGACCTGCCGCTCCTTCGCCATGCGAAAGAGCTCCGTCACAAACGGGAGCTGCAGCAGCGGCTCGCCGCCGCTGACGGTGATGCCGCCACGCTCCTTCCAGTACGGACGATAGCGCAGTGCCTGCCGCAGCACATCCGCCGGCGTGCGCTCCTCGCCGCCCTCTGTCCCCCATGTCTCGGGGTTGTGACAGTAGCGACAGCGAAAGCGGCACCCCTGCACAAAGACGATGAAGCGGATGCCGGGACCGTCCACCGAGCCAAAACTCTCCGTGGAGCTGATCCGACCGTTACATCCGGTCATGGAAGGTACGCGAGATCACATCCTGCTGCTGTTCGCGTG
Organism: uncultured Selenomonas sp.; assembly: GCA_963541465.1. Lineage (GTDB taxonomy): Bacteria > Bacillota > Negativicutes > Selenomonadales > Selenomonadaceae > Centipeda. Next base: position 18,454 of record CAUTTS010000020.1, read on the forward strand.
TCAGGCTGATGAACTTGACCGCATAGCCCGAGACGCGGATGGTGAAGTTCGCGTAGGCGGGATCCTCGGGATGCTCCATGATGTACTCGAGCGTCTCGCGTCCGAATACGTTGACGTTCAGATGATGCGCGCCCTGATCGAAGTAGCCGTCCATCGCACTCACGAGGTTCTCCACGCGCTCATCCTCGCTGTGTCCGAGTGCGGACGGGTTCATGCTCTGCGTGTTCGAGATACCGTCGAGGGCCCAGTGGTACGGCAGCTTTGCCACCGAGTTGAGCGAGGCGAGCAGACCACAGCACTCCGCACCGTAGCTCGGGTTTGCCCCCGGAGCGAGCGGTGTCCCTGCCTTGCGGCCGTCGGGCATCGCGCCCGTATACTTGCCGTAGACGACGTTCGACGTAATCGTGAGGATGGAGGTCGTCGGCTCGGAGTGGCGATAGGTATGACGTGCCTTGATTTTAGAAAGGAAGGTCTTGAGCACCCACTTGGCGATCTCGTCCGCGCGGTCGTCGTCGTTGCCGTAGCGCGGGAAGTCCCCCTCGACCTCGTAGTCCACGACGATGCGGTCGTTGTAGACGGGCTTCACCTTTGCGTACTTGATCGCCGAGAGCGAGTCGACGACATGGGAGAAGCCCGCGATGCCCGTCGCGAACGTGCGGCGCACATCCGTGTCGATGAGTGCCATCTCCGCCGCCTCGTAGTAGTATTTGTCGTGCATGTACTGGATGATGTTCAGCGCATTCACGTAGACATGCGCGAGCCAGTCCATCATGCGCTCATACTTCACGATGACGTTGTCGTACTCGAGGTACTCCGTACGGATCGGACGGTAGGCAGGGCCGACCTGCACGCCCGTCACTTCGTCCACGCCGCCGTTGATCGCGTAGAGCAGGCATTTGGCGAGGTTCGCGCGTGCGCCGAAGAACTGCATCTCCTTGCCCGTCTGTGTCGCCGATACGCAGCAGCAGATGGAGTAGTCGTCGCCCCACGCGGGCTTCATCACGTCGTCGTTCTCGTACTGGATCGAGCTCGTGCGGATGGAGATACGCGCCGCATAGCGCTTAAACGTCTCGGGCAGGCGTGAGGAGTAGAGGACGGTGAGGTTCGGCTCGGGGGAAGGACCCATGTTCTCGAGTGTATGGAGGAAGCGGTAGTCGTTCTTCGTGACCATGTGGCGGCCATCCATGCCGATGCCCGCCATCTCGAGCGTCGCCCAGATCGGGTCGCCCGAAAAGAGCTCATTATAGGAGGTGATGCGCGCAAACTTCACCATGCGGAATTTCAGCACGATGTGGTCGATGAGCTCCTGTGCCTCCGTCTCGGAGAGCGTGCCGCGCGCGAGGTCGCGCTGGATGTAGATGTCGAGGAACGTCGAGATGCGCCCGACGCTCATCGCTGCGCCGTTCTGCGTCTTGATCGCTGCGAGGTAGGCAAAGTAAAGCCACTGCACCGCCTCGCGTGCGTCCTTCGCGGGCTGTGAGATGTCAAAGCCGTAGCTCGCCGCCATCTCCTTCATGCCCTTCAGCGCGCGGATCTGCTCTGCGACCTCCTCACGCTGCTGGATGACATCGTTCGTCATGACCCCGTCGCCGTAGTTGAGGAGATCGCCCTGCTTGAATGCGATGAGATGATCGATGCCGTAGAGCGCAACGCGGCGGTAGTCGCCCACGATGCGCCCGCGTCCGTAGGTGTCGGGCAGTCCCGTGATGATGTGGCTGCGGCGTGCCGCGCGGATTTCCTCCGTGTAGGCGTCAAAGACCGCCGCATTGTGCGTCTTGTGATATTTCGTAAAGACCTCGTGGAGCTTCGGGCTGACCTTATAGCCGTAGTTCTCGAGTGCCTCCTCTGCCATGCGGATGCCGCCGTAGGGCATGAACGCCTGCTTGAGGGGCTTGTCCGTCTGCAGTCCGACGACTTTTTCGAGGTCTTTCAGCGCAGGGTCGATGTAGCCGGGACCGTATGCCGTCAGGCCAGAGACGACCTCCGTCTCCATGTCGAGGACGCCGCCCTTTGCGCGCTCCTCCTTCTGTAGTTCCTGCACGCGCGCCCACAGGCGGTTCGTCGCGTCTGTCGGTGGCGCGAGAAAGCTCTCGTCGCCATCGTACGGCGTGTAGTTGCGCTGGATGAAGTCACGAACATTGACCTCCTCCTGCCAGACGCCGCCCGTAAACCCATCCCAATTTTTACTATGCAGCATGATATATGCCTCCTTTGGAAAAATCCCCTTCCAATGCCCCTATCATACGCGCATCGAAGTCACTTTTCAAGTAATAGAAAGCATTGTTGTTTTTTATGGAAACCATAATGAAGTAATATAGCAAAAAGGCATTCGCCGTACTTCACGCAAACACCTCGTTACGCAAACGGCCGTTAAGGTTTGCTTCGACGTACTGCCGATGCCCCCATGCACAGAAGCCCTTGCGGCGTTCACATCACGCCTGCTGGCCCAGCTCCGGCTCCGGGGTCAGATAGGCAAGGACGGCCGCGAGCGGCAGGGCAAGAACGGAGACGAGGAGCGCCGGTGCGAGCCCGATCTGGTCGCCGAGTGCCGCCGTCGCCGCGACGCCAAGGCTGCCGAGGCCAAACGACATACCGAGCATCATCCCCGACGCCATGCCCGCGTTCTCGGGGAGTGCCTTCTGTGCCCAGATGATTGAGCTCGGCTGCGGCGCCATCAGCATAAAGCCCGCTGCAAAGAGAGCGGCACCGCCCAGTACGTCCGCGCTGACATGGGTGAAGTAGTAGGCAGACGGCAGGATGCCGAGGAGGAGCGCCCCCACGATGATTCTGCGCCCCGAAAGCGAATCGGCGAGGTTGCCGCCGACGAGTCCGCCGACCATGCCGCCGACCATGAAAATCATGAGAAAGAGCCCCGCTGCATGCGTATCCTCACCGCTGCGGACGAGGAGGAGCGGGAGGAACGTGCCGAATGCACCGTGCGTCCAGCAGCGCAGCCCCATCGCGAGATTCAGCGTGATCGTCGTGCGGGCAAAGAGAACGTGCGAGAGCTTCGACGGATGTGCGGGTGTGTGTTCGGGTAGACTGGAGACAGCGCAGAGCCCCGAGCGCAGAAACAGCACAGCGATCAGGAGCGTCGGGAGAAGCAAAAGAGGCAGAGCACGCAGCGGAAAACAGTCGAGGAAGGAGACAAGAATCAGCGGGACAAACGCCATGCCCGCGTTCCCCCCTGCGATGAAGTAGCTCATCATCCCGTTTCCGCGCCCCTCTGCCGCCGTCCGTCCGATGAGCATGGAGGAGAGCGGATGATACGCCGCAACAGCGATGCCCGTCACGGCGACGACGAGGAAGAGAAGTGCCGGCTGCGATACGTACCCCACCAGACACATGGGAGCAGCGGCGGCAGGCACGAGCCACGGAAGAAGCGGGCTGAAATTCCGCCGATCCATCACGCAGCCAATGACGGGCTGGAGCATATTCGTCGTCACCGACGAGACCATGACGAGCACGCCGCACATCGTCAGGGACAGGCCAAACTGCGTCATGAGAAGCGGGAGCAGGATGGGCAGAAAGTTTCCATAGAAATCCACCATCCCATGTCCCGTCGAGAGCAGTGCCGCCGCATGGCGTATCTCATATTTCATCTCATAGTGCCTCCTGTGATTGATTTCCTTGCACAATACGCAAAAGTATGCTGTAATAATTCCAACAGCTATCATTCTAGCAAACCGCAGGGAAATGTAAAGGAGTATTGTCACATGAGAAAATGGGCCGTTATCTATTCGTCCGCCTCTGGAAACACCAAAACGATTGCCGAGGAGATCGCCGAGACGGCAAAGGCTGACCTCTTCCCCATCCAGACCCCGCCGACCGATCTCTCCTCCTATGAGGTCGTCGCCCTCGGCTACTGGATACGGCGCGGCGGCCCCGACGACCGCATGAAGGCATACCTGCCGCAGGTCGCGGGTGCGCGCGTCGTCCTCTTCCAGACGCACGGAACGGACGTCGGCTCGGAGCATGCCGTCACCTCCTTTACGCGTGCCGCCTACCTCCTCGGGGAGGGCTGCGAAATCCTCGGCACGTTCTCCGCGCAGGGCAAGCTCGCGCCCGCCCTCATCGAGCGCCGAAAGAAATCCGATCCCGACGACACCCACAACAGCCCCGAGGCGCAGGAGCGCTGGGTGCGTGCCGCCGCGCATCCAAACGAAGCGGATCGCGCCGCCGCGCGTGAATTCGTCCACAAAATGGAGCACAAAATGGATCTGCTTGAAAAATTTTTGAAGGCACAGGAAGCAAAGAAGCACGCACACGGATAAGTACACAGCGGAACTCTCTTGCCATTCCCCACACAAAGAAGTAAGATAAGCGTAGGATTAGTGTCATAAAGGGGGAGATTTTCTATGAAGTACAGCGTTACATTCACCGCCATCGGAAATTTTGCACTCGACCTGCTGAAGAACCGACGCAGCCTCATCATCTTCGACAAGGACGTGCATTACTCCTACGAAGACGTCGTCGTCTCACATACGAAGGGGGCACTGAATGCCGATATCTGTGCAGGGGATCGCCTGACCATCGCAGAGCGTACCTACACGGTTTCAGGTGTCGGAGCAGAGGCAAATGCAAATCTGCGTGAGAGTGGACATGTGACCCTTCATTTTGTCGAGGAGGGCAGCGAGGCCATCGCCCAGCCCGGCGAGTTTCTCCTCGTCGGTAGCGGGCTTCCGCGCGTCATGGTTGGCGACACCCTCACGATCGCATAATCGAGGCGATGTTCCGCTCCGCAGAATACCGCGGAAAAAGTAGCCGGCTGCCATGCGCCCATACGCAAGCACCGGCTGTTTTCTTTCACACACAAGGGAGGAACGATGGATACAGAGAAGAAACGGCAGCTCGAAATGGAGGTCATGGAGACGATCATCGGCATCTACTGCCGCGGCAAGCACCACGCAAATCGCTGTGCCGCATCTGAGGGCGAACCCTCGCTCTGTCCCGACTGCCGTCGCCTCCTCACCTATGCCCGCAGCCGTATCGCAGCGTGCCCGCGCATGGACGTCAAGTCGTTCTGCTCCGTCTGTCCCGTCCACTGCTACAGCCATGAGATGCGGGAGAAAGTCCGTGAGGTGATGCGCTGGAGCGGGCCTCGGATGCTCCTGCATCACCCGCTCATGACCCTGCACCACATGTGGATGGACTACCGTTCACGACGCCGCGAGAAAAAGGAGCTGCATTCATGAAAAAAATTCTGCTGATCGCCACGGGCGGCACCATTGCTTCGCGGGAAACGGAACACGGTCTGCGTCCCGCACTCTCCGCAGACGACCTGCGTGCCGCAATGGGCGTGAAAGACGCCGCAGTGGAGACACTCGACCTCCTCTCCCTCGACTCGACCAACATTGCCCCACCGCACTGGGAGCAGATCGCCCGGTGCGTCGCCGACTGCCGTCAGGCACACGACGGCATCATCATCTCCCACGGCACGGATACCATGGCGTACACCGCCGCCGCCCTTTACTATATGCTTGAGCATATCGACCGTCCTGTCGTCCTCACGGGGGCGCAGCGACCGCTCGGCACGGCAGGCTCGGATGCGGAGGCAAATCTGCGCCTCGCCGCACGTGCCGTGCTCAGCGGACATGCGGGCGTCATGATCGCGTTCGGCGGACGCATCATGCACGGCAACGCCGCAAAGAAAATTCACTCCCTCGCCGACGATGCCTTCCGCAGCATCGGGCGTGCAGAGATCGACCTCGATGCCGCGCCCGTCCCGCCAACCGCCCCCTTCTGTCTGCACGGGACACTGGAGCGGCGCGTCGCCGTCCTCCGTCTCTACCCGGGGATGTCCCCCGATGCCGTCACATCCTGCATCAAGGCAGGCTGCCGCGGCATCATCATCGAGGGCTACGGCCTCGGCAGCGTCCCCACAGGAGATGCGGAGGAGAGTTTTCTCCCCGCCCTGCAGCTGGCACGCGAAGCAGGCTGCACCGTCGTCCTCACAACGCAGTGCATAGAGGGCGGCGCGGACATCCACCGCTATGAGGTCGGCGTGCGGGCAGCAGCACTCGGCGCACTCTCGGGCGGCACACTCCCCATCGAGGCACTCTACGCCCTGCTCCTGCAGCGACTCGCTGAGAGCCCTGCAGGGACGCCGCTCACCTCTCTCGATGCAGCTGAGAAATGACGGCGTCTTTGGTTAAAAAAAATATTGAAAATTTTTCTCAAAAACCTATTGATTTTCTTTCTCATGTGTGATATATTCTATACAAGCTTTCGTTGAGGAAATATCCTCGGATGTTTCCAAAGCTCTCCTAAAATATAATACACAGCAAAGATAGTCCACAGTGGAGTGTGGGCTATTTTTGTGTTATTTTTTAACAACAACTCTCCAAAAACAGAAATACTCTATTGACATCCATGCTATAATAAATCAAAAGGTCAATATCGTGGATCACAGGGAGATGAACCTATGGCAAAAGAACATATCGAAAAGGATATTATCATCATCGGCGCCGGCATGGCGGGGCTGACTGCCGCGCTCTATGCAGGGCGCATGAATCTCAAGACGCTCGTCCTCGAGAACGCGCTCGTCGGCGGTCAGATCGCCACGGCGGCGGATATTGAGAACTTCCCGGGCTTCGAGCGCGTGAGCGGGATGGAGCTGATCGGCACGCTTGAAAAGCAGGCGATGCATTTCGGTGCGGAGATCGACGAGTTCGACCGCATTGAACGCGTTGATCTAAAGAGTACGCCGAAGATCGTGGAGACCGAGACGCGCGTCTACGAGACGCCCGTCATCATCATCGCTTCGGGCATGAACCGCCGCAAGCTCCCCCTGCCGCAGGAGCCTCACTACTTCAACCGCGGCGTACACTACTGCGAGCTGTGCGATGGGCACACGTATCAGGACAAGGTGATCTCCGTCATGGGCGGCGGCAACGCGGCGGTCGATGCAGCAAACTTCCTCACGAAGTACGCCAAGCATCTCTACCTCATCCACCGCTCCCAGCTGCGCGCGGATAAGTCCTCACAGGATGCGCTCTATGCCAATCCAAAGGTGACGGTCATGCTCGAGACGGAGATCACGCATCTGAATGGCGAGGATCGTCTCACGTCCGTCGATCTCCTGCACAAGGATACGGGCGCGAAGGAGACGCTGCCGGTCGATGCGATTTTCGTCAACATCGGCGTCATCCCGAACACAGAGCTCTTCAAGGGGCAGCTCGCCCTCACGGAGGCGGGCTACATCCCGGCGGGTGAGGACTGCCGCACGGAGATCCCGGGAGTCTTTGCCGCCGGCGATATCCGCGTCAAGGAGATCCACCAGCTGACGACCGCCGCCGCCGACGGCACGACGGCCGCTCTCCACGCGGAGAAGTATCTCGCGGGATTACCACAGTGAGCCGATAGGGGCGTTCAGAAGCAACGCGCTATTCGATACAAACAGCAAGGAGGAATTCCCATGATTCAGGTTTTTTCATTCGACGCGTGCCCGTGGTGCACGAAGGCAAAGAAGTATCTCGACAAGAAGGGCGTCGCCTACAAGGTGCGCGATATTGAAAAGGAGCCCGCCGCCTACGACGAGCTCGTAAAACTCACAGGCGAGGGCGCATGCCCCGTCATCCTCGCCGACAGCGGAGAGTACGTGCGAGGCTTTGACCAGCCCGCCATCGACAAGCTCATCGGCGCATAAGGAGGGCTCCATGGTAAAGGTTTACTCCATCACGGTTTGCCCGTGGTGCACGAAGGTGAAACGCTACCTGAACTATCGCGGCATCCCCTACGAGGAGCACAATATCGAGCACGACCCTGCCGCCCTCGCGGAGTGCAAGGCGCTCTCCGGCGATACCATCGTCCCCGTGACGACGGCGGACGGTAAGGACTTCGCCCTCAGTTATGACCGCGAAAAACTGGACAAAATCCTCGGAATCACGGCAAAAGAATAGTAAACTACCAGCGGACGCGTGGATTTGCGTCCGCTTTTTCTTTCTTCACACTTGCCAAAATTTTTGAACGGGATTAAAATAGGAGAAGCACGGATCTTTCGTTTTGACGGAAATGCGTCCATCGCTTTTCCGCCGCAAGGAGGTATTGCCATGACCGGATTGCCATTGATCTTCGCTTTTTGGCTGGCGATCGTCATCATGATCGTCATGATCTCAAAGCTGCGCATTCATCCGTTTATCTCCATCATGCTTGTCTCCCTTGCCCTCGGGCTCGTTGCAGGCATCCCGCTCGTCGATCATAAGCTCGCGGACGGCAGTGTTCAGCACGGTCTTGCGACCGTGATCGGGCAGGGCTTCTCGGGGACGTTCACAAGCATCGGCATCGTCATCATTCTCGGGGCGATGATCGGCACGGTGTTGGAGAAAACAGGCGGTGCGCTGAAGCTGGCGGATATGATGATCCGTCTCGTCGGCAAGAGCAAGCCTGTCGTCGCCGTTCAGCTCATGGGCTGGGTCGTCTCCATCCCCGTGTTCTGCGACTCGGGCTTCGTTATTCTGAACCCCATCCGCAAGGCACTCGTCCGCCGCACAGGAGCCTCGGCGGTTTCCATGGCGTTTGCGCTGAGTGCCGGTCTCTTTATCTCGCACGTTTTTATCCCGCCAACACCGGGGCCGATCGCTGCGGCGAGCACGCTCGGCATCGGCGACTATCTCCTGCAGGTGATTGGGCTCGGTCTCCTCTGCTCGGTCTTCCCGCTGATCGCAGGCTACTTCTATGCGCGCTGGATCGGCACCAAGGTACAGTCGAAGGACGAGGCGCAGCCCGATGAGGTGACGAAGAGCTATACGGCGCTCATCGCCTCCTACGGCAAGCTCCCCTCCGGGTTCAGCACGCTTGCCCCGATCATCGTCCCCATTGCGCTCATGGCACTGTCCTCCATTGTCACCATGTCGGGCGTGACTGGTCTCTCCGGCGAGATCATCAAGTTCCTCGGCACGCCGATCATCGCCCTCGGCGTCGGCATGGCGTTCGCAACGCTGCAGCTCTTCTCCGTCGGACGGTCGGAGGAGTTCTATTCCATCTGCAACGACAGTCTCATGACCGTCGGCCCCATTCTTTTCATCACGGCGGCGGGCGGTGTGCTCGGCAAGGTGATCGCGACCTCCGACATGGTGAAATACATCTCGGCGCACGCGGATGTGTTCGGCGGGATGGGGATCTTCTTCCCGTTCCTGCTCGCTGCGGTGCTCAAGACGGCGCAGGGCTCCTCGACCGTCGCTATGATTACGACGGCGGGCATCATTGCCCCGCTGCTCACGGTCCTCGGCTTCGATACGCCGCTGCAGGCGACGCTCGTCTGCATGGCGATCGGTGCAGGGGCTATGACGGTCTCCCACGCGAATGACTCGTACTTCTGGGTCGTCTCCGAGTTCAGCGGCCTCACCCCCGATCAGGGCTACCGCGTCCAGACGATGGGCACGCTCGTCCTCGGCATCGCCGCCATGATCGAGATCGCCCTCCTGAGCATGGTGCTGCGCTAACGCATCGAGAGAAATATTTACATAAAAAGACTGCTGCACGAAGCATCGAATTTCGTGCAGCAGCTTTTTTTGTGCCCCTTCCCCGTGGATAACGGGGAAGGCTATTGGTGGACGTTGACCGCTAACGTGGGAAGTGACGCGCATACAACAAGCACTTTTATGTGTCTGAAATTACTTGATCAGTGACCCCTCGTATTTCAGCGTGGCGAAATAGTCGTCGATGGTCTGCGGGCGTCGGATCAGCTCGATGGAGCCATCCATGCGGCGCAGGAGCTCCGCGCAGTGGAGCTTTGCATTGTAGTTGAATCCCATCGCGCTGCCGTGCGCCCCCGTATCGTGGATGATGAGGATGTCGCCGATGTCGATCTTCGGCAGGGCGCGGTCAATGGCAAATTTGTCGTTGTTCTCGCAAAGCGAACCCGTCACATCGTAGACGTGATCGGCGGGTGCGTTCTCCTTGCCGAGGATGGTGATGTGATGATAGGCACCGTAGATCGCAGGACGCATGAGGTTCGCCATGCAGGAGTCGAGCCCGATGTACTTCTTATACGTGTCCTTTTCGTGGAGTACGGTGGAGACGAGCCAGCCCGCATCGCCCGTGATGCCGCGCGCACTCTCCGTGCGGATGCCGACGTCGCCGAGCCCGGCGGGACGCATGATCTCATGGTAGAGCTTTTCGATGCCCGCGCCGACGGCGTCGTAGTCGATGCCGTCCTGCTCAGGACGGTACGGGATGCCGAAGCCGCCGCCGAGGTTGACGAATTCGACGTGGATGCAGAGCTTTTCCTTCAGCTCTGCCGCCAGCTCGAACATGAGGCGCGCCGTGAGAAGGAATGCCTCCGTGCGCAGCTCGGCAGAGATCACCATCGTATGCACGCCGAACCGCTTCACGCCCATCTCAAGGGCACGGCGATAGCCCTCGAACATCTGCTCACGCGTGAGCCCGTACTTCGCCTCGACGGGTTTGCCGATGATGTCGTTGCCCTCGACGAGATTCCCGGGGTTGTAGCGGAAGCAGAGGAGGTTCGGCAAGCCGGCGTGCTTCGCCATGTAGTCAAGGTGACTGAGGTCATCGAGATTGATGACGGCACCGAGCTCGATCGCCTTCTGGAACTCCTCATACGGCGTATCGTTCGAGGTGAGCATGATCTCCTCGCCCTTGACGCCCGCCGCCGCAGAGATGATGAGTTCGGGCGTGCTGCTGCAGTCCGTGCCCGCGCCGTCCTCGTGCAGGAGCTGCACGATGCGCGGGTTCGGCAGTGCCTTTACGGCGAAGTGTTCGCGAAAGCTCGGCGCCCATGCGAAGGTCTCGCGCAGACGGCGAAAATTCGCACGGATCTTTGCCTCGTCGTAGAGATGAAACGGGGTCGGGTACCGCTCGATGAGACGCAGTGTCTCCTCCTT
>CAUTTS010000021.1:0-28398 GCA_963541465.1 uncultured Selenomonas sp.
TGTGTCTGCGGATCAGCTGGCTATGATTATCCACTATTTATCAGTGATTCCTTAATATCAGTATTCGGGAATATTTTGCTTGCATCCGATTCATAAATCAAAACCTTAAAATGGGGGTCTTGCAACATTTTTCGATTCCATGCTTTAGGAGTATTCCCTGCTTCAAAAAGGAAACGCGCAGGGGTAATAAGTTCTACTCTATCCGAAATTTTGAATGCCGCATCCATGAACAAGTTATATACAGGAGGTTTTCTACTGGCTTCAGAATCTCCATCCTGATACGGCGGATTTCCAATCACAAAATCAAACTTCATTGTTCTTCCCCCCGTATTCACTCTACGATACTCCAGTCCGCTCTGCCGCCGCCAGTCATAGATGCGGACGGGCGGTGCTTCCTCTCTGTGTGCAGGAAAGAGACTGAACTCCTCGACCTCCTCGGGCAGCTCAAAGAGTGGCAGCTCCATCGGCTCATGTTCTGCCGACACACAGGGAGTCGTCCCGCGCATCCCGTCCATCTGCCAGAGATTCCAGACGATCGTCCGCACAATCGCACGGTATTCGTGCTCCGTCGGTTTGCGCCGCCATCGTGCACGCAGATATTCCTCGAATGTCATGAGGAGATTGACGCGCGCAATCAGCAGATTGTCCCCTTGGAACTCGTAGCCGTAGGTCGCCTGATAGGCACGCAGAGCCCACCGCATCCACTCCGCTTCATCGGCGGCATTCTCCGTCACCACGCGCAGCTTGCGGTCAAGGATGCCCTGCCGCTCGGCGAGAGGGACGCTCTCCATCGTCGCGAGATCGTAGCGGTGCACGAGATACGGTGCCTCGCCGCAGGTAATCTCAAGCCGCCGCGCATCGACATAGTGCTGCCATTTCCTCCGCCGAGGAAAGCTGACGCGCTCCGCAGGAACACCATCCTTCATGAACGGATCGTCCCCGCCGAAGTACACCGCATCCGCCTCTGCAATCATCCTGCGGCAGATGAATAGCGGGGTAAACACCTCCGCATGGCGGCGTGTCCGTTCACTCTGCTGCTCCATCTCTTTGCGTGCACGCGTCTTGATCACATCCGAGTGCTCTCCCGTGATGAGCGCGGGTCGGATTTCCTGCGTCTGCTCGTAGGGGAAGCCGAGCGCACGATAGGCATCGGTCGCCCAAATGATATTCCGTTTGGTCGTCTTATCCGCGAGAAGCGGGGCAAGCAAGCCCTTCGCGTGCAGCCGCAGAATCTCATCCTGTATTCCGACGAGCAAGATACACCTCCTTCCAGTCCATCTCTGCTGCATAGGCACGCACAAATGCCCAATGCAAGATACCTTGGGCATACCGATCATTTCAGCCGCGTATGCTTAGCGTATATTTTGTCCACGCAACGCCTGCAGCCCAGAGCCCCCTATTCTCCGCCGGATGCGCCTGCGCCGAGGGTGCGCGTGACGCGGTAGACGTCCTTGAGCTGGCGGACGCGCGTCATGACCCGCTCGATCTGGTCGATGTTGCTGACGCTGAGTCCAAGCTGGACGGTGGAGGTTTTATTGCGGCGGTTCGGTGTGGCGTTGATGGTCTGGATGTTGATCTTCATCTCAGACGGCACGGCGAGGATCTCGGAGAGCATCCCGTTGCGGTCGTTGCAGATGATCTCAATGCCAACGGTGTACTCCTTGTCTAGACCGATGTCCCAGCTCACCTCAATCATGCGCGTAAACTCGGTGTCGTTGAGGACGTTCGGGCAGTCGGAGCGATGCACGGAGACGCCGCGTCCGCGCGTGATGTAGCCCGTGATCGGGTCGCCCGGGACAGGGTTGCAGCAGCGCGCGAGGCGCACGAGGTAGCCGCCCTCCCCTTCGACGAGGACGCCATGACTTGCCTTTTTCCGCTTGCCGCGGCGTGGCGCCTTGAGCTCCGAGAGCATCTGCGAGACCTCTGGCGGTGTGCTGTCCTTGATCGCCTGCTGATAGAGCTCTATCAGCTTCGTCATCGCTCCGCGCAGGCTGACACCGCCGTAGCCGAGTGCGGCGAGCAGATCGTCCTCGCTCTGCACATTGAGCTTTTCCGCGACCTTGGCAAGTCGTCCATCGGTCATGAGCTCCTTTGCCGCATAGCCGAGCCGCTTTGCCTCGTCACGGATGAGGGTCATGCCGCGCTCGACGTTCGCCTCGCGGTTCTCCCGTTTGAACCATGCGCGTATCTTGCCGCGCGTCGCCGAGGAGGCAACGGTGTTCAGCCAGTCGGGGCTCGGCCCGCCGCTCGCCTTGTTCGTGACGATGGAGACGATGTCGCCGTTCTTCAGCTTGTATTCAAGCGGCACGATCTTTCCATTGACCTTTGCGCCGACGCAGTGATGCCCGATCTCCGTGTGGATGTGATAGGCAAAGTCGATGGGGTTCGAGCCTTTCGGCAGGTCGATGACATCGCCGCGCGGCGTAAAGACAAAGACCTCGTCGGAGAATACGTCGAGCTTCAGCGCCTCAAAGAATTCCTTCGGATCGTCGTATTCCTTCTGGAGGCTGACCATCTGACGCAGCCACGACATCTTTTGATCGTTCTCATCACCCGCGCCGACGCTTCGCCCCGCCTCCTTGTACTTCCAGTGCGCCGCGATGCCGAACTCGGAGATCTGATGCATCGCCTTGGTGCGGATCTGGATCTCGAGCGGATCCCCCTCCGTCATGACGGTCGTATGTAGGGACTGATAGCCGTTTGACTTCGGCATGGCAATATAGTCCTTGAACCGCCCCGGGATCGGCTTCCACATCGCGTGGATGACGCCGAGCACGCCATAGCAGTCCTTGACCGTCGAGACGAGGACGCGCACGGCTGAGAGGTCGTAGATCTCATTGATGCTCTTATTGTCCCGCTTCATCTTGCGATAGATGCTGTAAAAATGCTTCGCGCGCCCCTTGATCTCCGCCTCGATGCCCGCCGCCTCAAGCTGAGCACGGATTTTTTGAACGGCATCCTGAATGAATTCCTGCCGCTCACGCCGCTTCTGCTTTACCTCCTCCACCAGAGTATAGTATGCCTCCGGCTCCAAGTACCGCAGGCAGAGATCCTCGAGCTCTGCCTTGATGCCGGAGATGCCGAGGCGGTTGGCGAGCGGCGCATAGACTTCGAGTGTCTCCCGCGCGATGCGCTGGCGTTTGTCCTCGCGCATATACTTCAGCGTACGCATATTGTGCAGGCGATCGGCGAGCTTTATCATGATGACGCGGATGTCCTTCGCCATAGCGAGAAACATCTTGCGGTAGTTCTCGAGTTTGACGTCCTCCTTGGACATGGACTCAATGCGCCCGAGTTTCGTCACGCCGTCGATGAGCGTCATGACGTTCTTGCCGAACACCTCCTCGATCTCCTCGAGGGTGGTCTGTGTGTCCTCCACCACATCGTGCAGGAATGCAGCGCATATCGTCTCATCGTCAAGATGGAGTGTCGTAAGGATATAGGCGACGTGCATGGGGTGGACGATATACGGCTCGCCCGAGACACGTTCCTGTCCCCGATGGGCGTTCGCCGCAAACTCATAGGCGCGTACGATTTTATTGATATCCGCGTTCGGCTGATATGCGGCAATCTTCTCCAAGATCATATCGAGTGTCACGGGTTTCAGTTCATCCGACATCTGCTGCCGCCCCCTTTCTCTCGTGATGCCGACGATAGGTCGGTGCATCCATCAGCTCCATTTTACCCTGCGGCGGAATAAAATTCCACCCCTCAGGCGATACATTCAGCACGCCGAGCTCCAAAAATATCTGCAGGGCGCAGTCCATCGTGTCGTGCGAGATGTGTTCCATCATGTACGAAAAGCGGTGGGTAAGCACCGGTGCACTCCCCCGTATCGTCCCATCCTCCGCCGCAAGAGCACGCAGGAAGGCATAGATCCTGCGCAGCAGTTCCCGCTCCGGAAAGATACGCTCGTGAGCGGCGGGCGTGACAGTATCCACCATGCACTGCACGGAGCGTTCGCCCTGCCACTCGTTGATGCTCGGCGTATAGGCGATGTCGCTGTCCTCCTCCGTCAGCACCGTCGCAAGATCGCCCGCGTTCCAGTAAAGAGCTGTGATAGAATGCCCCTGCGTGCCGATGTCCATGCGCAGATGCTTTCCCTCCGCACCGATGGACGATGCCTTCTGTGGGCGGACGTTCCGCACGCCGAAAATCGGGCGCGGATTTCCCATCCCGTACGGCTCCAGCAGAGCCAGCTCCTCCACTGCCTCGATGGTCCAGTCCGCGGGAGCGACAAGGGCCGAAATGGCGACCTTCGGGATAAAGTCCTGCGCGGTCAGTCTGGTGCACACCGCCTCCGAAAAGGCACGGCGAAAGTCCGGGAGACGTTCACAGGAAAGTGTCAATCCCGCCGCCATTGCGTGTCCGCCGAACTGGATGAGTGTGTCACGACAGGCGGAAAGTGCCTCGTAGAGATGCAGTCCCGCGATGCTGCGGCACGAGCCCTTATAGACATCGTCACGACGCGTGAGAACAATGCTCGGGCGATAATATTTTTCGACGAGGCGGGATGCCACGATGCCGATCACGCCCGCGTTCCATTCCTCTCCTGCCACGACGATGGCAGGAACATCGGGAGTGAAATCCGACAGCTGCAGCTCCGCCTCCGCTAGGATGTCCTGCTCTAGATCGCGCCGCTCCGTATTGAGTGCATTCAGCTCCCCTGCCATGCGGGCGGCACACGCCGTATCCTCAGTCAGAAGGAGCTCTGCCCCATGACGCGCTGTCTCAATACGGCCTGCCGCATTGAGACGCGGAGCAAGCTGGAATCCGACCTGCCCCGTGTTGATGCTCTTGTCCCCCAGTCCCGCGACCTCGATGAGAGCGCGTATGCCGACACAGGGGTGCTCTGCCATCTGCTGCAGTCCCATCTGCACGATTTTTCGGTTCTCGCCGACGAGCGGCACAAGATCGGCGACCGTGCCAAGTGCCGCAATGTCCAGATGCTCTGCGAAGAGCTCCTTTCCCTCCATCTGCCAAAGTGCCTGAACGAGCTTAAACGCGACACCGACACCCGCAAGATTCTTCTCCGGATAGGCGCAGTCCGCGCGATGCGGATTCATCACGGCATAGGCAGGCGGGAGCGTCTGCCCCGGCAGATGATGATCCGTGATGACGAGGTCCATATCGCCCGTCGCCTCTGCCACAGTATCCACCGAGGCGATACCGCAGTCCACCGTCACAAGGAGACGGCAGCCCTCCTCTGCGATCTGCTGCAGAGCATCTGCGTTCAGTCCGTAGCCCTCCGTGAAACGGTTCGGAATATAGTAGGAGACATTCCCCCCCAGCGCGCGGATGCTCCGCATCAGGAGGGCGGTTGCCGTCATGCCGTCCACGTCGTAGTCCCCGTAGATCACGATCGGCTCGCCACGGCGGACGGCACGCAGGACGCGCTCCGCCCCGCGCTCCATATCCGCCATGAGAAAGGGATCATGAAACGGCGTATCCGCAGGGTGGAGAAAGGCGCGCGCTTCCTCTGCCGTGCGGATGCCGCGCTGCCAGAGGAGCTGTCCGATGATGGGCGTGACGCCGATCTCTGCGGCGAGCGCGTCCCCCTCGTCCGTATGCTGTGCAACGATCCATTCTTTCAGCACGTTTTTCTCCTCCTCTTCCCACCTCATCAAAAGAGCCTGCTCAGCGACCCAAGCAGGCTCTTTCCCTATGAAATCACTCCGCCGCTGCAGGTTTTACCGCGGGGCGGCGATGCTCCGTCCGATTGCGCAGTTCAATCCAGAGCTGGCTCGCAATGAAGATGGAGGAATAGCAGCCGACCGCAAAGCCGATGAGCAGGGCAAAGGCAAAGTCCTTCGTCGTCTCACCGCCGAACCAATACAGGGCGAACGTCGTGAACAGCACGGTGAACACCGTATAGAGCGAGCGGGTCAGCGTCTGATAGATGGAACGGTTGACCAGCTCGTTCACATCCCCGCCGCGGCGGAAATGCAGTTTCAGATTCTCACGGATACGGTCAAAGATAACGATGGTATCATTGATGGAGTATCCGACAATCGTCAGCAGAGCGGCGATAAACGAGGAGTCAATCTGCCGCTGCGTGAACGAAAAGACAGCCATGACGATGATGATGTCATGGATGAGCGCGAGCACTGCCGACACACCAAAACGCCACTCAAAGCGATATGCGACATAGAGGATGATGAGTGCCCATGAGATCACGAGTGCAAGCACGGCATTCGTGATCAGCTCGCCGCCGATGGTCGCACCGACCTTTTCCTCACGCAGCACCGTGTAGGGACCGACATCCTGCGTGAGTGATGCCATGACCTCTTTGCGCTGGTTCTCCTCGAGGTCGATCGTGCGGATCATGACGTTCTCAGAGGCATCAATTCCCGCCTCTGCGCCTGCAAACTGGATCGTGCTGCCGTCCAGATCGTACTTTGCGAGGCTGCTGCGTACCTCCTGCAAGGTCACAGGCTGCTCAAAGCGCAGATCCATGATCGTGCCGCCCGTGAAGTCGATGCCAAAGTTGAAGCCGCGCACGCACATGCAGATAATCCCCGGGATAATGACGAGCAGCGAGATCAGAAACCATATTTTGCGATGTCCTGCGATATCGAACTTAGGCATTCTTCTCAGCCCCCTTCTTTCCCCCGAGCATGAAGCCCGTCGCACCATAGAGGCGCGGATTCTCTGACAGTTTCGAGTTGATCATCAGCTTGAGCATGAACTGCGTCAGCGTGATCGCCGTGAACATGGAGAGAATCGTGCCGACGCCGAGCGTGATGGCAAAGCCGCGTATCGTCCCCGTCCCGAGGAAGAAGAGCACGCCCGCCGCGATCAGCGTCGTGACATTCGAGTCAAAGATCGTCGTAAATGCACGCTTGAACCCCGCGTCCATGGAAAGGCGCAGAGACTTTCCGTTGATCTGGTACTCCTCTTTGAAATGCTCAAAGATGAGCACGTTCGCATCCACTGCCATACCGATGGAGAGGATGATGCCCGCGACGCCCGGCAGGGTCAGAGTTGCATCCATCAGGTAGAGGATGCCGAGCAGCATGATCGTATATGCCATCAGTGCCACGTCGGCGATGAATCCCGAGAAATGGTAGAAGAAAATCATGAAGATGACGACCGCACCAAGGCCAACCGCAAAGGCGAACTGGGACTTGTCCTTCGAGTCCTGTCCGAGCGTCGGACCGACCGTGCGCGTCTCGATGATCTCGACCTTCACGGGCAGCGCACCGCTGCGCAGGACGACGGCGAGGTTCTGCGCCTCCTCGAGCGTCTTCTGTCCCGTGATCTCCGCACGCCCGCCGAGGATCGGCTCGCGTACGTTCGGCGCGGTGAGCACCTCTCCGTCAAGCAGGATCGCAATCGTACGCCCGACGTTCTTCATCGTCAGGTCGGCGAATTTCTGTGCGCCCTCATCCGAGAACTCGAGGTTGACGACGTTCTGCCCCGTCTGCGGATTCGTCGATGCCTGTGCATCCTTCAGATCGGTACCGGTCAGGACGGTGTTTCCCTCCTCATCACGGAACTCGAGCATCGCCGTCTTGCCGATGGTCTTGATTGCCGCATCAGGATCCTTGACGCCCGGCAGCTCGATGATGACGCGCCGCTCCCCCTCGCGCTGGATGATCGGTTCGGTGAGGCCAAGTGCATTGACGCGCTTCTCCATGATCGCAATGACGCGGTTCATCGCATCGTCGTTGACCTGCGCCTGCTCCGTATCAACCGCCTCAAGAACGACGTGCGTACCGCCCTGTAGGTCAAGCCCCTGTCGGATGGAGCTTGCAAGTGGCCGAACGCACACGAAAAAAGCTGCGATGATGACGGCGACCGTAATCACCAGCTTTAACAGACTATGTTGTCTCAACAGCCTTTACCCCTCTTTCACTCTTCCGTTTCGGCAGTCTATGCTGCGCCGCTCGGTTAGAATCCGATCGACGCGTGCATCCCATGCCGCCATGGGAACGGCGGGAACGATCTGGAAATCGAATGCCAGAACGAGACGTCCCGCATGCGTCGCACGCGGCAGGAAGCGGTCATAATATCCGCCGCCCAGTCCCAACCGCCCCCCGTCTGCATCAAACGCTGCACCAGGGACGATGACGACATCGATCTCCTCAGGCAAAATCCGCGCCCCACGTGCAGGATCAGGCGTCGGTATATCAAATGCACCGTGGGTCAGAGCATCCATGGCAGGCAGTTCCCGTACCTCCATCGTGCCGCGCCCCGTAATCTCGGGCAAAGCAATGCGTTTCCCAACAGAGATCAGCTCCTCCATCAGCGGAAAGAGGTCGATCTCCTCCGGCATGGATGCGTAGAGCATGACCGTCCCTGCCTGCTTCAGCTCCGGCAGAACCTGCGCCGTGATAACGCTGCCCGCGTGCGCACGCTGCTCCGGTGATAACGTACGGCGGCGGCTCAGCATCTCCTGCCGCAGCGTCTTTTTCTCAGCACGTAAATCCTCTGCCGTCACAGCGGATTTACTCCTGCCCCTCATTCACGCCACTGATCGCAGAGCGCTCAAAGACGATGCTGACATTCTCGCCGACGCTGAGGGTAACGGTTTTCTCATCCATCGCCGTAATCTTGCCGTGCATTCCGCCGAGCGTAATGACCGCATCACCGACCTTCAGGCGGCTGAGCATCTCCTCACGCTTCTTCTGTGCCTGCTTCTGCGGGCGGTAAAGGAGGAAGTAAAAGAAGAGCACCAGTATAACAATCGGACCCCACGAACTCAGCTGTGCCATCATTTCTGCATCCATAAAGACAACTCCTTCACTTATTTCTATTATAGGAAGCACTGATAAATTCGGCACAACCATCTTGACGCATCTTTTTCGCCCGCTTTTCGTTAGCAAATCCTCCACATAGCCCTCGCTATGCGTCCGGTTTGCTGCCTCAATCGGACAAAAAATCTACGCCAATCTGGCAGACCTCATTTTATCAGTGCTTCCTATAGTGACTCATAAAGTCCTGATAAAACGATAAAAACGTCCCATCCAAAATCGACGCACGCATCCGCCGCATGAACTCCTGCAGGAAGTAGAGGTTGTGCAGGGAGAGCAGCCGCAGTCCAAAGATCTCCTGCGCCCGTACGAGGTGACGGATGTACGCACGCGTGTACCCATTGCGGCAGGCATAGCAGCCGCAGCCGTCCTCCATGACGGTATGGTCATGCGCATACGCCGCGTTCTTCATCACGAGCCGCCCCGTCCATGTCATCGCCATGCCGTTGCGTGCCACGCGCGTCGGGAATACGCAGTCAAACATGTCGATGCCGTGCCGTACCCCCGTGAGGAGGTAGTCGGGTGTTCCGACGCCCATAAGGTAGCGCGGTTTCTCCTCTGGCAGAAGCTCTGTCGTATAGGAGAGGATCTCCTCCATCAGCTCATGCGGCTCGCCGACACTCAACCCACCGATGGCATAGCCCGGCAGATCGAGCTCCGTTACGGCGGCGGCGTGCCATGCGCGCAGGTCGCGGTACATCCCACCCTGCACGATGCCGAAAAGCCCCTGCCCCTCTGCGCCCGCCATCGCATCGCGGCAGCGGATGAGCCAGCGCTGTGTGCGCTCCGTCGAGGCCTTCGCATAGTCATGATCGGCGGGATACGGAATGCACTCGTCGAACGCCATGACGATATCCGAGCCAAGTGCGCGCTGCACCTCCATCGACACCTCGGGCGAGAGGAATTTCTTCGCCCCGTCAATATGCGAGCGGAACGCCGCCCCCTCCTCGGTGATCTTGCGCAGGTCGCCGAGACTGAACACCTGAAATCCACCGCTGTCCGTGAGGATCGCACCGTCCCAGTGCATGAAACGATGCAGTCCGCCCGCCTCCCGCACGAGCTCCATTCCGGGGCGCAGGAAGAGATGATAGGTATTGCTGAGGATGATCCCCGCGCCGAGATCACGCAGCTCATCGGGTGAAACCCCCTTGACGGACGCCTGCGTCCCCACCGGCATGAAGATCGGAGTTGGAAAACTCCCATGCGGTGTGTGAATGACACCGGCACGCGCTCCCGTCGCAGGATCTTTCCGCATCAACTCATAGGTAATCGCTGCCAATCATCCACCTCCACGCCTGCCAAATTCTCTCTATTGACGCAAACTCTTCCCATTCGCAACACTACTATATTATGTGTCGTGCCCGACATTGTCAAGCCGATTCGCGACAATTCAATGAGCAAATCTCCAAATTTTACCGACCATAGCATTTATTGCAGAGCCGAAATCGGTCAAAATATGGCATCATGCCATGCGGTGTGGTATACTTGCCATGATTTATCGAGTGCAGGAGGTAGGAATGTGCGAATTGTAGTAGCAGGCGCGGGACAGCTCGGATACAGTATTGCCTCGCTGCTCTCGGAGGAGGGCATGGATGTCGTCGTGGTGGACGGCGTGTCAAAGCAGCTGGAGCCAGCAAAGACGACGCTCGACGTACTCACGGTCGAGGCAAATATCGCGAGCCCCATAACGATGAACGATCCCGACATCAACAGCGCGGACATTCTCATCGCGGTGACGGAGAGCGACGAGGTGAACATTGTCGCCTGTGTCCTCGCGAAAAAACACGGCATTCGTCATACGATTGCCCGTATCCGCGACATGAAGGTCACGGTGGAGACAGGCAAGTATCTCAAGGAAAATTTTGACATTGATCTCGTGCTGAACCCCGAGCTCATCACGGCGAACGAAATCAACCGCATCCTCATGACCCCTGCCGCACTCAATGTGGAGGATTTTGCACAGGGCAAAGTGCAGCTCTTCGAGACACGCATCCGCCGCCATGCGCCGATTGCGCGCATTCCCCTCAAGGACTTGACCCTGCCGCAAGGCGTTCTGGCAGGGTTGATCTTTCGCGACCATCGGATGATTATCCCCCACGGCGACGATATGTTCCTCCCGGGCGACAATGCCTACTTCATTGGTCTGCAGGAACGGATCGAGGAGTTCAGCCAGAGCCTCGTGCCCAGCGACACGAAGAAACTCGCACGCGTCGCCATCATCGGCGCGGGGCGGACGGGACGCGCACTCGCGCTCATGCTCGAGCGCCAAGGGGTACAGGTAAAGGTGATCGACCGCAGCCGCGAGCGCTGTGAGCTGCTCGCGGGGATGATGTCGACAGGGCTTGCGATCTGCGGCGACGGTACGGACATGGATCTCCTGATACAGGAGGGGATCGCCGAGGCGGATGCCATCGTCTGTCTGACGGAGGACGACAAGCTGAATCTGATGCTTGCCCTCCTCGCACGCCATCTCTCAAACAGCAGCATCAAGTCATTGGTGCGCGTCAACCGCAACGAGTATATCGATCTCATGGAGAAGGTCGGCGTGACCATTGCGCTCTCGGCGCGTCTGCTCTCTGCGAGTGAGGTACTCGCCTTTGCACGCGGCGGAGATGTGGCGCGCGTCACCCTGCTCGAGGGCGCACGTGCAGAGGCGCTCGAGGTGATCGTCCGCCCCGGTGCTCCCGTCGCAGGAAAAAAACTGATGGATGCACGGCTCCCGCGCGAATGTCTCGTCTGTGCCTATGTGCGCGGAGAGAAAGCGGCGATCCCGAACGGCATGACGGAGCTGCAGCCGGGCGACCGTGTCATTCTCTTCGTCCTGAAGAGTTTTGCCAATAAGGCTCTCACCTACTTTGGAGATGACTGATGCGCTTTGATCTCTTTTGGGTGCTCATGGGGCGCACGGCGTACGTCTTCGCTCCGCTCTATCTTATCCCCTTTGCCTATGGGATCATCGTCGACGATGCCTCGACCGGATTTTTTCCCGTTCTCAGTGTACTGACCTTTATCCTCGGCATGGTGTTCGGCAATATGGGTCGCAGCCACATGCGCCAGCTATCGGTGCAGGAAGGGATGCTCTTTCTGCTCGTTGTGTGGTTTTTCCTCGCGCTGCTCGGCATGCTGCCCTTTCATCTGGCGGGGCTGCATCTCTCGCCGGTCAACACCTTCTTTGAATGTATCTCGGCACTCACGACGACGGGTCTGACGGCGCTGCCCGAGGATCTGCCGCCTGCGCTCCTCCTCTGGCGCGGACTGATGAGCTGGTTCGGCGGTCTGCTCTTTGTCGTCATCCTTGTGACGGTGCAGCCCGTCGTCGGCGGCTGCTTCGGCGTGGACTTTTCGGTACGGCAGGATCGGCTATTCAGCCCGCTCTGGAATCGCATGACACGTCCCATGCGCGAGATGACGCTGCTCTATATCGCCATCACGATTGCTGCGGCTCTCCTCTATCTCGCGGCGGGCGACACGGTCTTCTCTGCACTGCTGCTCGCCCTCTATACGACTGCCTCGGGGGCGGGGCCGATGGCGGGCGACCTGCCGCCGACACCATCCCTGATGCTCGCCGGCGGGCTCAGCGCCCTGCTCTCAGCACTGCCGCTTCTAACGATCCGACAGCTCCTGCGCCGACGCGGTGAGGTGGACGTGCTGCGCCACACGGAGCTGCACGCCTTTTTCCTGCTCTTTCTTGCCGCTGGATTGGTACTCACCATGCCGCCCCTGCTGAGCAGCACATCCTCCCCCATCGATGCTATTGCCCACGGATTTTTCTACGCCATTTCCTTTCTCTCCACGAACGGGCTGCTGCTCGCAGGAGCGATCCCTGACCACGGCGGTGCCGTACTGCTCTTGACACTTCTCGCCATCATCGGCGGCTGCATGGGCTCGGCGGCAGGCGGTTTCCGCATTTCGCGCCTGCTTGTCCTGCTCTCGCTCTCGTGGACAGAGCTGCAGCGCACCCTCCACCCGCGCATGGTATTCGCCGTACGGCAGGGGGGAATGCCGATCCCCATCTACTCGGTCGGACGGGTACTCGTCCTCTCTTTTTTCTTCGCCTCTGTCTTTTCGGTCGGCAGCCTCCTCATCTCTCTGGCAAACCTCGCCCCCATCGAGACGATTGCTCTGACCGTCTCCTGTCTCACAACGACGGGAGGTGTCGCGGGGCTGGTACACATGGACACAGCAGCACTCCCGGCATGGACGAAGATCGTCTGTGCCTTTCTCATGATCCTCGGGCGTATCGAGATTTTTTCCTTTTTCCTCTTCATCGGTACGCTGTTCAAGGACACAGGGCATAACTGGTAGAACGCTATGAATATCTATACGGTCAACTATATCCTGTCACGCCTTTCCTTTGCGATGGCGGCAGCGCTCGCGATTCCCCTTGTCCTCGCCATCGTCGGCAAGGAGGCAAGCCGCGAGGCGTTCATACTGTCCGTCTTCGTCAGCATCTTTTTCGGCATCGCCTTTCGCCGCTACGGGAGCCCCTCGGACGATCTGACCCCACGCGAGGGGATCGCCATTACAGCGTTTGGTTGGTTTACGGGGACATTTCTTGGGATGCTTCCCTACCTCCTCGGACACTACCTCGGTTTTCTCGACGCGCTCTTTGAGAGCATCTCAGGCTTTACCGGTACGGGCGGGACGGTCTTTGTCACACTCGATGGGGTGCCGTACAGCATCCTCTTCTGGCGCATGATGACGGCGTGGATCGGCGGCCTCGGCATCATCGTGATCTTTATCGCGCTGCTCCCGCAGTCCGGGGCAAGCACGATCTATATGTACAGTGCCGAGGGCAGCGGTCCGACGCTCGACCGCGTCATGCCGCGCCTGCATGAGATGACCGTCGCACTCTTTAAGATTTATCTAATCTTTACCGTCATAACAACGGCTGTTTTTATGCTGTGCGGCGTTGATTTCAGTATTGCTCTTGCCCATGCAATGTCCACCATTGGAACCTGTGGATTCTCCACCTACGACGACAGCACGATGCACTTTAACAATCTCCCATTCGAGCTGTGGACGGCCCTCTTCATGTTCCTCGCAGGCGGCAGTTTCTCACTCTACTACCGTGCCTATGTCAAGGGACCTGCGGTCATTCTGCGCAACGCAGAGTTTCGCACCTATCTCGGCATCATGCTCGCAGCGATGCTCCTCATCGCGCTCAACCTCATCCTTTCGATGGGGATGGACGGCGGCATGGCGGCACGTGTCGCAGTATTTCAGGTGACCTCGCTGTCGACGACGGGATTTGTGTCGGCGGACTTTGAGACATGGCCGACCTTCTCCAAGATGGTGCTGCTTCTCCTCATGGTGATCGGTGGCTGCGCGGGTTCAACGGCAAGCGGCATCAAGGTGGCTCGTCTCATCCTCCTCGTGCGCAACGCACGTGCTGTCGTCCTCCAAAAACTAAATCCGAACCGCGTGGTGGACATCACACTCACGGGCGCACATGTCGACGCCGCAATGCTGCTGCGCGTCGGAACATTCTTCTTTCTCTACCTCGCCGTCATCTTCGTCACAGCATTCCTGCTCGCGATGGACGGCCTCCTCCCGTTCGACGCTGTCGCCGTCGCCATCACGACCATCGGCAACATTGGCCCCGCGTTTGGAGTCGTGAGTGCGACCTCTACCTACGCACCACTCTCCGACTTCTCAAAGGCGATACTCTGCCTCACGATGCTTCTCGGCCGCCTTGAGATCTTCACCCTGCTCATTCTCCTGCAGCCGTCGTTCTGGCGCAGGACGCATCGGTGGTAAAAGAGGGAATGTTTGTATTCTGTACTGTATTTTGCCATAACAATGCCCCCCAAAAAATTAGTTTCTCTTTTTGGGGGGCAGGTCATTCGCCGACAGTCCCTATTTTTTACGCCGCAGTTCTTCGAGCCGCGCCAGTGTCACTTGGTCGATCCGTTCGTGCACTTCGATGCGCCCGAGCGGCTTTGTATGCGTGCTGATGTACTCCGCACGCATCAATTTTTTTGCTTTTTTTACCGAACGCCTCAGCTCCGGTGAGGTAATGCGATACGCTCCTGCCCCAAGGATGAGGCTCTGCTCCGCGCCGTCCGACGTGACGACATGCACCTCACGCCCCATACGCACCGCTGTGTAAGCGAGCCGCTCAATGCAGCTGTCCGCCGTCTCACCCGTCGCCGTATAGATGACACGCATACGGCGGCTGATCTCCAGCGCATGCTCCTCTTCGTCCGTAGCAAATGCATCAAAGACGATGGTCATCTCATAGTTCTCAAACGCACCGTACTCCGTCAAAATGTGGATGAGGACATCACACGCCTCGTCGAGGTTGCTGCGCAGGCGGATGAGCTCCGGCCACGCGTTGATGACATTGTAGCCGTCGATGAGGTAGTACGCGGGCTCCCGCTGCATTGCCATGTCACACCACAGTCTTTGACCTGCGCTGCCGCTGTGCCTCGTACATGAGGATCGCCCCCGCGACGGAGGCATTGAGGGAGTTGATCTTCCCCACCATAGGCAGACGCACGGTAAAGTCACAGAGATCACGCGTGAGGCGGCTCATACCGCGTCCCTCACTGCCGATGACGAGGACGAGAGCCCCCGTGAGATTGGCACGGTCATAGGTTTCCTCGCCCCTCATATCCGCCCCCGCAATCCAAAAGCCCTGTTCCTTCAGCGCACGCATGGTCTGTGCGATATTGCCGATCCGCGCAACGGGCACGTATTCGAGTGCCCCCGCCGAAACGCGCGCGACGGTTTCCGTCAGTGGGACGCTGTGACGGCGCGGGAGAAGAATCCCGTGAACACCGGCTGCATCCGCCGTACGAATCAATGCACCAAGATTCTGCGGATCCTCGATGCCGTCGAGGAGCAGGAGGATCGGATCCTCCCCGCGCGCCCGTGCTCCCGCAATGATCTCCTCCACAGCGGCGTAGGCGACGGGCGCGACATAGGCGACCGCCCCCTGATGCCGTACATCCTGCGGCACGAGGGTATCGAGTTTGCTGCGGCCGACCGTGTCCACCGTAATGCCATGCTCACGTGCAAGACCCCGCAGTTCGTTGACGCCGCTGCCGCGCACGCCGTCAGCGAGCAGAATGCGGTTGATGCCGCGCCCCGCCTTGATCGCCTCGATGATGGCATGCCGTCCCGCCAAGATGGGTGGCGTCTTTTCCTCCTGCGGTACAGCGGTGCGCTGTTCATGTTTTTCTTTCATCGGATTCACCTTCTGCGACATCAGCCGCGCGGGATAAACGCTTCAAGCCACGGCTCCTCTGCGACGATGAGATCACGCATCCGCAGCATCATCTCTTTGATTTCCCACTGCGCCCCGGGGGTTATGACGCGCTTTTCATAGACGTCCATAAAGGAGCGCAGATTGAGTGTTGTGACAAAATTCGTACACGCCCCGCCCGGCAGGACAAAGCGCGCATCCTGCTTTGCGACACCGAGCGTGAGAAGCTCGTCGTATGTCTTTTGGATTTCCTGCATACACGCCATATAGCGTGCATACGCCTCCGCGTTTTCTGCTACGGTCTGAGGGACGACGTGCCCAAAGAGGCCGTCCATCTGCTTTGCAGATTGCTCCGAGACATAGCGCTGACTCTGCACGCTCAGTGAGACGCCGATACGATGACGGCTATACTGGGCGAGAAGCGTACGCGACACATCCTTAACGGCAAATGTCATGGAGCAGTGCTCGACGACGGAGAGATGTTTGCTCGTCATAATGCGCGTGAGGAGGCGCAGCATCTCCTCCTCCGTCTTTTCCTCGGTGAGCAGTTCAATGGGCGAATCCGCGCTGTAGCAGGTGCGTGCTGCTGTCCAGCAGGTTTTGAGGTAATTCGGTGTCTTCGAGATCAGTTTAATTTCCATGCTTTTTTTCCCCTTGCATCTGCTCCATCATCGCCCTCGCAATAATCTGAAATGCCGCTTCCGTAATCTCCTCGAGACGCTCTGTCTCATGGCGGATGTAGAGGCTGCCGAGGAGTGCCTCAAAGCCTGTGCTCGCATGGTAATCCGCGACCGATGCACTGCGCGGCGCATGGCTCTTCGTATTCCGTGCACGGCGGTAGATCGTCTGCTCCTCCTCGGTCAGCATAGCAGTGATGCCGCGATAGGCGCGTGCCTGCCAGACCGCCGAGACAATCTGGGCACTGAATGCATGCAGCCCCTGCACCTGCGTCTGTTCGTACGAGAGGAGGCGCATACGTACATAGAGATGAAAATACGCGTCGCCAATGTAGGCAAGCACGAGCGGATGCACCTGTGCGGCATCCACATGGTCATAGCGCACGGCGGGATTCCCGTCTCCATCCGGCAGGAACATCGTGCGGACAAGCTGCTGAAAGCGTTCAAACTTCATGCGCTTGTTACGCCCGCTTCCAGCGCACACCGGTCGGCGTGTCCTCGATGAGAACGCCCGCCTCCTTCAACCCGTCGCGAATCTTATCCGCAAGCGACCAGTTCTTCTCCGCGCGCGCTTCCTGCCGCAGGGAGATAACAAAGTCCATGACGGCATTGGTCAGACCATCGTCTGCGGGAGCTGCCTCATTCTGCTCAAAGATGCCGATGATCCCCGCCATTTTTCGATATGCCTCGGCTGCCATGCGGAAATGCGCCATGTCAAACGCCGCTCCGTGCTCGACCTCCTGATGATAGCGATTGATCTCCTTCGCGAGCCCAAACATCTGGCTGATCGCCAGTGCCGTGTTGAAATCGTCGTCCATCGCCGCATCAAATTCGCGCAGAAATACCTCCGCCTGCGCAGCAAGATCCGCCGCAGTGTCCGCTGTCCCCTCTCGTCTCAGGAGTTCGTCGATCACGTCATTCGCGCCTTTCAGACGTGTGAGAGCCGCCTGTGCCTCCTTTAGTCGCTCGTCGCTGAAATCGAGAGGGCTGCGGTAATGGGTCTGGAGGATGAAGAAGCGGATCACCTCGCCCGGATATTCCTTCAGAATGTCTTTGACCGTGAAGAAATTATTCTTCGACTTCGACATTTTCTCGTTGTCGATGGTGATAAAGCCATTGTGGAGCCAGTAACGCGCAAATTTCACGTCAGCGTCGATGCACGGATCCGCCTGTGCGATCTCGTTCTCGTGATGCGGGAAGATCAGATCGCTGCCGCCGCCGTGGAAATCAAACGCCTCACCGAGATACTTCACAGACATCGCCGAGCACTCGATGTGCCAGCCCGGGCGTCCCTTCCCCCACGGGCTGTCCCACGACGGCTCGCCCGGCTTTGCCGCCTTCCACAGAGCAAAGTCCATCGGATGATGCTTCGTCTCGTTGACCTCGACGCGCGCACCTGCCTCCATGTCGTCAAGAGTGCGTCCGCTGAGGCATCCGTAGGGAGCAAATGCCTCGACGCTGTAGTAGACATCGCCCGCCTCCGTAACGTAGGCATAGCCGCGCTCAATCAGCGTCTCGATCATGCGGATGATGTCGTCCATCGTCTCGGAAACGCGCGGGAATACATCGGCACGTTGCACATTCAGCGCATCCAGCGCCGTGAAGTAGGCGGCGATGTAGCGGTCAGAGATATCCTTCCACGTCACGCCCTCGCGGTTTGCCGCATTGATGATCTTATCGTCTACGTCGGTGAAGTTCTGGATGTAGCGCACGCGATAGCCCTTGTGTGCGAGATAGCGCCGTATGACATCCCACGTCACAAAGGGGCGTGCATTTCCGATGTGCGGGTCATTATAGGGAGTTACACCGCAGCAGTAAATGCTGACCTCGCCCTCATGCAGCGGGTGAAATTCTTCCTTTTTACGGGTCATTGTATTGTAAACAGTAATCATCGTATCTCCTTATTCACGCTTTTCAAGGACATCCAGCCGCGCCTTCAGTGCGGCGATCTCCTGACGCATCTGTTCGATCATCTCCGCCTCTGGATCGGGCAGCATGTCATGATCGAGGTCGACATCCAGCTCACTCGCGATTTCCTCGGCACTCTCCTCACAGTCTATGGAGTAGGCGCGTGCCCTCAGCAGCTCTGCCTCTGTACGGACACGCTGTCCCTTCATCACGACAATGCGCCCCGGGATGCCGACCACAGTAGCATGTGCGGGAACGGGACGCAGGACGACAGAGCCCGCACCGATCTTGGCGTGGTCGCCCACCGTGAACGAGCCAAGCACCTTCGCCCCCGATGCCACGACGACGTTGTTGCCGAGCGTCGGGTGGCGCTTTCCCTTTTCTTTGCCTGTTCCGCCGAGGGTCACCCCCTGGTAGAGCGTGACGTTCCGCCCGATCTCCGCCGTCTCCCCGATGACAATGCCTGTCCCATGGTCGATAAAGAGCCCCTCGCCAATGGTCGCTCCCGGGTGGATCTCAATCCCCGTCAGGAAGCGCCCGAAGTTCGAGATCAGGCGCGGGATCAGCACCCAGCCGCGCACAAAAAGTGCGTGGGCAATTCGGTGCAGCCAGATGGCATGCAGCCCGCCGTAACAGAGCACCACTTCGATCACGCTCTGCGCCGCCGGATCACGCTCAAAAACGACGCGAATATCGCGCCTGATCTGTGCGAACATGAAAGAATCCTCTCTGTGATAAAACACAAAACAACACGGACAACATCGAAGATTTTTGCCATGTCTTTTTATTTTATCAAAAAAAGAGCTGCCGCGCAACTGCAAGAAAACACCCGCAGAGCCACGCCCCGCGAGTGTTTTCTTGCAGCTGTCGGCACGCTCAGAGCCCCTCCTCATCACGGCCATGATGCGGCTGTCCATCGACGATCTGCATTGCGCGCACCGTCTCTGTGAGCACCTCCACCTCGTATTGAAGCTCCATACCCTCAGCGCGATTCAGAACATCGCCCTTATGCGTTGACACGTAGCGCGGGGGCAGATTGTTGAGGGCAATCATCATCATATCCGTCCTGCACCGATCGCACATACAGATGTCGGGGTACTGCGGCGCAAGACGCTTCAGCATGTGATCGACGGCATCCTCCATGTAGTTCTTAAATGGCAGATGATTCATCGCATCATTCCTCCCCACCGAGGTGTCAGCCAAGACGAACGGTATAGATGGTTCCCTTATAGTTCTTCGCCATGAGCGCCTTTTCCGCAGCAACCGTATACTCAATCGTATTCGGAGACTTCTTGCGGATATAGACACCGACATCATCGTCGTCGCTCACATCGCTGTCGTCGATCATACACCGCACCATGCGCACCTCAGCCGCCTTCATGTGCCCCTTGAGGGCACGCGGTTCCTGCGTGTAGTACAGCTCGAACTCATCTTCATCCGCATACGTAAAGTAGGTCCATACGCCGTAGTCGACGCGTGCGTCGATGTCCACATGGAAGCAGCCATGCTCGTTCAGGCTGCCGAGAAAATACGGGAACAGCAGCTCGTCATGCGCATCGACATTCTTGTTGATGATCTTGACATCCTTCCCGCCCTTACGGCAGCGAAGCAGGCCAAATGCCACGCCCGTCTTTCCCGTGCGCAAGCGATCAAAACCATCGAGGAGCTTTTTGCCCATCTCCTTCTCCTCATGCTCCATGCCGAGCGGGAGATAGAGGATGAAGGGAGCGTCCTTGCGCTGCATCGCAGACTTTGTATGCTCCTGCTTCTTTCCGTCCGTTTTCTCGCCCGCCGTTTTCGCTGCAGGCGTTATAGCGCCGATCTGGCGGGCAATATACTCATCGAACAGTTTTCGCACGATGGGTGCTTTACAGGAGTTGCCCGCGAGGAAGATATGTACCTGCCGTACATCACGTCCCTTGAAGGCCGCCGCCATCGCTTGGAAGAAGTTATCTACGCCACGCCGTATACGGTTCTCAAGCGTGCGCTCGAGCTTTTTCACATCAATGTGCAGGCGGACATCCGCACGGTTTCCTGCATTCCCCGTCTTTTCCGAGGAGAACAGTGTCATCTCCGTATCGAACGCATCCCCTGCTGCGAACTCTTCATAACCCGCACCATGCTCCCAGAAGGGGCGCAGACGCTCGGCGAGGATCTTGTTGTTGAGATGCGAGGCCGCATCGCGCGTCTCGCGCACGAGTGCCTCCGCCCCCGCAAACGTCTCACTCTCTGGCGGAAGCGCAAACGTGATCTTATGCTGGCGCATCTCGGGCAGATTGTCCTTGAACACCTCGTAGGCAAGAAGCTCGAGGATGTTCTCTCCGCCGAGATACATATCGCTGCCGAAGCCAAACTGCTCGATGATGAACTTGCGCCGCCCATTCTCCGGCACGGACTCCACGCCGAAGTCAAAGTCCGTCGTGCCGCCGCCGAAGTCAAACACTCCGTAGGCGACCTCCTCACCCGCGCGCTTCGGCTCAAGCCCATATGCCTCAAGGGCACTGATCGCGTACGCAGCGGGCTCATTTGCACCGTCGTACACGCGGAAACGGCGCATCATATCCGCATCGTCGAGGAGAGCCTTCGGCAGCGTCTTTCTGAGACCGCGCTCAAAGCTCTGGCGGATGTGCTCGCGTACGCTCTTCTCATAGCCCACGGGGAAGGAGAGGATATAGTCGAGATAGATGCTGCGATGCATATTGTTGATGTAGAGTCCGAGATAGTAGGCGTATATCTCGATGGGGTCGAAGCCGCCCGCGTCGAGCGGCTGGGTCTCCGCATACGGCTTGACTTCCTGAATGTAGCCGTGGCGATCCTTCAGGATCGGGGAGTTCGCCGTGTCCCGTGTCCAGCGTTTCAGCTCGCTGAACACAGAGTAGTAAACGGCGATCCCCTCCGTCGACTGACGCTCAAAGATCGCATCCGCCGCCTGATGTGACGCGGTCACCTGCGCCCACTCCGTATAGGGGCGTCCCTCGCGCGCACGGTAGAGCTGCTTGAACTTTTCAATATCGATCAGCTCAATCGCCGTCGGATTCTCATAGTCCTGAATCGTCGGCTCATTGGAGTAGTCGCCCTTGCCGATGCGCAGGAGCCGTGCCTCACGGTCTCGGCAGACGACGACCGTGCTGCGTGTACCGAAGTCGATCGCGCAGGTTCCGTTCATGATGACATCCATCTGCGGCGGACGTGCCACGAGGAAATCGGTCGGCGGCAAACGAAGGCAGACGCTGTCCTCACGCCCCTCATCCGTCAGTTCCTCGTAGAGATCCCAATGCCCAAGGCTCATATCCGTCAGGATGCGCTCCGCATAGGGCTGGATATTGGCGCGGACATGGTCGGTATACAGCAGAGATTTCTTGAACGGCTCGATGGAAAAATCGAGGGCGACTGAGCCCGTATTGATCGCCGTCTCAATAACGCTCTGAATGTCAAAGGTCATGCCGAAGATCGTTTCCTTGAACCGCCCTGCCACCACGTCCTCGGCAAAACGCTCATGGTCAAAGACGAGCTGATCTTCCTCGATGCGGATGTAGGCACGGATCTTCGGGTACTCCGCCACCAGACGGCGCAGACGCTCCTCCTGCTCGTGCGAGACATCCTCGGCGTTGAACTCATCCGAAATCCATTTCAAGAAGCTCTGTGCACCGCTCGTCTCCATCCCGAGGGAGAACATATACTTCTTATTGACAATGGAGGCTGTCTCATCTTTGAGCGCAGCAATATCGCTGCCAATCTGCTTTCCAAAACGAAGCGTACTCTCGTAAAAGAATTGCCGAAATGCGTTCTTTTTCAGATGTAAGCTGCGCATAAGCACCGGCCGCGCCGTCGCCTGCACCTCTTTTCGCGTCATTGATTCATCTCCTAACGAAAAACAAAATTCCTTTATATAAATATTCTTCGTATTTCAGAAAAATCCTTTTCTTCTCTGTATGAAAAAACCCCGCATCGTTTCGCGGGGTTGATGTATCGTCATGGTGCGCTCGGCGGGAGTCGAACCCACGCTTTCAGCTCCGGAGGCTAACGTCCTATCCACTGGACTACGAGCGCAAAGCACATGGTGCATTATAACGCAAAAGTATCTATTTGTCGATGTTTTTTTCTTGCTCTGCGCGTGTGCCGTCCCCCTCATCGACACGATGTGCCGCCGAGATGGGCGCAAAATAGTCACGAACCGCAATGATGTCATCCTCGATAAAGAGTGCCACAGGCGATTCACGCAGCATGACGAGCTCCAAAAGGCGTGCCTGCGCTGCAGCATCCTTCTCCTTCATCGCAGCAGACTCAGCAGCTGCGCGCGTCAGCGTCACTGCTTTCTGCTGCACCGCAGCATAGTCATCGGTCTTGCTGAGAATGGATGCGAGATGATCGTAGACATCATCCGACAGTTCCAGCGGAGGTGCATTTTTCTCGATACGGCTGCGCTGTTCTTGCATGTCCTGTTCGAGTGATGAAAGCCGCTCTCGCGTCACCGACAGGCGTACATTCCCCTCTTTGGCATCGGAGAGGATCTGATGATAGCGCGTCCAGCTGCGGTCGAGCTCTGCGACCTGTTTCTGATATGCCGCCCACCACGGCATGAAGTAGTCCTGATCCCGTGCGATTGCGGCGCGTTGCTCCTGCGTCAGTGGAGCAGGAGCACGCTCCGGCAGCTGCATGTGGACAACGATGGCACAGAGTACTGCAGTGAGCACGACAAAGACCAAGAAGATACGATGCGGCAGATAGCGGAACAGCAAAATGAGCAGCAACAGGACAAGGACGACAAGAACATAGATCAACATCGCTTACGATCCCCCACGCCTTCATCAGCACGGCGGCGGAGTGCCGCACGGTCAAGAATGTGAATACAGCCGCGCGAGGCGCGCACCATGCCCTCCTGCGCAAACTCACCAATCAGACGGCTGACGACCTCTCGTGCCGTACCGAGTGACTGCGCCGTCTGTTCATGGGTCAGGCGAATCTCGCTGCTTGCTGTGCGCTCGGCCTCTGCCAGTAAAAATTTTGCCAAACGCTGGTCAGCAGGGGTAAAGAGCATCTGCTGAAACCGCCACAGCATCTCCGAGAGACGATGAACGGCACCCTCATACGCCAGCAGCCGCGCGTGGATGTTCTCTTCGAGAATCTTATGGCAGACGCCCATCTCCGAGCTGAATAGCTCCGTATCCTCCACTGCCGTAATCGTGACCTCGCAGGAGACGCTGCCAAGAAATGCCGCACTCGAAAGGAGGGCGACCTCGCCGACACGCATAAGGCAGAGGGTCAGCTCGCGTCCCTCATCCGTGACGACATAGACGCGCAGTGTGCCGGATACGATGTGCAATGTGCCGAGATGCCCCAGTGCGCCGCGATGAACGATCTCCCCTTTGGTGCAGCGGCGATAGTGCGTATGGGCAGCTAGGAGTGCACGCTGCTCTGTCGTCAGCGGCTTCCACAGATCAAATGTCTCGATATAATCCTGAAAATGATGTGCCTTTAACACACGTTCCGACATAATCATCCCCCCCCTTTTTATTTCATTTCCTTTCCGCGACTATGCCGTTTTTACAGCGGACAGTCCCGCCTGTGCCCCCTCGTACACAGCCTTGGCGATCTGCAGCAGACCGCCCGTACAGTCCCCTGCTGCATAGACGTGAGGGACATTGGTCGCCATGTGTGCATCGACGGCGATACTGCTGCCATCAACCCGAACGCCCAGTTTTTGTGCCAGCGCCGTACTCCCCGCCACACCGACGGCAAGAAAGATTCCGTCCACGTCCAACGCCGTCTCATCGGCAAAAACAACGCGCTCCACGCGGTGCTCCCCCTCGATACGAAGCAGACGGCGCGTATCAACGGAGACAGCGG
Source organism: uncultured Selenomonas sp. (assembly GCA_963541465.1). Lineage (GTDB taxonomy): Bacteria > Bacillota > Negativicutes > Selenomonadales > Selenomonadaceae > Centipeda. The sequence continues at coordinate 24,399 of CAUTTS010000021.1, forward strand.
GAGGAAAGGAAACCTCCGGTGTGGCGCCGTTCGTCAAGAGCGTCACGCGTGCAACATGCGGGAGCAGGATCTGCGCCTCATGCTGCGCGTATGCCCCTGCCCCGATGACAGCGACATGCCGTCCGCGATAAAAGAACGCATCGCAGACCGCACAACTGCTGACACCGTGACCCTCGAACGCGCGGATGCCCGCGACGGGGAGTCCCGCACGCTGTGCTCCTGCGGCCAAAATCAGGGCATCTGCTTCATAGCTGCGCTGCCGTCCGACGACAATATAGCCGTTTCCTCCAGGCGGCGGTGCAAAGCCCACCACCTCGTCGCGTTCAAATACAACCCCCAGACGACGGGCCCCCTCCGTGCTGCGATGCAGAAGCTCCGCCCCGGAGATAGGCTCCTCGAGACCGTAGTAGTTCTCGATCCGGTCGGCAGCGGCGAGCGCCCCGCCGTCCTTGGCGACTACCGTCACATCGGCACCGCCGCGCCGCGCATAAAGCGCAGCCGAGACACCGGCGGGACCGGTGCCGACAATCACAACACGCATACCTTGCTCCTATCGTAGGAAGCCCTGATCACTTCAGCATTGCTACCCTGACACATCATTTTATCAGCGATTTCTACAGATGCGAAAAAGGGACGTCTTATGGGACGCCCCTTCCTCCCTCCATCGGTATTGTCGGCTCAGTGATGGTTGAAGAGCAGACTTACCGAACGATGGCTTTGAATGCGCACAATCACATCGGCAAGTGACTGTGCAAGCGAGAGTACGACGAGTTTTTCCGATTGCTTCTCCGGTGCGAGCGGAATCGAGTCTGTAATGACCAGCTGATCGATCACGGACGCATTGATTCGCTCCATGGCAGGATCGGTCAGAATCGCATGAGAGCATGCTGCCAGTACGCGCTTCGCACCGCGCACAGAAAGCGCCTTTGCGCCCTCGCAGAGTGACCCAGCTGTGTCGACAATATCGTCGATCAGGAGTGCCGTCTTGCCCTCAACATCACCGATGAGGTTCATGACCTCGGCACAGCCGGGGCATGGACGCCGCTTTTCGATGATGGCAATCGGCGCACGGAGGAAGTCCGCCATGATACGCGCACGCGTCACTCCGCCCAGATCCGGCGAGACGACAACGAGATCCTCGATGTTCTGCTCACGGAAGTAATTTGCCAGTACCGGTGCTGCGGCGAGGTGATCCACAGGAATATCAAAGAATCCCTGAATCTGTCCTGCATGTAGATCGACGGTGACAACGCGTGTCACCCCTGCCGTCGTCATCAGATCGGCGATCAGCTTTGCCGAGATTGGCTCACGACCGCGCGTCTTGCGATCCTGCCTTGCATACGCATAGTAGGGAACGACTGCCGTAATGCTGTGTGCCGACGCCCGCTTGCACGCATCCGTCAAGATCAGCAATTCCATGAGGTTGTCGTTCACAGGATAGCTGGTCGGCTGAATGATGAAAATATCCTTCCCGCGGATACTCTCCTCAATCATCACCTGGATCTCACCGTTGTTGAACTGTCCGACGAATGCCTCACAGAGCGGGATGCCTATACGCTCTGCGATCGCTTTCGCCAGCTTTGGATTGGCATTTCCCGTCAGGATGCATACATTATCGGCCGGAAAACTCATCTCTCTGTTCCTCCCAAATACCGAGCATGCGGTTATCATTGAATACACAATTCATACTAAGTATAGCACGCACACCAGCATTTGGGAAGACTAACAGGGGCTTTTTCATTTTTCTGTTATATCATCCGCGTTTGTCGCGCCAGCCCTCAATCTCCTTCTGGCGGGCACGGGCGATGGAAAGAGTATCGGGCGGGACGTCATGCGTGATGGTCGATCCCGCGGCGACGTAGGCATTCGTTCCGACGGTCACGGGTGCGACGAGATTGGAGTTGCACCCGACGAAGGCAAGATCTCCGATCACCGTACGGTACTTTTTCTTCCCATCGTAGTTCACCGTGATCGTGCCGCAGCCCATGTTGACGTGCGCGCCCATATCACAGTCGCCGATGTAGGAGAGATGCGGAAGCTTCGTTCCCATGCCGATGTCGGAATTTTTGACCTCGACGAAATTTCCGAGCTTAACGTCCGCAGAAATATGGCTGTCGGGGCGAATGTGGTTAAACTGTCCAAGATCCACATCATCGTCGATCTGTGCATCGTGCACATAGACATAGTGTGCCTTGACGCCGCTGCCGACCACGGTGTTCTGAAAGCGCACATGGGGGCCGATGCAGCAGTCCTCGCCGATCACCGTGTCGCCCTCGAGGAACGTAAAGGGATAGATCACCGTGTCCATGCCGACACGGACATCGGCATCTACGAAGGTCGTATGCGGGTCGATAATCGTCACCCCGTCCGCCATCAATTCCTCCGTCTTGCGCCTCCGCAGGATGCGCTCGGCGATGGCGAGCTGACTGCGTGAATTGATGCCGAGTGTACTCTCGTAGTCATCCGACGTAACCGCCCAGATCTTCTCCCCCGCATCGCGCAGGATGCTGAGCACATCGGGCAGATAGTACTCCCCCTGTGCGTTGTCGTTCGTCACCTTGGCCAGGGCCGAAAAGAGTGCCTGTGCGTCAAAGCAGTAGATCCCGGCGTTGACCTCGTGAATCTGACGCTCCTCCTCCGTCGCGTCCTTGTGCTCGACAATCTTCAGAACCTCGCCATTGTCACGGCGCACGACACGTCCGTAACCCTTGGCATTCGGCATGATGGCTGTGAGCACACTCGCCTTCGCCCCCGCATGGACGTGTTCCTCGTGGAACCGTGCCAAGAGCTCGGCCGTAAGGAGTGGAGTGTCGCCGCAGAGCACCATGATCGTCCCGTGCGCCTCGCCGAGGAGCGGCTTCGTCTGCAGAACGGCATGCCCTGTTCCGAGCTGTTCTTTCTGCTCAACATACTCCACGCTGTCCCCGATCGCCCTGCGCACCGTTTCGCCGCCAAATCCCGTGACGACAATATTACGGCGTGCGCCCGCCGCATCTGCTGCATCAATGACATGCTGCAGCATCGGTTTTCCTGCTGCGCGGTGCAGCACCTTCGGCAGCTTCGATTTCATGCGCGTTCCCTTGCCTGCTGCCAGTATCACCGTGATAAAATCCAACATGACACGCCTCCCTTTTTCCATCGCCGCCTATTCGGCATCACTATCACTCCGCTTGGAACGCCGCTTGAGCAAGGGCGTCCCCGTCTTCTTTTCCTGTTCCTCAATCGCACAGAGCAGCGTCTGCTCCGAGTTCTCCATGTGCTTCGCCGCCATTTTGCGCGCACTGCGGGCATCGCCAGAACCGATGGCATCGACAAGAGAGCGGTGTTCCTCTAGGGTCGCCTTAAGACGCCCGGGATACGACATGGAAATCGTGCGAAAACGCGTCAGCTGCTCGCGCAGATTACCGATGATCGCGAGCAGACGCTCGTTGCGCGCTGCCTGATAGAGCAGCTCGTGAAACTCAATGTCCGTCTGCACGATACGCTCCATATCGTGCTCCTCGATCGCGCGTCCGATGGCGACCAGGAGGCGTTCCAAGCGCTCCTGCTCCTCCTCCGTGATGCGCTCTGCCGCCAGCTCACACGCCAGCACCTCAAGTGCGGCACGGATCTCGAAGATCTCGTTGATGTCACGGATGGAGACGCTCGCCACGTAGGCGCCGCGCCGTGGGACGGTGACGACGTAGCCCTCCTGCTCCAGCTTGCGGATCGCCTCGCGCACGGGGGTACGGCTGACGAGCAGCTCATCGGCAAGATCGTTCTCCTTCAGCCACTCGCCCGGCTTCAGGACACCGCCGCGAATCGCATCGCGCAGCACCTCACAGACGATCTCGCGCAGCGGCTGATAACTGTTGACCACAACCGGCGATAATTTTCCTTGCATAGCTACATCCCTCTGCTTACTGCTTACTCCTCACATCTGCCCCATCGTATGCGTCAGATGTACGTCGGCATCTGTCTCCTGCCGCATCATCTCTGCCGCACGCGCCGCATCACCTGC
>CAUTTS010000022.1:0-27941 GCA_963541465.1 uncultured Selenomonas sp.
ACTCCGATCTTTCATCGGTTAGAAACGTGCGCCGCCGGGCGCACTACGCAAAAAGGACGGCAGATGAAGTCACCGCTTCGTCTGCCGTCCTTTTGTATGCACTGCCTATGCGAGGCTCTTGACGTAGTCCCTGAGCTGCTCGGTGGCACGCGTCACCTGCGAGAGGTTCGCCGTAATCTCCTGCGTGGAGGCTGCCTGCTGCTCACTGATGGAGCCCGTCGTCTCGATGGAATGCGAAATATCCTCGACCGCACGGTTCATCTCCGTCAGTGTCACCTGGATGCGCTCCGTCGCCTCACGCGACTGTTCGGCGAGCTTGCGCACCTCCTCAGCAACGACGGCAAAGCCGCGTCCCTGCTCGCCCGCACGCGCCGCCTCGATGGCTGCGTTCAGACCGAGCAGATTCGTCTGTCCTGCGATGTTCGTGATGAAGTCGATGACCTTGATCGTGTCGGCATTGCGCTCTTGGAGGAATTTCGCCTGCTGGACGGACTCCTGCCCTGCCTTTGCGAGCTCCGTTGCGCTCTTGGCGACCTGCTCGATCGCCTGAAAGACGGTCTGTGTCGATGTCGCGATCTGCTCGATCGACGTCATCAGGCGCTCGTGGTCGATCTTCGCACCGACCGTCTCCGCTGCGACCTTATTCTCTTTCACTGCTTCTGCCATATCTCTTCCTCCCTGATCCACCCCGCGGATCATGCTCTCTTTCATTGTCACTTAATTTATTCCACAGAGATAAAAAAATACCTTCTCATGATAAAGATTTTTTTGCCGTTATTCAGGCAAAAGAATGATGTTCACGGGCAAATTCGACGCCCCCGGCGGCGAGTAGGTAAAGGTGACGGGATGAACGGCGCTGTACGTCCCGAGATCGGCCAGCTCCGTATACGGTGTGAGGACGAGCAGTCCCTCTGTGCGTGCCTGTGCGATCTGCGGCGGTTCGGGCAGCGTCTGGTCGCCGAAGTACGCGCGTGTCGCAGGCGTCTCGATGAGGCGACTGTGTCCGTCGCTGACGGCCGTCACCGCGCCCGCATAGACGCCGCCGAGCGGACTGAGGAGACAGCGCACCTGCCCGCGCCCCGTCATGGGCAGAGCAATGTGGTAGAGGATGCCGTAGTTGCCGTAGTTGACGACGGGCGTTCCATCCGTTGCATCCACGCCGCTGCGGTAGATATCGTGAACGTTGTCGCCGATGGGGAAATACGCAGCGCCGTCCCGCATGGGGTCGTAGGCGCGCGGCAGGGTGACGACGCGATCCATACGCTGGAACGTGCCGCGCAGGGCGACCTCGTCGCGCGGCAGGACACGCGCCGTGCGCAGGAAGGAAAACGGATCGACATCTGCCCCGTACATGACGACGGAGACACGGACAGGAGCATTGGCGTGAAAGTCGTAGACCCCGTAGACCAGCTCGCCGGGTGCGAGCACGGTCGTATTCATCGCGGGGGAGAGCAGGCGCGGTCGCTCCTTCGCCACATAGATGCGCTCCTCGTGCTGCGCGGGGTCAAAGTAGGCGATCTGTGTTGCCTTGCCGACGCGCAGGTAGTCTGTGCTCGGCGTGCTCGTTCCGCCGCGCGTGACGGAGACGATGGCGAGGTTGGCCTCCGTCTCGAGGATGACTGCGACCTTCTTCGGCTGTGCCGTATCGTTCAGATGATAGTAGAGAACGCGTGCATCGCCCTCCACCGTGTCACGATAGAGGATGCCGCTCTCCTTGACATACTCCGGGCTGTCCGAAAAGAGCAGCGTCCCGCCCACATCCTCCGTCATCACATCCCAGCGGCGCATCATACGCGAGCTGCCCGGGGCAAATACACGGTTTTGCGGCTGCGTCGATTCCCCGATGATGCCCGCGACGCGTTCGCGGATGTTCGTCTTGCCTGTAGCGCGCTCATGAATATTTTGTTCCGCCGCACCGCGCTCACGCACCACAGTCGCCCCCTCACTGTACGGAGAGGCAGCTCCCGCATGCCCCGCACAAAGCAGGACAGCAGCCATTGCCGCTGCCCGCAGCCCCTTGATTCCCTGGTTCATTCCTCTATAGTCCCTTTCCTTATGAATCTCAATGTCCACGCACCGTGCTGCACAGCTTCTCGATCGGCGCACGCAGTCCCTCGGGCAGCTCTGCTGCCCGCACGGCGGCACGCGCTGCGAGGTCTGCCTTTAGCAGCCGCAGGCGGAACTCCGTCAGGCCGAGATGCGGCGCGGGGATGTTGACGCGATGCAGACGATACGGATTCGTCTCGAAGGTATTGAGCCCCGCCTCACCCGTCACCGCCGTCAGGTAGTTCTCCTCGGCGAGCATGCGCACGATGGTATCGTCATACGCTCCGTTCGGATAGGAAAAGCTGTAGATCGTCTTCATCCCGCGCCACTCGAGGAACAGTTTGGAGAGGTGCAGTTCGTCGCGCTGCTCCGTCGGCGTGAGCGTCGTGAGCGGGATGTGGTTCGCCGTGTGGCTGCCGATCTCCATGCCGCTGTGCTCGAGCTCAAAGAGGTTGTCCCACGTCATGTAGCCGGGCTGGCCGATGTCGTTCGTCACGACGTAGAACACTGCCTTCATCCCGCGCTCCTTCAGCATCGGTAACACGACGCGCCAGTTGTCCTCATAGCCGTCATCAAAGGAGAGGATCACGGGCTTTGCGGGCAGTTCCTGCTTGCCCTTGCGCGCGCGTGCATAGTCCTGCGGTGTGATGGTCGTATAGCCCTCCTGTGCGAGGTAGTCCAGCTGCGCCGCAAATGCGGCGGGCGGGACGGCGTAGCGCACCTCATCCGGTTTTGCATCATCCTTCACCATGTGATACTCCAGTATGGGAAAGCCCGACGGCTGTGCCGTCAGCAGCCATGCAGCAGCCGCCAAAATAATGAGCAGCGGCAGCGGCAGTCCATGGGTGAGCCGCCGCGCAATACCTCGCATCAATTCTGTTCCTCCTCCGCCGCCTTACGGATCTTCCGCAGGCGATGACTCATGCCTGATTTACTGATGTGGCAGAGCGCCGCCAGCTCTGCCATGCTGATCTCGGGATGGGCGCGCCGCATCTCTGCCGTCTCACGCAGGTCGGCGGGCAGCGCGGCGAGCCGTCCGCTGCGCGCCAGCCGCTCAATCGCCGCACGTTGATCTGCCGCCGCATCAACCGCACGCTGGAGGTTCGCCGTCTCGACGTTGACGAGGCGGTTCACCTGTGCGCGCACTTCCTTGAGGTTGCGCGCGACCTCGATCTCCTCTGCCGCCTCCTCCGCGCCAATGAGCGAGAGGAAGTCCATGACAGCGTCGCCCTCCTTGAGATAGACGACGTACATCTCGTGGCGGTCGGTCAGCCCGACAGGGAAGTGTAGACGGCGCAGAAGCGTGTGGAGGGCGTGCGCCATCTCCTCGCTCCGCGCCGTGATCTCCAGATGGCACGCCGCCTCGGGGCGATTGACGCTGCCGCCGCCGAGAAATGCACCGCGCAGATAGGCGGCGCGGCAGCACTTTTTGCGCAGCAGAGCGAGATCGCTCGTGCCGCGCAGGCTCCCCTCCGCGAAGCCGAGCTGTGCGAGCAGCGGCGTCGCCGCCGCACCGGCGGCTATATTGACGATGTAGGTGCGCCGCCGCAGCTGCGGCATACGCTCCATCGCGACGGAGGTCTCAATCGCACCGTCCATCGCGCGCAGCAGACGGATCACGCGGCGCGCCACGGCAGCACTCGCCGCCGTAAAGCGCAGCCCCACCCCGCGCGCACCGTCCGTCTGCACGGAGGCCCCCATGCGCAGGAGTGCCGCGAGCTCTGCCGTCTGACAGCAGGCGCGGTCGACATCCGTGCGCGAGAGCGCATTTTTCACATCCGCAGCAAAGGACGGCATCTCAGCTCACCCGAAAGTCGTAGACCATACGCATGACGTTGCGGCTGAGCTTGTCGGGATCGTGACGCACGGCATCCGTCTGACTGATGATGTCCGCCGCGACGAATCCGATACCGAGGGCGTTGATCGCCTCCTCGTCCACGGCAACGGGGTAGATATCCTGTGCGGCATACTGTTTGCGCAGCTCGGCAGAAATCGGCGCGTTATTGACGAGCATGAAGTCGATCGTCCCGCGCCCTGCGTGCTTGAGGATTGCCTCCGCGTGCATGGATGCTGTATAGCCATCGGTCTCACCGGGCTGGGTCATTACGTTGCAGATGTAGATCTTGAGGGCACTGCTCCTGCGCAGCTCCTCGGCGACACCGCTGACGAGGAGGTTCGGCATGATGCTCGTATAGAGACTGCCGGGGCCGAGGATGATCGCATCTGCCGTGCGGATTGCCTCGAGGGCGGAGGGCACGGGTGCGACATCCTGCGGGAACAGGCGCACGCGGCGGATGCGTCCCGGCACCTCGGGGATGCGTGACTCGCCCTCGACGACCGTACCGTCCTCGAGGATCGCGTCGAGCCGCACGGACTCCTTCGACGCGGGCAGGACACGCCCCTTGACCGCGAGAACCTTCGAGGACTCGCGCAGTGCCGTCTCCATATCACCCGTGACCTCCGCCATCGCCGCGAGGAAGAGATTGCCGAAGCTGTGTCCCGCGAGGTCGCTTGAGCCCTCAAAGCGGTGCTGAAAGAGTTTTTCCATCAGCGGCTCGGTATCGGCAAGCGCGACGAGACAGTTGCGCAGATCGCCCGGCGGGATGATGCCGAGCTCCTCGCGCAGACGCCCCGAGGAGCCGCCATCGTCCGCCACCGTCACGACGGCGGTCACGTTGCTCGTCAGTTCCTTGATGCCGCGCAGGAGCACCGAGAGCCCATGTCCGCCGCCGATCACCGTGACGGTCGGGCCGCGGCTGAGCCGCGTTTTTTCATAGACCATATCCACGAGACGCGCCGACGTTCCCTCGGGCATCAAGGCCGTGATGACAGAGCGAATGACGTGGCGCGTCGCCACGAGCATGAGGACGCTGCCGACGAGGAAGGCAAGCGCGCCGGCCACTGCCGTGAAACCGTAGTTATAGCTGCCCTGCCATGTATAGACAAAGCGAAAGATCGCCTCCTCAATGGCATCGATGTACTTATAGTTGAAGATCAGTGCAACGCCCAGTCCGACAAGGAGCGTGCCCAGCGCAAAGACAAAGAGCCAGCGCTTGAATCCCATGCCGGGATAGAGCCATTTGATCAGATGCATGGATTCGTCATCCCTCGCTCACATGTTCCTGCACCTCATTCTTCATGAGGTCACGATGTTCCAGTCGTGCCGCATAGTGCTTCTTGATGCGGTCGTAGAGATGCTTTGCGATAAAGACACTGCGGTGCATCCCGCCCGTACAGCCGACGGCAATCACGAGCTGGCTTTTTCTCTCCTTCACATACTGTGGCAGGAGAAAATCGACAAAGTTGTCGAGATGTTCCTCGAACTTCTGCGTCACATCCCACGACTCGATGTAGGACGCGACCTGCGGCACGGTGCCGCTCCTCTTGCGGAGGGAGTCGATGTAGAACGGGTTCGGCAAAAAGCGCACGTCAAAGACGAGATCGGCATCGAGCGGGATGCCGTACTTAAAGCCAAACGAAAGGATGTTCACGCTCATCTGCGCATCCGCGCCCGGCGCATCGTAGTGGCGGCGGATGATGTCACGCAGCTCCGCCTTGCGCAGTTTCGATGTATCGACGATCTGCGTCGCACGCTCCCGTATGGGCGCGAGGCGGTGCCGCTCGCGCGTCACCCCCTCGGAGATGCGCGCATCCGGGGCGAGCGGATGCGGCCGCCGCGTCTCCTTGTAACGGCGGATGATCACGTCGTCCGATGCCTCGATAAAGAGCAGCTCGTAGGGCACGCCGCCCGCATCCAGCTCACCGAGCACGCGCACGAAGTCGTCGAAGAACTCACGGCTGCGTGTGTCCACCACGATGGCGGCACGGCTGATCTGCCCGTGCGTCTCACGGCAGAGATCGATGAACTTCGGGATGAATACCGGCGGGAGGTTATCCACACAAAAGTAGCCGAGATCCTCCATATAACGCGCGGCGAGCGACTTTCCACCCCCCGACAGCCCCGTCACGATCACGGGACGGAATTTCTCTGCGGGATGTTTCATTTCCATCATCGTCCCCCCTTACAGTACAAATCTTTCTACGGCGGCGGCAATCCCGTTGTCATCATTGGACGCCGTGACATAGGACGCCCGTTCCTTCGCCGCCGGAAGACCGTTCGCCGGGACGACAGAGAATGCGCCCATCGCGAGCATCTCCACATCGTTGTCCGCATCGCCTGCGACCATGACCTCGTCCATGGTCAGCCCCAGCGCATCGGCGAGGGCGCGCACGCCGACCGCCTTGTTTATCCCGGGCGGCGTAATATCGACGCTCGTTCCCGTGTTCTGCTGGACGCAGACGGCATCGCCGAACGCCTCCGCCACGGTACGTGCATGATGGGCAATCCCCTGATCGAGGTCACGCAGGACGAACTGCGGCACCTCATCAACGTGGCGCAGGTAGTCCTCCCCCGCCGCATGGACGCGAAAATTCGCCGTCGTCCGATAGGCGGTGAAATAGTCCTCCCGGTACGTGGGCGCATAGATCTCCGCCCCGCTGTACCAGTTCACATACCAGTCCCGCGCGTAGCAGAATGTCAGGAACTCCCCAACAAATGTAGGGTCAAAATAGCGGGCAAAGAGCGGCGCATCCGTCCCCGTGCCGACGTATGCCCCGTTGCAGCAGACGACGGGCGCACGTGAGCCGAGCAGCCGCGCAAAGTGGAGTGCGGAGCACAGCATCCGTCCCGTCGCAATGGTGACGGTGACGCCGCGCGCCATGGCGCGTGCGAGGATATCCTTAGTCCGCACCGTGATCGTCTTGTCCGAGGTCAGGAGCGTGCCGTCGAGATCGAGTGCGATGAGTTTGATCGCCATGCCTTCACCCTCTCCGCATCGGAACAGGTGCATCCGCACCCATGCCGAGCACATACGTATAGATTGCCGCCGCAAGGCCGTTCTCAGTGCAGGACAGCGTCTCGCAGTCCGCCTCCGCCTTGACCTCGGGGAAGGCGTTCCCCATTGCGACGCTCGTGCCCGCCGCCTTCAGCATCGGCAGGTCGTTGTACGCATCGCCGATCGCCATCGTCTCAGCAATGGGGATATCCAGCTTTGCCGCGAGCGCCGTGAGCGCCGATGCCTTCGAGACGCCCTTCACGACGATCTCAACGAGCCGATCTGCCGAGCGCGTCACGTCGATGTGCGTGCCGAACGCACCTAGGATCTCCTGTGCGCGCGCCTCACTCACGTCGCGTCCCTCCGTCACGAGGAGCAGCTTGCAGTTCCCCGCGAGATGCGCAAGCATCCCGTCCTGCCCGACCGCCTCGCCTGTGAGTTTCTGCGAGTCCTCGTAAAAGCGCGACTCGTCGCAGGCAACGGCGTAGCGGAGCACGCCCCCGCTGTAGCTCTGGATGTACCAGCCGTGCGCCTGAGCGAATGTGATGATGTCGCGTGCGAGCGACGGGGCAAGGGCGTACTCCTCATAGACACGTCCGCTCGGACTCTTGATGAGCGCCCCGTTGTAGGCGATGATCGGCACATCGACGCCGAGTGCCTCAGCGACAGGCAGTGCCGCCTCGAACATGCGCCCTGTCGCGATCGTCACGGTGACTCCCGCACGCACGGCGCACTGCACTGCTGCGATATTCTCTGCTGAAACGACATTGCCGTTTGGCAGCATCGTCCCGTCCAAATCCGATACAAATAGTTTTACCGCCATAATATCCCCCTTGTATTTCCCATGTGCCATCCCATACATCCCACGGGAAACTGCTGACAAAATCATTTCCCCTATGCTATAATCATCTCAATCAAGAAAGGAGCGTTCCTGTGCTCAGCATCTTTCGCCAACTGATCGTCGTCGTCGCCCTGCTCCTCATCCTCGTCGGCATCTTCGGGCTCTCGTACACGTATCGCATCGACCATCGCAGCGCACGCAGTCTCTCTGCGTACGCGACCATTGATTTTCGCGCATCCTATACCGGAGAGGGACGGCTCGAGGGCGCGACGCTGTCCCTGCTCGACTATCGCTACGACGGCGCAAAATTTTTGCCCGACGTCATCCTCTACACCGACGGAGCGGCGTGGGAGATGAAGGCGGCGACAAAGTATACGCCGCATCCCGTGGAGGGTGCGGACAGCCCCTACAAGAATGAGAACAAGATGTTCCTCGCATTCCCGCGCGCCAGCCTGCCCGCCATCCGCAAGGCAGTGAGCATCCGTCTGCGCTTCTATTACGACAACGGGCAGACCGTCGACCTCCCGCTGAACGAGTCCGACCTCGCCTATTGGCAGCGCGAGCTCAGTCAGGGGATTTGAGAAAATTGCTGTTTATGGAAGCACTGATATATGCAATGATTCCTTATTTATTGTACTGTGATAAAAAACATTCGTCAAGGCAGGACTGACCATGAAGAAAAATGACCTCATACTGATCGCTGCGCTGCTCCTCCTCTGCGGGATCGGCGCAATATTTTTTGCGCTGCGCACGGACGGCGCAGCACGTCACGCGGTCATCACGCAGGACGGCACACAGCTCTATGACATCCCGCTCACGGGACACCGGGGAACAGAGGACATACAGATTGCGGACGCACACGGCGAGAACACGATCCGCATTGAGGGGGAGAGTATTGCCGTCGTCCATGCGGACTGCCCCGATCAGGTCTGTGTGCGAACGGGACGTGCGGAGAAAAAGGGCGACGTGATCGCCTGCCTCCCCCATAAACTCCTGATCGAAGTGAAATGACATGAGACCGCTTCGTCTTACGGCGCGCATCGCCCTCCTCACCGCGCTCTCCCTCATCCTCTTCATCCTCGAGGGCTTTCTCCCCCTGCCGCTGCCCGTGCCGGGCGCGAAACTCGGGCTTGCCGCCATCGTCACCCTCGTCGCACTCCGCATCCTGCCGCGCACGCACGACACCGCCGCCGTTCTCCTCCTGCGCATCTTCCTCTCCGCCTTCCTCGGCGGCGGATTCGCGCCACTCCTCTACAGCATGGCGGGCGGACTGGCAAGTTTTGCAGCGATGGCTCTCCTCCTGCGGCGCACACAGCTCTCCCTCGTCGGCATCAGCGCCGTCGGCGGACTCCTCCACAATATGGCGCAGCTGCTCGTCGCCGCTGCCGTCATGGAGAGCAGCGCGCTCCTCCTCTACGCCCCGCTCCTCGGCGTCGTCGGCATCCTAACCGGCACGGGCATCGGCATCCTCGCGCAATCCATCGTGAAAAAAATAAACACTGGATAAATATTCTCAATCGCGATATTTTGTGCTATACTGTTCCTGTCGGAATATTGTGGTTCTAAACTGTCCCTGCAATATCCCTAGTGAAGCAAGCACACGACCGTTTGCGCAACGAAGTGTTTGCGTGGCGTATGCAGACGGCACACCACAATATCTATCCTTTCTTGTGACAGGAGGTTCATATCCATGGAGTATCGCATTGAGCATGATTCCCTCGGCGAGGTCAAAGTCCCCGCAGACAAGTACTGGGCGGCGCAGACGGAGCGCAGCTTCGAGAACTTCCCCATCGGCATTGAGAAGATGCCCGCCGAGATCATCCACGCATTCGGCATCCTGAAAAAGTCTGCCGCCATCGCCAACCACACGCTCGGCAAACTGGACGAGAAGCGGCTCTCCGCCATCTGCAAGGCATGTGATGAAATCCTCGACGGCAAGCTCGCCGCCCACTTCCCGCTCGCCGTGTGGCAGACGGGCAGCGGCACGCAGTCCAATATGAACGTCAACGAGGTCATCGCGAACCGCGGCAACGAGATCGCAGGGGAGAAAATTCTCCATCCGAACGATCACGCGAACATGTCGCAAAGCTCGAACGACACCTTCCCGACCGCCATGCACATCGCCGCCGTCATCGCCATCGAGGACGGGCTGTTCCCCGCGATCGACCTCCTCGCCGCAACCTTCCGCCGCCTCATGGCAGAGAACGACGGCATCGTCAAGACGGGTCGTACGCATCTGCAGGACGCCGTCCCCATCTCCTTCATGCAGGAGATCAGCGGCTGGCTCGATATGCTTGAGCAGTCGAAGAAGCAGCTGCAGGCATCCCTCCCCTTCCTCCACGAGCTTGCCCTCGGCGGCACCGCCGTCGGTACAGGACTCAACGCACCAAAGGGATTCGATGTCGCTGTCGCACGTGCGGCGAGCGAGCTGACGGGCAAGCCCTTCGTCACTGCATCGAACAAGTTCCACGCGCTCACGAGCAAGGACGCCGTCGTCTTTGCCCACGGCGCACTGAAGGGGCTTGCCGCCAACATGATGAAAATCGCGAACGATGTGCGCTGGCTCGCCTCGGGGCCGCGCTGCGGGCTCGGTGAGATCACGATCCCCGCAAACGAGCCGGGCAGCTCGATCATGCCGGGCAAGGTCAACCCGACCCAGTGCGAGTCCGTCACAATGGTCGCCGTGCAGGTCATGGGCAACGATGCCGCCATCGGCTTTGCTGCCTCACAGGGCAATTTCGAGCTCAACGTCTTCATGCCCGTCATCATCTACAACTTCCTGCAGTCAACGCGTCTGCTCACCGACTCCCTCAAGTCGTTCAACGACCGCTGCGCCGTCGGCATCAAGGCGAACCGTGAGAAGATGCACGAGAACCTGCACCGCTCGCTCATGCTCGTCACGGCGCTCAATCCGTATATCGGCTACGAAAATGCCGCCAAGACGGCACACAAGGCGTTCGATGAGAACATCAGCCTGAAGGAGGCGTGCGTCGCGCTCGGCTTCCTCACCGCAGAGAAGTTCGACGAGGTATTCCATCCCGAGGAGATGGTGTAAGTCTAGGTCATACAGATCTGCTCCAGTACAACGGGACTGCTGCACGAAGCTGGAAGCTTCGCACAGCAGTCCCGTTTTTTTCACAATATTTCTCTATATTGAGCCAAAAAATGCTATAATAACAGCAGTAACACAAATGTTAGCAGAAATGGAGCAAGCCATGCAGAACGCAACATATCAAAACCTCATCATCGGCTTTGGCAAGGCAGGCAAGACGCTTGCGGGCTTCCTCGCGAAGAAGGGCGAACGAGTCGCACTCGTCGAGCGGTCAAAGGAGCGCTACGGCGGCACCTGCATCAATGTCGCCTGCATCCCGTCGAAGTCGCTGGAGTACAGCGCGCGTCTTTCGGCAGCGGCGGGCGGCGACTTTGCGGCAAAGGCGGAGCGCTATCGTGCGGCGATTGCAGAGAAACGCCGCCTCACGAAAATGCTGCGCGAAAAGAACTACGCCAAGGTGACGGGCGCGGGTGCTGTCGTCATAGACGGAGAGGCATCGTTTGTCGATGCGCATACCGTGCGCATTGCTGGCGCGGACGGCGATCAGACCGTCACGGCGGAGCGTATTTTCATCAATACGGGCGCACTCCCCTTCGTCCCGCCGATCAAAGGTGCGGCAGAGAGCACGCACGTCTACACGAGTGAGACGATGATGGAGCTGGACGAGCTGCCCGAGAAGCTCGTCATCATCGGGGGCGGCTACATTGGGCTGGAGTTCGCGTCATACTATGCCAACTTCGGGTCGTCCGTCACCGTCGTACAGGACGGCACAGCCTTCATCCCGCGAGAGGATACAGAAATCGCCGCACGTGTCCTGCAGCATACAAATGATCGCGGCATCCATATTCTGATGGGGGCAAAGGTGCAGCGCATCGAGGACAGCACGGAGACTGCGAACGTCGTCGTGCAGACGGCGGACGGAGAGAAAACGCTTGCGGCGAACGCCATCCTCATTGCCACGGGCCGCCGCCCGAACATCGAGGGGCTGAATCTTGCAGCGGCGGGCGTTGCTGTGACGGAGCGCGGTGCGGTCGCCGTCGACGAACATCTGCGCACAAGCGTTCCGCATATATGGGCGATGGGCGATGTCGCGGGCGGCCTGCAGTTCACCTACATCTCTCTCGACGACTTCCGCATTGTCAAGGATCAGCTGGTGGGCAGCGGAACACGCACAACGGCAAATCGCGGTGCCGTCCCCTACTCCGTCTTCCTCGATCCGCCACTCTCGCGCGTTGGCATGACAGAGGCACAGGCGGAGGCGGCAGGCTTTGACGTGCGCGTCCTCCGTCTGGAGGTCGCCGCCATCCCGAAGGCACACGTCTACAAGACCCCCGCCGGCATGCTCAAGGCAGTGGTTGACGCAAAGACCGACACCGTCCTCGGTGCGCATTTCTTCTGTCCAGAGTCACAGGAGATGATCAACCTCATGAAAATGGCCATCGACCACGGCATTACCGCCGCTGCGCTTGGCTCTGCCATCTACACCCACCCGACCATGACCGAGGCTCTGAACGATTTGTTTAGCTAAGGAATCGCTGATAAAATGAAGTCCGTCAGATTGGCGTAGATTTTTTGTCCGAACAAGGAGACAAACCGGACGCATAGCAAGGGCTATGTGGAGGATTTGTCGACACAGTGCGGGCAAAAAAGATGCGTTAAGATGGCGGTACTGAATGTATCAGTGCTTCCTAAGGAGGCAACGATGACATTTACACACAAAGCGGCACGGTTCTGCTGTGCCGCTATATTCGCCCCGCTGCTCTTCCTCGGGGCAGAGGCTGAGGCGGCACCAGAGGCAGCCACCATACCAGCAACAAAAACTGCTCCCGTCGAGGATACTGCCATACAGCAGCTCTCGATGGAGTTTCGCCATCCTGTCGCAGACGGCACGCTCATGCGCATGATCTGCCTGATCGATGTCCCCGCGAAAAATGCGCTCTCCGCTGAGGAGCTCGCAGCACGCGGCATCGACGGCGAGCACTTCATCACCTGCCTCGGTGAGTTCGTTGGCAAGGAGTTCGCAGACGGCCGCTTTCAGGATATCGCCGAGCACTACGTCCCGTGGACGCAGGCGCGTGAGGCAGACTTTCGTGCGATGCTCGACGCGCACAATCTCGCCGCCGAGAACGACTACGGTGCACGGGCAGAGACGGTGCAGAATCCCGCCTACAACATCGTCATCGCCTATCAAAGCGGGCGCAGCCTGCACATCACATCCGCAGGAGCGGCGCTGAGCGAGCACGAAAACGCCGTCGAGGACGCCGTCCTCACATGGGTGGATGACGCGTTTGCGGCAAAAAAATAATATCTTTACAAAGGAGCAACTATACATTAGTTGCTCCTTTGTGTTTCCCATGCTATACTATAAAAAGCACTGATACATTTGACACGCCCAGATTGGCATAGCTCATTTTATCAGCGATTCCTATACACGAGGTGATCTCCGTGCCGACAAAGGAAATGCTGCTCCAAAAAATAAGCCGCACACCTATACCAACCAACTTCACGATACGTGACCTCGATGCCCTAATGAAAAAATGTGGATGTGAAAAGTTTCAAGGGGGGCGTGGTTCCGGCATAGGCTACCTTCATTTGGAGACACAGCGTGTGCTGGCATTTGACGGTCCACATCCGGGCAAAGAACTGTATCGTTATCAAATCAAGAAAGTCATTCAATTTTTGAAAGAGATCGGAGCATACTGAGGAGGGAACATTATGTGGGAATACAAGGGCTATCATGCAAAGGTTTCATTTGACGAAGAGGATGCGCTGTTCATCGGTGAGGTGTTCGGCATCAATGACTCCCTAAACTTTCATGGCAGAAGTGTCGACGAATTAAAGGCATCCTTTCATGACTGCATTGACAACTATCTGGAGGCCTGCGCAAAATACAATAAAATACCGGACAAAGAATTTAAGGGCAGTTTTAATATCCGTATCCCAAGTGACCTGCACCGCAGACTGGCATTGGAAGCAGCAAAACGAGATCTATCCCTAAACCAGTTCATCAAAAACACATTATCACAGGCGGTTCCACAACCAACCGCACAAATCTAAAAAACAGGAGATCACGTCGCACATTGACGTGATCTCCTGTTTTTCGGCTCATGCCTCTTTGCGGTCAAACGGAACCTGCCCGAGCTCGAGGTCGGGGTTGTTCTCGCGGATCCAGCCAAGCGCCCACTCGTTGTTCACGAGGAGGACGGGATTGCCGTTTCGGTCGTGGACGAACATGCCGCGATCCGCGCCGCGCAGATCGGCGGGCTTTATCTCGCGCCCGTCGGGGAACGCGAGCCAGCGCGCCGTCTCGAACGGCTGCATCTGCATCGTGATCTCCGTGTTGTACTCGTTCTTCAGACGGTATTCGAGTACCTCGAACTGCAGCGTGCCGACCGTGCCGACGATATAGCTGTCAAGCCCCGCGCCGACCTGCTCAAAGAGCTGGATTGCCCCCTCCTGCGTCAGCTGCTCGATCCCCTTGACGAATTGCTTGCGCTTCATCGTATCCTTTGCCGCGACGCGTGCGAAGCGCTCGGGCGGGAACACGGGGAAGTCCTCGAACTTGAACTTGTGTGCGGGGGCGCAAAGCGTATCACCGATGCCGAATACACCGGGGTCAAAGAGCCCCACGATGTCGCCAGGGTACGCCGTGTCGATGATCTGGCGATCCTGCGCGAGGAACTGCTGCGGCTGAGCGAGCTTGATGAGCTTGCCGCTCGGCGCATGCCAGACGCTCATGTTGCGGTCGAATTTGCCCGAGGTGATGCGGATAAAGGCGAGGCGGTCACGGTGCGCGGGGTTCATGTTCGCCTGAATCTTAAAGACGAATCCCGAGAACTGCTCATCGTCCGGTGCGATCACCCCATCGGAGGAATTGCGCGGTGCGGGTGTCGGCGCAAGTCGGATGTACTCCTCAAGGAAGTTCTGCACGCCGAAATTCGTCATCGCAGAGCCGAAGAACATCGGCGTCAGCTCCCCCGCATCAATCGCCGCACGGTCAAATGTCTCGCCTGCGTCGCGCAGCAGCTCGATGTCGTCCGCAAGGGCGGCGGCGGCCTCCGCGCCGACACGCTCCTTCCACGCGGGATCATCCATCGCAAACACCTCGGAGACGCGCGTCTCCTGCCCGTGGCTCGTATCCTCGGCAAAGAGCTCGATGCGGTTCTTCTCGCGGTCATAGACGCCGCGATACGTGCCGTCCGTCCCGATCGGCCAGTTCATCGGATAGGAGCGAATACCGAGTACGTTCTCGAGCTCGTCCATGAGATCGAGCGGCGCCTTGCCAAAGCGGTCGAGCTTGTTGACAAAGGTAAAGATGGGGATGCCGCGCTGACGGCAGACGCGGAACAGCTTGCGTGTCTGCGCCTCGACGCCCTTTGCCGCGTCGATGATCATGACGGCGCTGTCCACCGCCATCAGCGTGCGGTACGTGTCCTCACTGAAGTCCTGATGCCCCGGCGTGTCGAGGATGTTGATCCGATAGCCGTCATAGTCGAACTGCAGCACAGAGGACGTGACCGAGATGCCGCGCTGCTTTTCGATCTCCATCCAGTCGGAGACGGCATGACGCTGGGTCTTGCGTGACTTGATCGAGCCCGCGAGATGTATTGCCCCACCGTAGAGCAGCAGCTTCTCGGTGAGCGTCGTCTTGCCCGCGTCCGGATGCGAGATGATGGCAAAGGTGCGCCGCTTTGCGATCTCGCGGTCGAGTTCTTCTTTCAGAGCTCCCATAAATCTCCCTTATTTTAGTGTCAGTGATACGGGGCAGTGATCGCTCCCGAATACATCCGCATGGATCTCCGCCGCCGCGATGCGGTCACGCAGCTCCTCGGAGACGAGAAAGTAGTCGATGCGCCACCCTGCATTCGTCTCGCGTGCATGGCGCAGATACGACCACCACGTATACGACCCCGTGAGGTCGGGATAGAGCGCGCGGAACGTATCGACAAAGCCCGCCTCGAGCAGCTCCGTGAACTTGCCGCGCTCCTCATCCGTAAAACCCGCGTTGCGGCGGTTGCTTTTCGGATTCTTGAGATCGATCTCCGTATGGGCGACGTTGAGGTCGCCGCAGACGACGACGGGCTTTTTCGCACGCAGCTCGAGCAGGAATGCACGGAACGCATCCTCCCACGTCATGCGGTAGTCGAGTCGCTCGAGTGCCCGCTTCGCGTTCGGCGTGTAGACCGTGACGAGATAGACGTCATCGAGCTCCATCGTGATGACCCGCCCCTCGTGGTCGTGCTCGGGGGTGCCGATGCCATACGCCACGGAGAGGGGTTTCACGCGTGTAAAGATCGCCGTGCCCGCATAGCCCTTTTTCTCCGCACTGTAAAAATACTGCTCATAGCCGGGCAGATCGAGGATCGCCTGTCCCTCCTGCATCTTCGTCTCCTGCAGGCAAAAGGCATCCGCATCGAGTTCCTTGAACGCCTCCATGAACCCCTTTTTGAGGGCGGCGCGCAGGCCGTTGACATTCCATGATACAAAGCGCATCGCGTCGTCCTCCGTCAGAGCGTCTTATACGCCGAAATCGGCCAGAATACGAGCATTGCCTTCCCCTTGATGAGATCGTACGGAACGAATCCCACATCAGCAAAGCGGCTGTCCTCGGAGTTGTTGCGGTTATCGCCCATGACGAAGATATGCCCCTCGGGAACCGTCGCCTTTGGGTACTCGCTCCGCGTCTTTTCGAGGATATAGTCCTCTGTGAGCAGCTGATCGTTGACGAGCACGCGCCCCTCGCGGATCTCGATCGTATCCCCCGGCACGGCGATCACGCGCTTGATGAAGTCGCGGCTCGGATCACGCGGGTACTGAAAGACAAGTACGTCCCCCTTCTCGGGCGGATGGAACCGATAGATGAACTTGTTGACGACAAGGCGCTGCTCCGATTCAAGCGTCGGGCGCATCGACGGTCCGTCAACAACATAGAGTTCGACGATAAAGGTACGAATGAACATCGCAAGAGCAACGGCGACGACAATGGAGACAATCCAGTCCTTGATCTCCGACGTCGTTGATGTTTCCTGTTCCATAGAGGCCTCCTCCCAGCCATACGGGAAGCACGGATAAAATCTACCTCTTTATTTTATCCCTGATTCCTAAGAAAAAAAGATGAAAGAAACGCGAAAAATAGGGACTGCCGCAGCAGTCCCCATCTTCCATCGATTAGCGTTTTTCCCGAATACGAGCTGCCTTGCCCGTGAGACCGCGCAGATAGTAGAGCTTGGCGCGGCGGACGATGCCGCGGCGCGTCACCTCGATCTTGGCGATACGCGGGGAATGCACGGGGAAGAGACGCTCGACGCCGACGCCCGATGCGATGCGGCGCACGGTGAATGTCTCGCGGACACCCGTTCCCTGGCGGGCGATCACAACGCCCTCGAACACCTGGATACGCTCGCGCGTGCCCTCGACGATGCGGGCATGGACGCGCACGGTGTCGCCCGGTGCGAACTGCGGGATGTCGGAGCGGAGCTGTTCCTTCTCCAGGACTTCGATGATGTTCATAGGTTTTCCTCCTTCGATCCGGGCGTTCATACGCGACCCTTTGTCGCCCAGCGGACCACCCACACACATACCCAGTGACTATATCACAAGATGAAGGTCTGTGCAAGAAAAATTTTTCAGGAATCGCTGATAAAATGAAGTCCGTCAGATTGGCGTAGATTTTTCGTCCGAACGAGGTGGAAAACCGGACGCAGAGTGGTGCTCTGTGGAGGATTTTCCGCCGAAGTGCGGGCAAAAAAGATGCGTCAAGATGGCGCGGCTGAATGTATCAGTGCTTCCTTAAGATGGCGGTGCTGAATTTATCAGTGCTTCCTTCAGTGTCGCCGCAAATCGACGACGTTGTTCCTCGCAGATTCTCCTCGCTGTTCCTTATCGCTCGCCTTCCCCTTCGGGCGACGCGGCGGCATGTGCTTCTGCCAGTCCGGTTCACACGTGACACGATTGCGCCCATTTTCCTTTGACTCGTAGAGCGCGGTATCTGCACGCTTGACCAGCGTCGTCGTGTCGTCGCTCGACCCGTTCCAGACGCCGACACCGCCGCTGCACGTCACCTGGCGCTCCGGCAGGAGACGCGCCTCAGCGACGCCCTCACGAATCTGATCGGCAAATGCCTTCGCCTGATCTCCGTCATAGTGCAGGCAGAGCAGGATGAACTCCTCCCCACCCCAACGGATGAGGACATGGCGTCGATCGAGGAAGGAGAGGATCTTCTGTGAAAAGCCGTAGAGCACCTCGTCGCCCGCATCGTGCCCATACGTATCATTGATCGACTTAAAGTGATCGATGTCGAACATGACGAGGGAGAGCGGCTCGCCCGTATCCCGTGCGATCTTCATGAAGTCACGCATCGCGGACGGGAATCGGTTGCGGTTGTAGATGCCCGTGAGCGGATCGATCTCCATGCGCTTTTTGACCTTAACAACCTCCTCCTCGAGCGTCGAGGCATGCTCCATGAGCTGGCGCTCCGCCTCGGCACGATCAAGGATGAGCTGGATGATGTAGAAGCCGATGGTGTAGATGCTGAACGGTGTGAAGAAGGTCTGCCCTTCGTAGAGACGGTACTGGAACGCGAGCGCATCGATGATGCCGATCGGCACGATGATGAGCAGAGCAATCAAGAGCGATGTGGCGTGCTTGTTGCCTGCCTTGCTCGACTTCCAGAGTGCGTATGCGACGTAGCCGCCCCAGACGGCGAGTCCCGGCACGTAGGGGAACTGCATCATATAGAGGCCGAACTTCCCCATCATCTCTGCGATGATGCCGACCACGAGGAGCATGACGAAGATGTTGTTCAGCCGCATGATCCATGCGCGGTACTGCCGGCTCACGGCCTCGACGAGGAGGATGCTGGCCGTAATGGGCAGCAGGTAGGACGAGATCAGCTCCGTGCGCCACCAGAAAACCGGCCAGTCCATCCACATGAAGATGATGTTCGAGGAGCTGAACATCCAGACAAAGAACGTCGTCAGGAGGAGCATGAGACGCAGATAGATGCCGCGCCGCGCCGCATCGACGACAAAGTAAACGCCGATCACCATCATGAAGATGACGATGGCCGTCAGCCCCGCGACATACGGAAAGTCATAGATAAAAAGCCGCTTGATAAGTTCGGCATCCTTATCGATATGCACGCGGTTGAGCTGCGTGAGCACCCACGGATTTTCTGCGGTCACGCGGACGATGAGCTCCCGTCCTGCCGCCCATGCAGGCAGATTGACGAGATGCCACTTGCGCCCGTACTTCTCCAGCTGCGGATCGCTGCTCCCGTAGCGGTAGACGGACGCCCCATCCAGATAGACACGGACGGACTGATCGATGGTCGTAAAGAAGAAACTCTCATCGCCCCGCATATCCACCGGGATATGGACGCGCAGCCATGCGTTTCGCGTTCCCTCGGGAATGTCGGCACCCTCACGCGGGTCAAACGGCACCCATGTACCCTCACTTGGAGCGAAGTTGGGCGGTGCTTTCATCGCCTTGACGTTGGTATCGACGGTATTTTCCTGCCAGTATTCCCACGTCAGCGTTTCCTCCTCTGCCGACGCACTGCTCCCGATGCCCAGGATCAACACAAACAGTGCAACGAACAGGAAAAACGTCCCACTCCACTTCATACATCGGTCACCTCCTATCTATTATTTCGTCTCATCGCGCCTTTTTCTTAAGAGCGGGGGGGGGTAAAAAGTCCTAAAATATTTTTGCGAACGATCTCCTCGGGTACGTCGCTGCGCACACATACCCTGCCGATGTCCTCGGCGAGCACCCAGTGAATCCGCCCATCCACGGTCTTTTTGTCATGAAAGAGATCCGTGTACATCGCATCCGGCGACGCATCCTCGACAGAGCAGGGCAGCCCCATGGCGGCAGTCAGCCGCTCGATACGAGCACGCGTCTCCGCAGGGAGGAGTCCCATCGCCGTGCTGATACGCGCCGCGCCGATCATGCCGATGGCGACTGCCTCGCCGTGGCGGTAGCGCGTGTAGCCCGTCTCCTTCTCGATCGCGTGGGCGATGGTATGTCCGAAGTTCAGAATACGGCGCAGGCCGCCCTCACGCTCATCCTGACGGACAACGTCCGCCTTGATCGCGCAGGAGCGCGCGATCATGTGGGAGACCGCTGCGGGAGTGAGGGCGAGCACATCGTCACGATGCTGCTCCAGCCATGCGAAGAACGCCGCATCCGCGATGATACCGTATTTGATGATCTCCCCGAGCCCCGTCGCGATCTCGCGCGCAGGCAGTGTCTGCAGGCGGTCGAGATCCATGATGACGGCGTCGGGTTGGTAGAATGCGCCGATGAGGTTCTTGCCGCGCGCATGGTTGACGGCGACCTTGCCGCCGACGCTGGAGTCCACCTGTGCGAGAAGGCTCGTCGGCAGCTGCACGAACGGCACGCCGCGCATGTAGGTCGCGGCGACAAAGCCCGCAAGATCACCGACGACGCCGCCGCCGAGCGCAAAGATCGGCGATTTGCGGTCTAGACCCAGCTCAATCGCGCGTGTATAGAGATCGTTCGCTATGGCAAGGCGCTTCGAGGACTCCCCGGCGGGAACGGTGACGATCGCAGCCTCCACGCCGCCGCGCGCAATCTGCTCCGCCGTACGGGCGGCATAGCGCGGCCCGACATTCGTATCCGTGACGATCATGCCGCGTGCGGAGTATCCTGCACCACGGACGAACGCCGTGAGCACCTCATCCATCCCGCTGCCGATCTCGATGGTGTAGCTGCGCGCACCAAGCGCGACCTCTACCGTACGTCTCATATCACTTTCTCCATATCCGCGTCGCCTGTACGATATACTCCGCCACCTCGAGCGGCGAACGGCAGCTCGTATCCACCGTAACGTCCGCCCCCGCATAGAGGGTGCGACGTTCCTCCAGCAGCCGCACAACGGCGGCACGGCGGTCACCCGCATCGGCACCGTCGAGCACGGGGCGCGCGCCACGTGCTGCCGTCCGCTGCAGGATGGTATCGACATCGGCAGTCAGCGCGACGAGAACCCCGTTTTCGCGCAGGATCGCAGCGTTCTCCGCATCCTTGACCGTCCCGCCGCCTGTTGCGATGACGAGCCCGCTCCGCGCGGCGGCGGCGCGTACGGCTTCCTTTTCCCGTGCGCGAAAGTACGGCTCGCCGTGCTGTGCGAATATCTGCGGAATGGAGATGCCGCACGTCTCCTCAATCTTTTTATCGAGATCGTGAAAGGCGCAGCCGAGCCGTCCCGCTAGGAGGCGCCCGACGCTCGTCTTGCCCGTCCCCATAAAACCGATCAGTACAATGTTTTTCATGCGTTCTGCCACACCTCGGCGAGCCGTGCGCGGTAGGCGTCGAGTGACGCCCGAAGATCTGTCATGCTGTCCGCGCTGAGCTGCGAACATACGGCATCTGCCAGCACAAACGCCGTCATTGCCTCACCGACCACGGACGCGGCAGGGACGGCGCAGGTATCGCTGCGCTCCTTACTCGCCGAGACCGCCTCCCCCGTCGCGAGGTCGATGGTCTGCAGCGGCGCCATCAGCGTCGGGATGGGCTTCATCGCCGCACGCACGATGAGCGGCTCTCCATTCGTCATGCCGCCCTCAAGGCCGCCTGCGCGGTTGGTTTTGCGATAGGGCCGCCCATCTGTGCCCATATAGAGTGCATCGTGGATCTCACTGCCGGGCAGATGCGCGCACGCAAAGCCAGCGCCGATCTCCACGCCCTTAATCGCCTGAATGGACATGAGTGCGCCCGCCAGACGGCCGTCGAGCCGCCGATCCCACTGGGTATGCGTGCCGAGTCCCGCAGGCAGCCCCCGCACGACGATCTCAAAGATGCCGCCGAGCGTATCCCCTGCCTGCTTCGCCGCGTCGATGCGTTCTCTCATACGCGCCCCTGCCGCTGCGTCGCAGCAGTTCAGATCGTCGGAATTGGTCACTCCGATATCGTCGGCACGGATGTCCGCCGCATCGACGGCTACACCGCCGATCTCCGTAACATGGGACGCAATGTCAATGCCGAGTGCCGCGAGAAGCTGGCGGCAAACAGCGCCGACTGCAACGCGCATTGTCGTCTCTCGCGCGCTCGACCGCTCGAGGATGTCACGCGCATCCCTGCGGTCGTACTTCAGCACGCCCGCCAGATCGGCGTGTCCGGGGCGTACTGCCGTGATCCGTTCCCCCGTCGGTGTGCCGAAGGGATCCATGCGATCCGTCCAGTTCACAAAGTCGCGGTTCACGACCTGTAGGGTAAGCGGTGCGCCGATGGTCTCGCCAAAGCGCAGCCCCGAGAGCACGAGCACGCGATCCGTCTCGATCTTCATGCGCCCGCCGCGTCCATAGCCGCGCTGGCGGCGCGCAAGCTGGGCATCGAGCTCCGCACGCGAGAGCTGCAGCCCCGCCGGCAGGCCATCAATGATTGCCGTCAGTGCCGCGCCATGCGATTCTCCCCCCGTGATAAACCGTAGCTGTCCCATGTGAATCCCCCTCTGATCATCCCTCTTTTATATATGTATATATTTGTAATGATTTCGATAGATTAAGTATTTTTCCTGCCAACGAACCATTAAAAGTTCATGTGTCTCTCTACGCGTGCGCCGCCATCGCCGCTGTCTCAAGGGTAATCACTGCATGGAGCATCGTGCCGTCCGCTGTCAGACTTAGCGCCTTGAACACGGCCGTGCGTTCCCCGCTTTCCACCTCGCGCAGAAAGGAGATCAGGGAAAAATAATCGCCGCTCACGTGAACCTCAGTACTCTGCCGTACGATCTCCCCATCAGAAATGGCGGGATGCGGAACCATGCGGACAAGTGTCACCCCCGCATGGCGGGCACTGCGCTCTACAGAGGAAAAGAACGATCCCTGTGCGTGTTCCTCAGGCAGAGCAGCCGTAAGGCGTGCCTCACGCAGACGCAGCTTGTCCTCCGTCTGCGCATCTGTGTGGGTCGTGCGCTGATACACCTCTGTCCGCGTGAGGACAGCACGCGCCGCATCACGCTCCGCCCGCGCGGCCTCCCGCCCTGCAGAAAAATACGGCGACAGCAGTACCGCGTATAAAAGGGCAAGGAAACACACCCAGATCAGCGCGGCCATCAGGCGCTGGTGCTCCGTCCCCCGCCGCATCACAGCCCCACACCATCCGTACGCAGGACGAAGCGGATGTATCCATCCTCCCGTGATACCTCCGCCAAGACCGGCGGGGCACGGAAAAATCCATCCTCTGCGATGTGCTCCGTCATTGTCGCGAGAGCCTCGTAGCTCTCCGCCTCCCCCTCGATCTCCAGCATCTGCCCCACGCGCAGCGCGGTGAGCTGAATGCCTTTGAGCGGCAGCGTACCGAGGTGTACGAGGAGCGCACGCAGAGGCAGGGACTCCGCCTGTACTTCCGCCAGTGCACGCTCACGCTCTGCCACAGCGGCACGCCGCATCGCGTACTCCTCCATGCGGCGTACATCCGCATCATGAAGGCGCAGCTCCTCCTGCACCGTCTCTGTCGCTGCGTGCTCCGCCATCAGTCCGGCCGCATCTGCCGACACGACCATGGCGAAGATGAGCGTCGCCGCTCCCGCCGTCAGCTCTGACGCGCGGCGGCGCAGACGCGCAAAGATGCGGTGCTCTGGGTGCCAAGAGAGGGACGAGGAAGGCTTAGAAAGGAGCAGCCCCGCATAGATTGCCGCGCACTCTCCTGTGCGCTCCTCCGGCTCCTCCCATGGCATCTGCGGTTCCCGTGCCGCCGCAATCAGCGGGGCAAGAGTGCCGCCGTCGGGCGGGCAGATCGTCAGCCGACGCAGATGGAGGCCGTGCGCAGAGAACGCCGAAAAATAGGCCTGCACACGGTGCCCCGTCATGGCTGCCGTCCAATAGCGATGGATGTTGGCATCCGTCTCCATCGGCGCACAGCAGAGCTGCAGATCGGCGGGCGGTGTGCGCCCCTCTCGATCCGCCTCCGCGCGCATCGCCCAGAGGAGCGCCGCCTGCAGCTCTCCTCCCGTCAGTGCTGCGGGGAGTTCCCGCTCCGCCGTCATGGCAAGCTCCGTAGGAAGGGCAAGCCCGAGCGGCAGGTGCATCCATCCAAGCGAATGCAGTGCTTCGCAGGCGGCAGCAGCGAGAGAGGCGGCATCTGCTCCGTCACAGGAACACGCCGCTCCCGATGATGCGCTGACCGTCCACGCACCATCCCTCTCCTCCGGTGCAGCGAGGCGGACGAGCCGCAGCCCCTCCGCCGTCATGCTGATGCCCACCGCCTCACGTGGACGCAGGCTAAAACCATCGACGCCAAACATAGTGTTCATCCTTCTTTTCCATCTGCGCACGGACGATCTTCGCTCGCTTCCAGTGCTCACCATCCGATACATACGTATCATGCCGCTGATCTATAGCGGCAGCCGTGACCCAGATCGTTCCGTCCGTCTGCGGCTCGATCACGACGTGCAGGTCGATGTCCGCTGCCATGGGAACATCGTGCACAGCGACACTCTGCCGTTCCCCAGCGGACCATTTCCCAGCTGTGGAGGAACGCTGCTCCAGCTCGTTCGCCGCCGTCAGTACGCCGCTCTCCGCCGCAAGGCGCAGTTGCATCTCGCGCTCATACTCCGCCGCGACAGTTTCGCCGCTGCGCGTCAGGGACACGGCGGCCATGGCGATGAGGAGGAGCAGTGCCAGGATACACAGGCCGAGCGCCGAGGCGAAGCCTTCCTGCCCGCACCGAATTTTTTTACCGTCCACCCTGATCCTCCCGCAGATAGACGGAGGTTGCCGCAGTATAGCTCCTGCCCGTCGCCACGCTCTCGCCCGTCATCTCGATGTGATAGAGACGCGGACAGTGCACATCAGGCCGTATGGAAAACGACGAGATGTGCACGCCTGCGCCCGCATAGCCGCCCGTCAGCGGCGCAGTGGACGTCTGATACACAAGTCTGCCGCCGGTGAGCCAATAGGAGTCCAGCGGCGTCCCCCTATGCTTTTCCTCCATGCTGTGCCGCATCCGATAGATGCCCTGCGTGTCCTGCGCAACATACGACGAGGAGAGCACGGACTCCGTGATGCGTGCCATGGCGATCTGCATCTCCTGCCGCAGCTCGGCATCGGCGACCGTACGCTGATAGCTGCGCCAGCCCCACACGAGGGCAAAGACAAGGAAGGTCAGCAGGAGCGCGAAGATCGGCAGACTGACGGCGAGTTCCGTCAGCACAATGCCGCGCTCCCCACCTGCTCTACGGTGCCGCCTGCGTACCATATTGCTTCATCCTCCGCACGTAATCTGCCGTCTCCGCACGCCCCAAGACGCGCCATGAGAGGTGCAGGGTCACATCATAAAAATCTTCCTGCCGCACAACATCTGCACGCAGGGCATAGGTCACATCATTCACGCGAACCGAGGGCGCGCTGACCGTCGGAAACGCTCCATGCTCAAGTCCTGCCTCCATCACAGAGAGCTCCTGCCGCGCCAAGAACGCCGCATCCATGCGCGCGGAGGACTGCTCTGCGAGCAGCGCACTGCGGGCAAAGATCCCGAGCACGGCGGCGGCGGAAAGCACAATGCAGCCGAGGATCACCGCCTCCATGAGCACCCAGCCGCGCGCGTCATTCCTCATCGTGGCCTCCGCGCTGAAGGCGGATGCGTGCCGCACTGTCGATGATGACGTTCAGCGCATCCCGCGCGTGCCCCTCTGCCTCGATGCGGATGGTCATGTTGCTGCTCCCCTGTCCGATGTCGCCGTTGCGGTCAAATGACATGGGTTTCCCGTCCGCCGTCACCTGTGTGATCCGCACGAGCGGAAGCATCTGATGGGTACGTCCCGCCTTGCCATGTGGCGCGATTTCATAGCTGCCGTCCCGCACATAGAGCTGCGGTTCGCGCCCCCCTGCCGCCGTCCCTCCGAGCATATAGAGCGGCATCGCCGTCGTGCGGCTGACCGCCTGGATGCGGCGCAGCTCACCGACGAGATGCACCGCCTCATACTCCACGGCCGCCCGCACATAGAGAGAACGCGCACGCGGGAGTGCTGCGGCGGCAAGTACTGCCATGATCGACGCGGCGAGCAGGACGTGGAGGAGCAGTATGCCGCGTGAATCCCTCCGCATCACGGCAGCCCCCAGTAGAGCTGCCAGAGCTGCCGCCCCGCGAGATAGCCCACATAGCCGCCGACGGCGAGGAATGGACCAAACGGGATACCGTCATGCCGGCTCTTGCGCCCCGTGAGGAGAAGAAACGCCGCCGCCGCACCGCCGAGCAGGAACGCCGTCCAAACGGCGACAATCGCCGCCTCCCAGCCGAGCCAGAGGCCAAGTCCAACGGCGAGCTTTACATCACCGCCCCCAAGTCCGCCGCGCGCGGCAAGATACAGACAATAAAATAAGACGCCGCAAAGCGTCCCGCCCAAAAGTGCATCTGAAATTGAGTCCAGTCCCGAGACCATCAGTCCAAGGACGGCAAACGGCAGTGTGATGCAGTCATAGAGCATCCCATCGCGCAGATCGAGATAGGAGAGCCAGAGCAGCACTGCCGTAAAGAGCACGCCGCATCCGCTGCGCAGTCCCACACCGTAGGTCGCGAGAACGCCGAGACTGCCCGCACACCAGAGCAGGCAGAGGACAGACGCGGCACAGCGCGACGGACAAAACGTGCGCACTGTCTCCTGCATCACGCCATCCTCCTCCAAGACATCCTAGGGAATCGCTGATACAATGAAGTCCGTCAGATTGGCGTAGATTTTTTTCCGAAATGGCAGCAAACCGAGCGCAGCGTGGTGCTCTGCACGAGATTTTCCGCCGATATGCGGGCAAAAAAGATGCGTCAAGATGGCGCGGCTGAATGTATCCGTGCTTCCCTAGTTCCGTGTATGGTACTCCTCCGCCGTGCGTCCTGCACAGGTCGCACGCCAGACACCATCCTTTTTCTCTACCTGATAGGAGACGTTCTCCGTAGAAATTTCCTGTGTGCCGGCGCGTATCGTCCCCGCAGGCGGTTTCAGATGCTTCAGATCCGTCACGTAGTCCGTGAGATCATCAACACCCGCAGGGTTTTTCCCCTTTGCCGTCTGATAGAGGACAATCGCCGTATCGAGTGCCGTGAGATCCGCCTGCACCTTCACCGTGTTTGCGGTCGCGAGTGCCGAGGAAAAGCGCGGCACGGCAATCGCAAGGATCACCGCCAGAATCATGACGGCAAGGAGGGTCGAGAGCAGAGAGAATCCGCGCTCGCTGCGCAGTATAGCTCTATTTGAAATCGACGAACTCATCAATGCGCGCACCGCCTTTCGCCATTGGTTCCACGAAACTGCGCCACACATCCATCACAATCACACGCGGGTGCGTACGATCCTCCAACGCCTTGCTGAGTGCCGCCGCAAACTCCTCCTGCGTCGACACGCGTACGGCCTTGATGCCAAAGCTCTCCGCGTATTTTACATAGTCCATCTCATGGTCCAGCTCACAGGCAATATAGCGCTCCTTGTAGAGCACCTTCTGCAGCTGGCGAATCATCCCAAGACTGCGGTTGTTCGCGATGATCGAGATCACAGGCAGTCCCAGACGTGCAATCGTATAGTACTCATTCCCCGTCATCTTGATGCCGCCATCGCCCGCGATGTGGATGACACGACGCAGCTTCCCCCATGCGATCTGAGCCCCCATCGCCGCCGGGAGTCCATAGCCCATCGTCCCGAGCCCGCCCGAGGTCAGCCACGTCCGCGGTTCCTCCACACGCAGATGCAATGCCGCCCACATCTGATGCTGTCCCACATCCGTCGCATAGGCGTATGGCTTGCCCGTCGTCATCTGCGCCACCTGGTTCAGCGCCCATGGCACGGTCAGTCGATCAACATGATAATCGTAGTCGAACTTCTCCTGCCACGTATGGATCTGCTGCCACCACGCAGCAAGATCATCCTTTGGTTCCTGCCGCATGAGCAGGTTCAGAATCACGCGCATATCGCCCGCCAGCCCAATGCTGCTGCCGACATTTTTGTCGATCTCGGCGGGGTCGATGTCGATGTGGATGAACTTGCGGTTCGCCGTGTACTTGCTGAGATTGCCCGTCTGTCGGTCGGCAAAACGGCTGCCGAGTGCGATGACGAGATCGGCGGCACCGATGGCATAGTTCGCCGTTTTCTCTCCATGCATCCCGGCAAATCCGAGCATCTGCGGATGTGTACTGGGGACGGCGCCCATCCCCATCAGGG
>CAUTTS010000023.1:0-26838 GCA_963541465.1 uncultured Selenomonas sp.
CTTCGAGGGCGGCGCGAGTACACCCGCAGGGGCAAAGCGCGGGTCATTGATGAGTAGGGGGTTGTCCTTGCCCGCCCATCGAATCGAGTACGGCGGATTCGAGACGATTGCCTCGAACGGCTCATCGTCCCAGTGCTGCGGGTCGGTCAGCGTATCCCCACGCGCAATGTCGAAGTCGTCAAAGTTGATGTCATGCAGGAACATATTGATGCGGCAGAGGTTGTAGGTGGTGATATTGACCTCCTGCCCGTAGAAGCCGTTCCGTACGTTGTCCTTTCCAAGGATTTTTGCAAATTTGAGTAGGAGAGAGCCGCTGCCGCAGGCGGGATCGTACACCTTGTTCACCTGCGTTTTCCCGATGACGGTGAGGCGGGTGAGGAGTTCGGAGACCTCCTGCGGGGTGTAGTATTCACCGCCGCTCTTGCCCGCGTTCGATGCGTACATACCCATGAGGAACTCGTACGCATCGCCGAATGCGTCGATGGTGTTGTCCTGATAGTGTCCGAGGCTCATATCGCCGATGCCATTGAGCAGCTTGACGAGCTTTGCATTGCGCTCGGCAACGGTCGCGCCGAGCTTGTTGCTGTTCACGTCGAGATCTTCGAAGAGTCCCGCTAGATCGCCCTCGCTCGCCGTGCCCGCCGCCGAGCGTTCGATGTTATGAAAGACGCGCTCCAATGTTTCGTTGAGGTTTTCGTTCGTAGGGGCATTTCGCCGCACATTGGCAAAAAGCTCGCTGGGCGGGATGAAGTAGCCCTGCTCCGTGACAAGGCTCTCGCGCTCCGTCTCCGCCTCCGCGTCGGACAACACAGCATAGTCAAAGTCCGCATCTCCCGCCTCACGCGCCTCGGCGTTGAGGTAGTTCGTCAGTTTCTCCGAGATATAGCGATAAAAGAGCGTACCGAGGACGTACTGCTTGAAGTCCCACCCGTCCACACTCCCGCGCAAGTCGTTCGCAATCTGCCAGATGGCGCGGTGCAGCTCCGCCCGCTCTACTTCCTTCTTGTTATCCATAATCTCGCCTCCATTTATTATTCCATTTTAACACAAAATTGCGATATGTTCACGAGCTTCAAGGAAGGACAGTAAGTCGATTCTATCAATTTAGCCACCTTCCTTTACTTTTTTTCGCGGCAACCTTTACTTTTCATCGTTTTATCTCATGATAAGTAAAGGAATGAGGTGGACGCCATGATTTCATACGATGGACTCTTACAAAAGTTAAAATCCAGGCAACTGACAAAGACGGCACTTGCTGCACAGCTCGGCATTTCCTCTCGAACGGTCGCCAAAATCGGCCGGAGCGAGAGGATCGCCGATCATGTGCTTGCGCTACGCCATTGTCCCGTTCATCATCGAGGACACCAAAAAATTGTTTTAACAGGGGGCTGTGCGAATGGGAGCGCAAAAAGAGGCTGTGGCACAAAGGCCAAATCACCTTTGTGCCACAGCCTCTTTCGGGTTTATTGCTGTTTTACGGTACTTACCCCTCTCCGCTGACGATCTTCACGCCGCTGCTCGTCCCGAGGCGCGTTGCCCCAGCAGCGACCATCGCCTCGGCATCCGCACGGCTGCGGACGCCGCCTGACGCCTTGACACCCATCGAGGGGCCAACGGCCTCGCGCATCAGCGCAACATCAGCCGCCGTCGCGCCGCCCGTGGAGAATCCCGTCGAGGTCTTGACAAAGTCCGCCCCCGCCTCCTGCGCGAGGCGGCAGGCCGTGCGTTTCTCCGCGTCGGTCAGAAGGCAGGTCTCGATGATGACCTTCGTCAGGGCTTTTCCTTTTGCCGCAGCGACGACGCCCGCAATATCCGCGCGCACATAGTCATCGTCCCCATCCTTCAGGCGCCCGACAGGGATCACCATATCCACCTCCTCCGCGCCGTCCGCGATCGCCTGCTGCGTCTCGAACACCTTCACCGCCGTTGGCGTCGCGCCCTGCGGGAAGCCGATGACCGTGCAGGTCTTGACGCCCGTATCGCGCAGCTGCGCTGCCGCATAGGACACCCAGAGCGGGCTGACGCAGACGGAGGCGAAATGATACTGTTTTGCCTCGCTGAGCAGCTGGTCGATGCCGGCTCTCGTCGCATCCGTTTTCAGCAGTGTGTGATCGATCATCTTTGCAATGTCCATGATTTCCTCCTGTCAGCACGAACGGTTTTACCGCTCACCGTCCGCAGCACTTTTTATATTTTTTCCCACTCCCACAGGGGCAGGGATCGTTGCGGCCGACCTTCTTCTGCCCTGTTGGGATCCCAAGCTCTGCCGCAACGCGCTCCAGCTCCTCCAAAAATGCCGTGCGCACGCTCTCATGAGGGAATTCCTGCGTACGGAACTGCTCGCGCAGCTCCTCCACCGTCATGGTCCCGCGCGCGAGTGCTTCGCGCATCCGCGGACCGATGCTCGCCGTCTGCCGCTGCGTGAAGTCACGTGGCATCAAGGCGGAAAGCTCGGCCGGCGTATGCCCGCGATTGGAAAACAGTCGCGCGTGGTTGGTGTAGTCCACGCAAAGCGCGACAAATTCCTCGACCTCGCTGTCACGCTTCATGACAAGCCCCCACTCCTCCGCCGCGCCGAGGAGGAGGTGAACATCGCCATCGACGCGCACGTCGAAAAAGACTTTCCAGAGAGCGCGCTCTCGCTCAAGCGGGTACCAGTTCTTCGGCATCCGTTTCATCAGAAAGGCCGCGAGTTTTTTCTGCCACGGCGTCACCTCAACATGCCGCCAATCCGCATAGTATAGCATCTCTTCCTGCGTCGCGGGCACATAGAGAGGCTTGCCCCGCTGCTGATTGAGCACATCAGCATACCCCTCGTCCGTCTCGAACAGGATCCAGCTGATGATGCTGCGCTCCTGCGGCGTGTGCGGCGGTTCATCCGCAAAGCACTCGTCCAGCCCCATGATGTCATAGCCCTCATCCTCATGACGCGCCAGCGCGGCAAACGTCCAGAACTGCTCCTCCGTAATCGCACCACGCGGATGATACGCATGAATCAGCTCCCATGTCTCCGTCAGCGAAATCGTACCGTAGAGATTCGCCATCGCGCAGAAATAGTTGCGGAGCAGATACGACTTGCGGTCAGGCAATCCTGCCGCACGGTACATCTTGTTCATGCGTCTCCGATCGTACGCCTCGGGGAACTGAATGAACCGCT
Organism: uncultured Selenomonas sp.; assembly: GCA_963541465.1. Taxonomy (GTDB): domain Bacteria; phylum Bacillota; class Negativicutes; order Selenomonadales; family Selenomonadaceae; genus Centipeda. The sequence continues at coordinate 3,158 of CAUTTS010000023.1, forward strand.
GTTTGTTTTCGTTTTCCATGGTACCTCCCTTGCGGATGAACATCGAGCCATGTGTCTTTACATACATATTACGTTGCTTTTGCAGCACTGTCAAAGAAAATTCACGCGCCAAACGCGATGGCATCCATCCGCCGCGCCGCGTTTCTCTCACCTCTGTTCTTCAGTTGAAAAAATGCCCCTCTCCCGCTATAATGAAGAGAGAATACATCAGCAAAAAAGGAGTGCTCACATGGAAGAACTCACCCTCAAATATGGCTGCAATCCGAACCAGGTGCCCGCGCGCGTCTTTGCCGACGGCGGCCTGCCCTTTACCGTGCTGAACGGACGGCCGGGCTACATCAATCTGCTCGACGCGCTGAACAGCTGGCAGCTCGTGCGCGAGCTGAAGGAGATGGCAGGGCTCCCCGCAGCGGCGTCCTTCAAGCACGTCAGCCCGGCGGGTGCGGCACTCGGTCTGCCGCTCAGCGAGACATTGGCGCGTGCGACGCATGCGGCGGGGCGCGCGCTCTCGCCCGTCGCCGCTGCCTATGTGCGGGCGCGCGGCGCGGACCGCATGAGCTCCTACGGCGACTTTGCCGCCGTCTCCGATGTCTGCGACGAGAGTCTTGCAGAGTTCCTGCGCGGCGAGGTCTCCGACGGCATCATCGCGCCGGGCTACACGGAGAAGGCACTGGAGATCCTAAAATCCAAACGCAAAGGCAGCTATCTGGTCCTCCAAATGGATGAGCGCTACACGCCGCCCGCCATCGAGCGCAAGGACGTGTACGGCGTCACGTTCGAGCAGCAGCGCAACGATGTGACGATCACACAGGACTGTCTCACGGATCGCCCGACGGCGAACAAGGACATCCCCGATGCGGCCTGCCGCGACCTCCTGCTCGCGCTCATCACGCTAAAATACACACAGTCGAACTCCGTCTGCTACACGATGGACGGACAGGCGATCGGCGTCGGCGCGGGACAGCAGTCGCGCGTCCACTGCACGCGCCTTGCGGGCAACAAGGCGGATATCTGGCAGCTGCGCCAGAGCCCGCAAGTGCTCGCGCTCCCGTTCCGTGACGATGTGCGCCGCCCCGACCGCGACAACGCGATCGACGTCTACGTTGCGGGCGACGAGGACGACTACGCCCTGCTCGCGGCGGACTGGCAGCGGCTCTTTACGGAAAAGCCCGCGCCCTTTACACGCGAGGAGAAACGCGCCTACCTAAAGAAAATCACAGGCGTCGCGCTCGGCTCGGATGCGTTCTTCCCGTTCGGCGACAACGTGGAGCGTGCCCACGCGAGCGGCGTCTCCTACATCGCGCAGAGCGGCGGCTCGATCCGCGACGACAACGTCATCGCAACCTGCGACAAATACGGTATTGCTATGGCAATGACCCACATCCGCCTCTTCCATCACTGAGGACGACATTCTCTTATGGGAGAACGAGAAAAACGCTCCATGTGAAAGGACATGGGGCGTTTTTCATGAGCGATTCCTATGGAAGCACTGATAAATTCGGCACTACCATCTTAACGCATCTTTTTCGCCCGCTTTTCGTTAGCAAATCCTCCACATAGCCTTTGCTATGCGTCCGGTTTGCTGCCTCAATCGGACAAAAAATCTACGTCAATCTGGCAGACCTCATTTTATCAGAGATTCCTATATGTTATCGCTGTGTTGAACTCTCCCGCTCTATATTCATGTATATTGGACTATTATTAAGCCTCCCTATTTGATTCGTTGTCGAAACCATGTTATTATTTCTATGTTTTAGATAACAATTTTCATTTTCTTATCCTGAGAGGTACATGGAATGAGCCGATCGATGCACCGCCTTGCCATGCTCAGCATGGTGTTCGGTACAGCGTGCTTTAGCACACATGTGTATGCAGCAGAACCCGTACCGGAGGACACGCGCAACGCATCCTCCACATCCACGGAGAGCAGTGCGTATGAAGCCACTCTCGGAGAGACCGTCGTCACGGGCTACCGGACGAGGCGTCCGCTCACCCTCTCCACGAACCCGCAGCGCCCGCGCCAGCCGATCCCTGCATCCGACGGCGCAGGCTATCTCAAGGCCATCCCCGGATTCTCTGTCGTCCGCAAGGGCGGGGTCGGCGGAGACCCGATGCTGCGCGGTATGGGCGGCTCACGCATTGTGATGAATATGAACGGCGGTATGATGTCTGGCGGCTGTCCGAACCGCATGGATCCCACATCTACCTATGCGTTCCCCGAGACGTTTAGCCACATCATCGTGAATAAGGGACCGCAGAGCGTCCGCTACGGTGCGAGCGTCGCGGGCAACGTCGTCTTTGAGCGCAGGACGAAGCGCTTCGAGCGTGCCGGCGTGCGCGGGAACGTCTCCATCCTCGGCGCATCGAATCATCGCTTTGATGATCTCATCGACATCACGGCGGGCGATAAGGAAGGCTACGCCCGCTTTATCCAGACGCGAAACTATTCACGTGACTACGTCGACGGCGAGGGGCGCCGCATCCACTCGGGTTACGGCCGCCATAGTCTCACAGGCATCGTCGGTCTTACCCCAGACACCGACACCCTATTCGAGGTCTCCTACGACCGCAGTCGCGGCTGGGCGAAATACGCGCACGGCATGATGGACGGCAGCCAGTTCGACCGCGACAGCTATGCCGTAAAGTTCGAGCGCGCCCATCTCTCGCCCGTCGTGGAGAAACTCACGCTGAATTTCAACAACGATACCATCGACCACATCATGGACAACTACACATTCCGTCCGGGTGGAATGATGGGCACGGATGTCAAGCGCGTGCAGTACGGTATGCGCGCCGTCACCGACCTGCGCTTCTCCCCGCAGGCAACGGGCGCCGTCGGCATCGATCTGCGCCGCGACGCACACTATTTCGCCGAGGCGCACAGACGGCTGAAGGGTTCGCCGAACAACGACATGGACATCAAGAATTTCGGCATCTTCCTCGAGTACAGCCGTGACCTTGCCGCACGCAGCCGCCTGCGCACAGGACTGCGCTATGATCGGACGGAGACGGACTACCACAACGCCCGCTTTCGCAACGGCATGGGGGCGCTCACGCGCGATCTCGTCCCCGGCAGTGCGAGCGATCACGCCGTCAGCGGCTTCGTACGCTGGGAAAACACGGCAAAGAAGCAGCCGCTGACGTTCTACGTCGGCCTCGGCCACGCGGAGCGCCCCGCCGACTACTGGGAGGCGTATCACACGTGGGCGGCCTACAGCAATCGCCGTCTCGGCATGCACGCCACCCCCGCCGCCACACGTCCGCGCAAGGAGAAGAATACGCAGCTCGACCTCGGCTGGGTCTACGCGGGCGAGAAGACGAATGCAAGTCTCTCCCTCTACTATGCGCACATCCATGATTTCATCCTGCGTCTGCCGCAGATCGGCATGGGCATGAATGCACGCACCCCCTACGGCAATGTGGATGCGCGTCTCTACGGACTCGAGGCGGAGGTTACGCGCACCGTCTCCCCGCGCTGGACACTCGGCGCATCGCTCGCCTACACGCGTGGCGATGACCGCACGAACGATGCACCTCTCCCACAGATCGCCCCGCTCGAGGCGAATCTCACAGCGAAGTACAGCCACAGGAAAATGGAGGCAAACGCCGTCTGGCGCCTCGTCAGCAGGCAGAACCGCTATCATAAGGGCTACGGCAGCGTCACGGGCACGGACTACGGCCCAACGGGCGGGTTTGGCATTCTCTCGCTCAGCCTCGCCTACCGTCCCGACGAGAACCTGACGTTCTCCCTCGGTGTGGACAACCTCCTCAACAAGACCTACGCCGAGTTCGTCAACTACAGCGAGGCCGCCATCCCCGCGCTCGGCATCTCTGCCGGAGGTCACATCACTGAGCCAGGACGCACCATCTGGTTTAAGAGCAACTACAAATTCTAAGGAAAATCTCATAGGATTACCGGTCAGGTAAAGTCCACCGATTGGCACGAATATGCTTACCTACATTGACTTACGCCTACCTACATCTACCGAAAACGCCGCAACGCACGCGGCGTTTTCTTTCCTCTTCCCCTTTTTCGCCTGCTATGCTATAATAAAAAGAAGTTAAAAAATTGCGGAGAACAGCGATGGAAAACAAACGCATTCCCCTCCTATTTCTGCTCGTCCTCGTGGTGATACTCGGTGTCGGCGCATCTGTGTCTGCGGTGCGGCCGCCCGTCTCCGGCGCCCAGCTGATCATCCACCCCGTGCGCACGGAGCAGGGCAAAGATGTGCGCCGTTCCTACTATCAGGTCGGCAGTGCAGAGATCAAGGCAACGCTCGCACAGATGGGCACGCAGATCCATTTCACCCTGTGGGAGGGCAAGCAGAACGTCTTTCACTTTAGTGCACCGGCATCGCGTCTGGGGCTCGGCTCTTCCGGAGCGTTTATGAGCGACGGGCATCTGTTCTTTTACTGCAACATCAACACACGTACCGGCTGGCGTCCGCCGGGGGCTCCGCCCGCCACAGGACGTGCAGTCATCGTCGGAAAGTCGCCGGTGGACGGTGCATGGCGCATCTACGTTGACAGCAATGACTACTACAATCCGATTCCTGACGATTTTCAGGTCTACATCGGATCCGTGCAGCACAGCGCAGATCATCCGTACATCGCGCTCGCATTCGGACGCGAGCTCTATACCGACACGGGCAGGCCTGCCGTGCGGTATCGGCTCGCCTATCATACGGACACGGATCAATTTACATACGAAGAGGAATAAGCACGAGGAGGTGGTTGGTCGTGATCGAGGCGGCCAAGACATTCGAGGAGTATATTAAAAAGGAAAACATCACCGGTTTTGCCATCCGCGAGGTGGGCGACGACCGCAACACCACCGTCTTTGAGAGCGAGATCGAGGCAGGCGAGCGGCGGCTGCCCATCGCCGTCGTCATCGACAGCACCGCCTATGCGACCATCCGCGTCCGTCTCGCGCAGAACGCCGTCGACGACACGAACGCCATGCTGCTCACGGGCTGGCTCATGCGGCAGAACCAGGACAGCCGCCTCATCAAGTTCTACCTTACCTCCGATACCACCATCCTCGCCGACGTCGTCATCCCACATAACCCCGCAGCGTTTGACCCAGAGGTCATGACGAGCGTCCTGCGCGTCTTCATCCGTGACATCACGAAACTCATGCCTGACCTCGCCATGCTCCTGCCCGAGGAGTAAGCGTGTTTGACAAACGCGGGCGAATCTGCTATCATAGCAATCACTGCGGGCGTAGTTCATCGGTAGAATGAAAGCTTCCCAAGCTTTAGAGGTGGGTTCGACTCCCATCGCCCGCTCCAGCGAAAATACAGCACCATCCGAAAGATGGTGCTTTTTTGTGTGCGATATACGTTTTTCTTTTATCTTATCTCTTCCAGTTTCTGCCGATACTGCGCCCATTCATCGGCAGGGACACCAATCATCGAGAGTGCCTCATCGGTCGGCATCCCCGACATAAAGACGAGTCGACGAAGGATAGCGAGGCGCTCTTCCCTCTGCCCCTCTTTTTTCCCTTCCTCTCGCCCCTCTCTTCGCCCTTCTTTTCTCTCCTCTGCAAGACTGATCGCGTAGCTCATATAACTCGCCTCCTCATTTCTTGATTACAGGAGGCTCTTATAGAGATGGCGGTCTGACTGCGGAATGTCAAGCAGGTCCATCGCTTGTTCCGCTGATATTCTGAGTTTTGTGATCAATTTTTTTAGGGCTTCCAGACGAGCTTCCTTTCGCTCTTCTTGCCTTTCTTCTTTGATCTTCATCTCGAAAGTCATATAACTCACCGCCTCCGCTTCAATCATTTTCACTTTTTGTATTTCTTTATGAATCTCTTGAACAAATTGATCTGATGAAATGACACCATCTACATAGTGAAGAAACGCCTTGATGGATGTGTCGATTTCGCCGATTTGTCCTTTTGTGTTTAGAAATATTTTTCGTGAACCGTCACGCAATCGAATCCCATGATCCTCAATGCATAGATTCTCGAACGTATAGATGTATCGACCGGCATCAAACGGATCGAACGGACAGATAAAAATAATAATCGTCTGATTCAGACTGTCGTAATCTGCTCCTGCCGCCATCAGATCCGTATCCATCATCGACTGGTAATAGCGCGTCCGTTTTGACAGGCGATCTCCATCTGACTTTCTCACCTGCATCTCGATGTTGTATACCGTGCCTTGGTTATCTTTTACATAGACGTCCAGACGAATACCTTTACTGTGATAATGTGCCGCAATAGACTTCTCTGTCTCTAAATAATGTATGTCCTTAATCTCGATGCAAAGAATCCGTTCGAGCATCTGCTTGCAAATGCGCTTACGACTCATAATCAGCTTGAACATATAGTCGTCACTGATCGTTAGGTCTTTCCAGTCCTTCATCCAAGCGTCTCCTTTCCCGTATTTTAACCGACCAAACGCAGTAAATCAACGCCGGCAAAACAAATTCCTTCCTGTCGGCTCACCATCATTTTTCAAAGCATGCGCGCCTACCCGCGCACCTCGATCTGACACATCCGCATCGCACGCAATGCGTTCGCGTGACTCTCGGGCGTGACGCCCGCGCAGCAGGCGGCGTCGACACTGATGCGCTTTTCGGGGTAGAACGCCTTCACGAGGAGGGCGTTCGAGATGACGCAGATATCCGTGCAGAGCCCGACGAACTCGATCGCATCGTAGTCCGCGAGGGCGGCGGGGAGTGCCGTCGCGCCGAACGTGGGCTTTTCGATCACGGCGGCCGCCGCATCGGCAAAGGGGCGGAGTGCCTCCACAATCGCCCAGCCTGCCGTGCCGCGAATGCAGTGCGGGACGGGCAGATGCTCCCCCTCCTGCGTCGTGAGATAGTCCGCGCCGTGCGTATCCATGGTAAAGACGAGTGCCGTCCCCGCCGCACGCGCCGCCGTCAGCTTCTCCACCATGCGTGGCAGCATTGCCTGCGCCTCCGCCGTGCCGAGTGCGCCGTCCACGAAGTCGTTCTGCATATCCACAACGACGATTGTCTTCTTCATTGTATGCCCTCCATTTTGCCGATGCTCCCGCCGCTGCCAACGCACGGGAGCTTTTCTGTTCTCTCAGCTCTCTCAATGCAACTCCTGCCCATCCCATAGCGTGCCTCCCATTCATCATAAATGGGACGGAGGCGGTCGTCGAGATAGGAGAGTGCCTGCGTGCGGATCGCGCCAGGGATGCCGTAGTACGCCTCAGCGATCGCGCCCGCAATCGCAGCGATGGTGTCACTGTCCCCGCCGAGTGAGATCGCCGTGCGGATGGCATCCTCAAAGGAGCACGACTCGAGGAAGCACTCAATCGCCTGCGGCACGGTATGCTGGCAGGTCTCGTTAAAAATATAGTCCTCCCGAATCCCGTCAATGGTAAAGTCGAGCGCGTAGTAGTGCTCCACGATATGGGCGGCGATCTCCTGCTGCGTGCATCCCGTCCGCGCCATATAGACGGCGACAGCAGTCGCCTCTGCCCCCTTGATCCCCTCCGGGTGGTTGTGCGTGACCTCCGTCACCGCCTTGGCGAGGGCGATGGCCTCCTTAAAGGAATCACACAGGTTATTCTATTTCTTTTCCTTTTCTCACAGGAGCAATCTCGTTGTGCCATCTCCTGTGTGCGATGCTCGGCAGGAAGGCACAGCCCCCTGCTGAGAAAGCGTTCAGCACAGCGCTCTTACCGTACGCACAAAGCCGACACAATCACCACACCGCCCCTGCCGTGTGCACCTTCTTATGCTCCATCACGCTCTCTTCTTATTCTGTGCGTATTTTACTTCATTGCTTCTAATTATAACACAGGTAAAATACGCGCGCCATTATCACTATTTTACAGCTTTATACAGATCACGGAAAATCCGAAAAAAGGGCGTTTCCCCCCTTGCATTTTTTATTTTTCTCTACAATGTGGATACTGTCACACAAGGAAAACACAGATAGGGAGGGATGCACTATGACGATGCTGCTGCGCCCTGATACGACAAGAAGGTTTGCCTCTTCGACGCTCTCGGCAAAGAAAAATCCCCCCTGCACGCCCAAATACTCGCAGAAGAACAGCCCCTCCGACTCTTCCTTCCTTTCGGTGCAGCGAGAATGCACGGCATACTCTTCAGCTCGTCCGCACTCAGCACCAACAGCTGAGTGAGCGGACTCCCCGCCGCCGGTGCCGCATAGAACGGCACGCTTCCGAGCGCATAGTTCACATACTCCTCGGATGGATTGCGCCGCAGATCGTTCAACACCACATCGAACCGCTCGGAGCGCAGCATTTGATAGAGCTGCTCGCCAAGATCGCGCTCGAGCGCCTGAATCTGCTGGGAGATCGCCGACTGCGAGATGTAACACTCCTCTGCCGCCTCTGTAAAGCTCCCGCAGTGCACCACTGCCTGAAAATATCGGATCTGCTTCATCATCTCCGTATACCATGTCCGACTTCGTCCTGTTGCGGCGTGCAGACGATGCGTGCCATCGAGAATTTCTACATCACGGGACAGAAGCTCGACCCCGATGAATCAAATTTGTGCATCCTCCCTTTCTTTTTCGATAAATGGAAGGAATCTTTTCCCTTTTGTCGAAAACTACATCGTTTTAGGTTCTATGGGATCGCTGAATTTATCCGTGCTTCCCTATATCAAAGGAGGTCGTTTCATTGGCTCTTGCAGGAGGAATCATTGTCATCATCGCCTTCGCCGCCATCATCAAGAAGTACGAGGCGCGCATGGTGCTTTTTGCCGCAGGACTCCTCATGTGCATCATCGGCGGCGTCGCGGGCAATGCGATCACGGCGTTCAGCAAGACGATGGTGCACGGCACACTCGTGCCCGTCATCTGTACGGTCATGGGTTTCTCGTTCGTCATGAAGCTCACGGAGTGCGACCGTCACCTCGTCGAGTCCATCTCCGGCGTCATCATAAAGGCGCGCGTCATTCTCATCCCGCTCGCCGTGCTGCTGACGTGGTGGATCAACATCGCGATCCCGAGTGCGGCAGGCTGCGCAGCTGCGGTCGGCAGTATCCTCATCCCCGCCCTCATTGCGGCGGGTGTGCACCCCGCAATGGCGGCAGCGGCAGTCCTCGCAGGGACATGGGGCAGTGCGATCAGCCCCGGTACCTCACACAACCCGTTCGTTGCAGATCTGGCGGGGACAGACGTGATGTCCGTCATCATGAATGAGGCACCCGCCGCCATTATCGCATCCTTTGTCTGTATCATCGCACTCACTGCGATTTCGGTGATCCGCAAGGAGGGTCCAACCGATGCCCGCCGTCAGGCATACCTCGCGGAGCTCTCCGAGGAGGAGCAGAACCGAACGTTCAAGATCAATCCCATCTATGCGCTCATCCCGCTCGTCCCCCTCGTCATGCTCGTGCTCGGCAGCAAACAGATCGCGATCCTGCCGATGACGGACGTGCCGACCGCCATGATTACGGGCTCGATCCTCGCGCTCATTGCAACGCGCACGAATCCGCAGGAGGTCACGAAGAAATTCTTTGACGGCATGGGCAGCGCCTATGGCGGCGTCATGGGCCTCATCGTCGCGGCAGCCGTCTTTACCGCCGGTATGGCGGCAATGGGACTGACCGGCGCACTGATCGAGGCGATGAAGGGCTCAGCGTCCGTTGCAAAGTTCGCGGGCGCATTCGGTCCCTTCCTCATCGCCGTGATCTCCGGCTCGGGTGACGCGGCAGCACTCGCCTTCAACGGCGCGATCACACCGCAGGCGGAGGCGTTCGGCATGAGCATCGTCGATCTCGGTTCGCTTGCACAGATGGCGGGTGCGATCGGACGCTCGATGTCCCCCGTCGCTGGTGCGGCAATGGTCTGCGCAGGGCTTGCAAAGGTCAGCCCGATGGAGATCTCCAAGCGCAACGCAATTCCCATGCTGCTCGCAGCGATTACCTTTATGATCGCCCTGTTCCTCTGAGAAGGGGAGGCTCGCTCATGATGGATAATAAAGAGAGTACTTAAGCAAAGCTCGATGCCATCACGCAGCGCATCGCGGACGCCGTGAACGGCGCGATGGGGAGAACGGGCTGCACGGCGGAGATCGCCGCCCATAAGGACGACGATCCCTTCGAGCTGCCAGCAGAGCTTGACCTCGCGCGCGAGGTCACTGAGAACGCATCGAAAACGGAAAAGGGGAATACGATGGAACTGGATGCAAAGATCATGCAGATGGCAGACGAGATGGCAGAAGAACTGACGCGGCAGCGCCGGGATCTCCACCGCCATCCGGAACCAGGCTGGACGGAGTTCCGCACGGCGTCGATTGTCGCAAAGACGCTCTCGGAGCTCGGCTACGAGGTGCACGTCGGACGCGAGGTCATGGAGGAGAGCGCTCGTATGGGCGTTCCCACAGCGGATGTTCTCGCACGGGAGAAGGAGCGCGCACGCAGAGAGGGTGCCGATCCCGCGTGGCTCGACCGCATGGACGGAGGCTATACGGGCGTTGTCGGCATCCTGCACTTTGCGCGCAAGGGGTCGACGCTTGGGATGCGCTTTGACATGGACTCCAACGATGTGACGGAGACGGATGCACCCGAACATTTCCCGAACGCCGAAGGCTTTTCCTCCTGCCATGCGGGTGCGATGCACGCGTGCGGGCATGACGGGCATACCTCTGTCGGACTCGGTGTCGCGCGCATCTTCGCCGCACTGAAGGACGAGCTTGCGGGAACGGTGAAGCTCGTCTTTCAGCCCGCCGAAGAAGGTGTGCGCGGAGCGCATGCGATGGTGGAAAAGGGTGTCGTGGACGATGTGGACTATATGCTCGGCGCACATTTCGGCTTCAAGGCGAAGGAGACGGGCAGCGTCGCATGCAACGTCGTCGGCTTCCTCGCAACGAGCAAATACGACGCGCACTTCGTCGGCGTACCCGCACATGCGGGTGCCGCGCCCGAGGAGGGCAAAAACGCCGTGCTCGCGACCGCGTGTGCGGCACTGAACCTGCATGCGATCTCGCGCCACTCAGGCGGTGCCTCGCGCATCAATGTCGGCTATATGGAGGCGGGCAGCGGGCGCAACGTCATCGGTGACAAGGGTCTGCTGCGCATGGAAACGCGCGGCGCGACAAGCGCGATCAATCGCTACATGGAGCAGGAAGCCGCGCGCATCATCAAGGCAGCGGCAGCCATGTACGATGTTGAGGTGCGGATCGAAAAGGCGGGCGGTGCTGCCGGCGGCAACAATACGCCGGAGCTCGCCGCCTACCTTGAGCACCGTGCGAAGGAGCTTGGTCTCTTCCGCGACATCATGAGTGAGACGAACTTCGGCGCGAGCGAGGACTTCTCCTACTTCATGGAGCGCGTACAGGAGCGCGGCGGACAGGCCGCCTACATGATGATCGGCGCGCAGCTCGCCGCGGGGCATCACGACTCCCGCTTCAACTTCGACGAGAAGGCACTCGTCTACGCTGCAAAAATGCTCGCCGCCAGCGGCGCATCCATCCTGCTCGGCAAGTAACCCGATCGGCATCGAACCGCCGCATGCACCGTGTATGCGGCGGTTTTTATGTGTCTCATGCCCGTTGCTACGTCCCTCTCCACGTGCTATAGGAATCGCTGATAAAATCTACGCCAATCTGAGGGGCTATTTTATCCGTAATTCCCTAATTTTCATCTCAAAAATGGCAGGAATTTTCATCAGGGTGGGAGAATATTTCTTATTAGTCTGAGGTTAATGGAGAATGAAAGGAGATGAGGCTATGGAGGATCTGTGTGAGCGAATCGAACGGGCGGCGCTCCTGCGTGCCATTCGCATACTTGCCGAGCGCGCACATGCGGGCAAGCGGGAGGCAGGCAGTGCGTTCCTCGCAAAAATCTGTGCGGGGGATACGGCACTCCTGCATACCGTCTGCGGCGATGCGGACGATGATCTCGGCTGGATTCTCGACACAGCGGAGCAGATTGCAGCCGGCGGCGCGCCGGCTGCGACGAACAAAGGGGACAAACCGTGCGCATACCTTGGGAGCGTGTTCAACCACTTCGGAGCCATCGACGGCGCGGCGGAGGGCTTTCCCGTCCGCCGTCTGACGGACACATCCGAAATGCTGCTACCGCAGCCGCTGGGGGAACTGGAGGGAGCGGAGCAGGGGCTGCGGGCGCTCTATGACACGCTCGCGGCGTATTTTGAGCGTAAGGCGCCGATGCAAATGCGGATCGGCGAACTCCTGCGCGTCCTTGAGGAGACGATGAGCTATGTCCCCTCACCCGCAGCGGAGGACATCTCGCTCTACGACTACGCACGCATGACGGCGGCGTATGCAGCCGCCCTCTATCGCTACGGTGCGGCGCACGACATCCCCGACGCAGCGACGTATACGCAGCAGAACGGCGGCAGCCGTCCCGCCTTCCTCCTCGTGTCGGCGGACATCTCAGGGATCCAGCCGTTCATCTACGCGATCCCGTCGCGGGGCGCACTCAAGAGCCTGCGCGGGCGTTCGTTCTACCTTGAGATCCTGCTGGAGAACATCGCGGACGAGCTGCTGACGGCGTGCGGCATCAGCCGCAGCGCACTCCTCTACACGGGCGGCGGACACTTCTACATGCTCCTGCCGAACACGGAGGACGTACAGGACATCCTCGTACGCTGTCATGCAGCGGTCAACGACTGGATGCTGCAGCACTTCGGCAGCAACCTCTACCTCGCCATGGCGTGGACCGCGTGCACGCCGAACGAGCTTGCGGGGCAGGGGACACAGGAGGTTTTTCGCCGTGTGAGCGAAAAACTCTCCGCCGAAAAACTCTGCCGCTACTCCGAGGAGCAGCTCGCCGAGATGTTCACGTCCACGAGCGACTGGAATAAAACGCGGGACGCGGCGCGCGAGTGTGCCGTCTGCCACACCTCGGTAACGCAGCTCGAACCATATCCCGCCGACCCCACCGTCGAAGCGTGCGGGATGTGCGCCCACCTCTTTACCTTTGGCGAGCGCATATTAAAAAAGAACGCATTCTGCGTCTCCTGTGAGCGCGGTGCAGCCGCCCTCTCCCTCCCCGGCATCGGGCGCACACTCTACCTCACGGCGGAGGACCCGGAAGGCGTTGACCGCCTCCCATACAAGATCGAGCGCATCTACACGAAGAACACGGTCTATACGGGCGACCTGCCCGCCGCGCATCTCCGGCTCGGCGACTACTCCGCACGCGAGAATGATGCCGTGCTTGAGATGGAGACCCTTGCGCGGCGCAGCGGCGGCACAGAGGACAGCAGGGGCATCCCGCGCATCGGCGTCATGCGTGCCGACGTGGACAACCTCGGCGCGGCATTCCTCGCGGGATTCCCCGCAGCGTACGCCACCATGACGCGCACGGCGGCGCTCTCGCAGCAGCTATCGCTCTTTTTTAAGCACTACATCAATGACATCTGCCGTGGAAAACTGGCAGAGCCGTTCTCCCTCCTTGGCAGAGAAAAGAAGGCGGCGCGTGATGTTCACATCGTCTACTCGGGCGGGGACGACATCTTCCTCCTCGGCGCGTGGGATGACATCGTCGAGCTTGCCGTTGACCTTCGGCGTGCCTTCCTCCGCTTTACGAGCGGCAAACTCCGCTTCTCGGCGGGGCTGGGCTTCTTCCGGGACAAATGCCCCGTCGCTGAGATGGCACGCCGCACCGGCGACCTCGAATCGCGAGCCAAGGATCAGCGCGGTGCGGACGGCAGACCGCAAAAGGACAGCGTCGCCCTCTTCGGTGCCGTCACCGAGGGACGCTCCCTTGCGGACTTCGGGGAGCGGGCGCAGGTCTATGGCTGGGACACATTCATCGAGCGCGTCTGTGGGGAAAAACTCGCCTTCCTGCGCGCGCACTGCATTTTTGAGGAGGGCGCGAAAGGAGAGCGGCTGAGCCTCGGCAAGAGCGCCGTCTATCGCCTGCTCACACTCCTTGAGCAGGACGGCCCGATCCAGCTCGCGCGGTTTGCGTACGCGCTCGCGCGACTCGCTCCGCCGGCACAGAGCCCCGCACAGGAGGCGTACACCCGCGTACGCACACAGCTCTACGAGTGGTATCGCGACCCGGCAGCGCGCAGACAGCTGTCCACCGCATTACAGCTCATCATTTACAGCATCCGAGAGAAGGGAGAGAGGTCAAATGCCTGAAACAAAGGACACACAGGAGCGGATTCCCGACCTTGCGCACGAAGCGGAGAGTGTGATTCAACGCCTAAACACAAGAATCAATAAGCGCGGAGAGAAGGAGATCACGCTGACCACAGCGCAGATTCGCAAATTCCTCTCTGCAGTCAACGCGCTCACGAACAAGATCTCCATGTACCGCACACGCTGCGGTGAGACAAACGTCCTCAGCCCCGAACTTGCCGCCGAGGTGAAGTTCCTCAAGGTCAAGCTCGCCTATCAGGTCGCACGCAATCGGCGGACAGTGGGCGATTTTGAAAACAAGGCAAACCTAATGGCACGTATCGATCAAATCGGCACAGACATGAAGAAATACGATGCGTTTATCCACTTTGTCGAGGCGCTGGTCGCCTATCACAAATTTCACGGCGGGAGGGACTGACCATGGAGAGCAATCAGAGCGTATTGAAGGGAAAGCTGAAACTCACGGCGATCCTTCGCGTCGAAACCGGAATGCACATCGGCGCATCCAGTGACTTCTCGCCCATCGGCGGCGTGGACAGCCCGTTCCTGCGCGATCCGCTGACGAAGCAGCCCATCATCCCCGGCAGCTCGCTCAAGGGGAAGATTCGCACACTGCTTGCGCGGAGCCACTCCACACAGGAATATGTTTTGAACCAGATCGAGAACGACATCCCGCAGATCAAGCGCCTTTTCGGCACTGCAGCGAAGGGAAACGCAGGAGGAAAGGCGGCACGCCTCCAGTTCTCTGACATCCGTATGACGGAGGAGTCGCGCCGGCAATTCGACCGCATGGATCTCGACACCTACATCGGCGAGATCAAATTTGAGAACGGCATCAACCGTGTGACCGCAGGTGCGACCCCGCGCCAGATCGAGCGCGTGCCGGCGGGGACAGAGTTTGCATTCACCCTCGTCTACAACATCGAGCGTGCAGACGAACTCATGGAGGACATGGAGATGCTGCGCGACGGGCTGCGCCTCCTGCAGATGGACTATCTCGGCGGACACGGCTCACGCGGCTACGGCAGAGTATCCTTGCGCGAGTTCGCGGCTGAGTGCTTTGCACTCTCTGATGACTGCACGAACACGGAGCAGCTGAACGCGATTGCGCGCATGATGGAGGAAGGTGGCGGATCCATGTGAGCTATGTGATCTATCCGCTCCACGTTACGACCGCCGTCCGCTTCGGCGCACCGGGGCGCGGCGGCAGACTGGACGAGGCGTGCATGGAGTACCCCGCCGACATCCTCTTTGGTGCGCTCTGCGCAGAGCTTGCCGCCGCAGGAGAGCAGGAGGAACTGACGCGACTGATCGAGGAAGTAGAGCACGGCGACCTGCGCCTCTCCGACCTCCTGCCATGGCAGCAGCGTGCGGACGGCAGTGCCATGGCACTCTTTCTCCCGCGTCCCGTCCTGCGTGTCGAGCGCACAGAGCAGCAAGAGCGGGAGGACTACCGCACCACCTGTGCGAACGCCACCCTGCGCAAAAAACAGAAAAAACTCAAATACATCCGTGCGAGCCGTATGCAGGACTACATCCGCGCCATGCAGAGCGGTACCCCCTTCGAGGAGGCAGAGTATGATGCCGACTTCGGCACGGAGAGCCTGCGTCAGCGCGTCAATCGGCGCGGCGAGGAGCCGCTGCCCTACTACGTCGCCCAGTTCACCTTTGCCGCGCACGCAGGACTCTACCTCATCGCCCGCGTGCGGGACGCAGAGATGGGCGCGTGGCTGCACCGCCTCCTCGCGTGGCTCGGCAAGGCGGGCATCGGCGGCAAACGTACGAGCGGCTATGGCAAATTCCACGTCGGCGCGGTCACGCATCTCGCTGATGCAGTGGATGCGGACGCCGCCG
Organism: uncultured Selenomonas sp.; assembly: GCA_963541465.1. Taxonomy (GTDB): domain Bacteria; phylum Bacillota; class Negativicutes; order Selenomonadales; family Selenomonadaceae; genus Centipeda. Next base: position 19,090 of record CAUTTS010000023.1, read on the forward strand.
CCCTCGGCACCATGCTCGCAGCGGACAGTGCCCCGTGGCAGCTCGCGCTCGCGCCCGTCCTCCCAACAGCGGATGACCTCGCCGCCGTCAAGGCGGGAGCGTATCGGCTGCGCCGTGCGGGCGGATTCGTCAGCTACCCCGCCCACGCCGCCGAAAAGAAGAACAGCGTCTATCTCCTCGACGCAGGATCGTGTTTTCCTGCGCGGATTGGCGGCACCTGCGGCACACTGGGGACGCACGACGGACATCCCGTCTGGCGCTATGGCTATGGACTTTACGCGGGGGTGACAGTATGACAACGGGACTTATTTGCCGCAGCTATGAACTTACGTGCATTGGTCCCATCCACACAGGGTCGGGCGAAAAACTCAAAGCATTTGAATACCTCTACAACAGTGAGACGCGTGAAGCCGCCTTTTTGAACCCGACGAAGTGGGTCGCCTTCCTCGATCAGCGCGGGCTCATGGAGCGATTCGCTGCTTACGTTGTAAGGGGGGCAAGTGGTGTCGATAACCTGCGGGAGTGGCTGCTCGCGCAGGGGGCCACTGAGGAGGAGATGGATGCACTCATCACCCGCCGCGCATACGCAGACCCGCTCAGCGACGGCGAGAAGGACACACTCAACGAAATCATCTGCCAGACCACACTTGCGGATGGACGCCCCTACATCCCCGGCAGCAGTCTCAAGGGCGTACTGCGTACCGGCATCCTGCACGGACTCATCCGGCGCAGCCCACAGAGGTTTCGTGGCAAGTTTCAGGATCTCCGCGCATTCCTGAGAGACAGGAAAAAGCGCGACATGGACAACCTCATCGGGCAGATAGAGACACAGCTCCTGCACACACTCAAAAGGGATCAAAAAACCCCGTTTTGGAACGCCACCGTCAGTGCCATGCGTGGACTCAGAGTCAGTGACGCCGTCTGCGCTGAGGACGAGAAGGACACCGTCATCCTGTGCAAACTCGACGCAACCACCGGCATGGAGGATGGCGCACAGGAGAACTCCATATCCCTCTTTCGTGAGTGCATCCCTGCGGGACGGCGGCTCCGCTTCTCCATCACCGTCGACCCTGCCATGCTGAAGACCCTCGGCATCCGCTCCGTCGACGAGATCATCGACATGGTGCGCATCTACACCGCAGATGGACTGCGCCTGCAGGAAAAAGTCTTCGGCAGGAAATACCCCGTGCCCTTTGCTGCGGCGAAGAACGCAGACGCACTCCTCGGCGGCGGTACCGGATTCCTCTCCAAGACCCTCGTCCATGCACTTGCGGGAAACGACAAAGAGGCGCAGGACTTCATCATCGACTACCTCGATCAGACATTCACCGAATGGGATCACCTCACGCGGCAGCGCGTCCCCGCCCATCAGCATCGCACGTTCGACCATGCCATCAGTCCGCGCACACTGAAACTTGCGCGCATGGATACACAGGACTGGATCATGGGACTCTGCTCCATCACGGGGGTCGGCAATGCTCAGACGGTTTGAGGCGGAGCTGCACCTGCCCGAGGGGGCGCGTGCGCCCGCCTCCATGGGCTCCATCCTCCACGGCGCACTCATGGAGCAGCTGCCGGGGGACTACGCCGCCTACCTGCACACAGAGAACCTGCGCCCCTACAGCCAGAGCGTCCGTTGGGACAGAGAGACGGGGCGCGTCCTCTGGCGCATCGGCACGCTCGATCGCACGGCAGGTGAGATCATCGGCGGCGCGCTCGACGGCATCGGGAGCATCCACCTGCGCCAAAAGGGCTACACCGTCGGCGTGCAAAAAATCCAATGCGCCGCGCAGTGCAGCTATCAGGACATCGCCGACGAATACTTTCGCGCAGAGAGCGCACCGCGCGGCGCAGAGATTCACTTCCTCACACCGACCAGCTTCAAGCGGGACGGCGACTACATCCTCCTGCCCGAGAGCGCACTCATCCTGCAGAGCCTCCTCCTGCGGTGGAACAGATTCTGCCCCGACATCCGCATCGAGGAGGACGACCTCGCACAGAACCTTGCCGCATCTATGCGCCTCACACGCTACGCCCTGCGCTCTGCGGCGTTCTCCGTCGAGGGGTATAGCATCCGCGGCTTTCGCGGCCGGATCGCCCTGCAGTTCACGGGCAGCGACATGGTGCGCCGCATCCTCGGCACACTCCTCGCCTTTGCCCCCTACGCAGGCATCGGCATCAAAACCGCCCTCGGCATGGGCGCAATAGAAACAAGCATTTGGAAAGGATGAACGAGATGAAGCGCATTTTATTCTCGGCCATTGGAAGCACCGATCCCATCAGTCAACAGAATTATTACGATGGCGGCTGTCTGCACGTACTGCGCCACTATCAGCCCGAGCGCGTTGTCCTCTTCTTCACCAAGGAAATGGGGGAGATCGAGGCGCGTGACCATCTCTATACCACAGCCATAAGCTATGTTGCCCCCGAATGCATCATCGACCCGCCGATCTTCACCGACATTGTAGATGCAAGCCGTTATGAGGCGTTCAGCCAGATCCTGCCGAGAGCCGTGCAGGATCTCCTGCAGAAATACCCCGAGCACGAGATTCTGCTCAACCTCAGCTCGGGCACACCGCAGATCAAAACCGTCCTCGCCATCCTTGCTGCAGACAATGACCGCTGCATCGGGATACAGACAAGTACACCGGAGAAACGCTCCAATAGCCCGCAAAAGCTGACGGCGAAGGACCTTCCGTATTTACTTAAGGAGAGCCCCGAAAACAAGCCCGAGGCAGTGGTCCGCTGTGACGAGCCGGAACTCAAAATCTTCCGCTATCATGCGGAGAAGAACCGCATCGTCGCCCTCATCCGCTCCTACGAGTACAACGCGGCGCTCACCCTTGCACGCAGCAGCAGCCTCGTCCCCGCTGATGCGAAACAGCTGCTCAAACACGCTGCCTACCGCACCATGCTCCTCCCCGACAAGGCACGAAAAATCATGTCCGAGTACGGTGGACAGAAACTCTTCCTGTTCAAGGAAGACGAAGAGCGCATCGTCGAATACTTCCTCGTCATGCAGATCGATCAGGAGAACGAACGCCTTTCCAACTTCATGCTGCGCATCACCCCCTTCCTCTATGAATTCCTGCACGACTACGTCGCAAAAAATGTGAAGGGCGGCAGAAAGAATGCACAGCACATCGACAACCTCTGTATCAAAAAGTACAATACCGATGGCTACATACTGCAGCGCAAGAAAATCGAAAAAAATGCGCCGGAATTCCTAGACCTGTTGGATCGCGAATTCGCGGGCTCCAATGCCCACCAATACACCAATACCGACCTGTCCTTCTTGTTGCTCATCCACTACTGTACCTATATGCAGGAGGCAGGACTGGCAAAGGATGCACAACTCCACAGCGATATGATGGTCGAACTCGCCAAGCTGGATGCCGTCAGAAGAGTACGCAATAGTGTCGCTCACGTCATCGTCAACGTGACACGCGAGAGCTTTCAGAAGGACACACAGATGACACCACCCGCGCTTATGGACACCTTTGCCAAGATGCTCACTCTCGTCTATGGAACGAAAGTCAAGGAGGCGCGCACAACCTACAGCCGCATCAACCGCTGGATCGAAGAAGCCCTCGAAATCCACGAGTAGGGGAAAGGAGACCGCGCCATAAGCGTTGGCTGCAGCATCCCTTTCGCTCCGCCTTGCATCGCGGAGCGGACAGAAAGACCGAGCGGAAAGGAGACGAACCATGAGCTTTGCCTACATCACCGAGGAAGGCGCATACATCCAAAAACGCGGCGGTAACTTCACCGTCGGGCGCAACCGTGAATGTATCATGGAAATCCCCGTCGAAACACTGGAGGGACTTACTCTCATTGACACCGTACAAGTCTCCTCAAGGGCTATCGTCGAACTCCTGCGCCTCGGCATCCCCGTCACATGGCTCTCGCGCACCGGCTACTTCTTCGGACGGCTCGAATCCACACGCCATGTTAACGTCTTTCGACAGGAACGGCAGGTATTCCTCAGAGGCACTCCTTTCGCCCTCGCCATGGCGCGGAAGGTCATCGCCGCAAAGGCACACAACCAACTCATTCTCCTGCGACGCTACAACCGCAACGCCGCCCTTCCTGAGGTGTGTACGGCAGTTGCGGACATCGAGGCACTCAGTAAACGCATCATGACCTGTGACACGAACGAGCAGCTCATGGGCTACGAGGGCGCCATCGCCAAAGTATACTTCGGCAGCCTCGGACAACTCGTCCCCGCCGAATTTGCCTTTGCAAAACGCACACGACGCCCGCCCATGGACCCATTCAACGCCATGCTCAGCTTCGGCTATACACTCCTCATGTACGACATCTATACCGCGCTGAGCAACGAAGGACTGCATCCGTACTTCGGATTCCTCCACGCCGTGAAGAACCGACATCCCGCCCTCGCCTCCGACCTCATGGAGGAGTGGCGTGCCGCACTCATCGATGCGATGACGCTCTCCCTCGTCCATCATCACGAAATCAAGCAGGAGCACTTTTCTCCCGCAGAGAGCGAGGACACCCCCGGCATCTTCCTCACGCGTGAGGGTCGTGCCATCTTCCTGCGTGCCTACGAAAAGAAAATGCGTGCAGCGAGCCACTACGGAAGCGGGCGGCGCTCCTATCGGCACGCCCTCGCGCATCAGGCGCGGCAGTACGCACAGGCACTCATGGCGGAGAACGCCGACATCTACGAGCCCGTATGGCTCCGATGAGGTGACAGACTTGGAGTATGACTACGACGAGAACGAATTCTGCGCGGAGGACGAACGCCGCTGCATCATCCTCGTGATCTATGACATCACCGACAACAAGCGGCGGAACAAAATGGTGAAGTGCCTCGAACGCTACGGTGTTCGCGTACAGAAATCCGCATTCGAGGCATTCCTCACCGAACGGAAATATGACGAACTCGTCGCACGCACAACGCGTATCATCGACCCGCATACCGACTCCCTGCGCATCTACCTCCTCGCGAACCACACATCCGTCCGCTCGTGGGGCATTGGCGACCGCCACGTCGAGGACGTCATCATTTTCTAGCGGAAAGAGCGCGGCGGGATTGCACACGGCACGGCATTGTGCTATACTGACAGTGGAATCCGCGCCGCACTTAGAGCCGCAACATTTGCAGAGATTTTTAGAACGCATCGCCGCATGGAAAAGGAGGGAAAACGCATCCGCGCCGCAAACTGCTATTTTGACCTAGGCACAGCAAGGCTTTCAGAGGCAAGGATTTCAAAACCACATCCCCGTAAGGGGACGGAAACCAAGACCTCCATATAAACAAAACCTCCTTTATACATTTCAAAACCACATCCCCGTAAGGGGACGGAAACAAGTCATGTTATTCATATAAGTCTCCCCCTTAAAAAACAAATTTCAAAACCACATCCCCGTAAGGGGACGGAAACTCTAGCCCTAACGGTTAAACGAAAAATTTAAGTGTAGAATTTCAAAACCACATCCCCGTAAGGGGACGGAAACGGAGAAAACTGGGTTCTCTTGTCTGCTTTCTTTGAACAATTTCAAAACCACATCCCCGTAAGGGGACGGAAACGTGCTTTATCGGGTCACACGGTGTAGTGCTTTTCCGATTTCAAAACCACATCCCCGTAAGGGGACGGAAACCTTCATAAAAAACACTCCTTTTCTAAAATCAAAATCAATTTCAAAACCACATCCCCGTAAGGGGACGGAAACAAATCCACAGTAACCATTTTGATTCCTCCTATACCCAATTTCAAAACCACATCCCCGTAAGGGGACGGAAACCTGTCCTCTTAAACATAAAATCCTCCTTTGTCCCTATTTCAAAACCACATCCCCGTAAGGGGACGGAAACGTGAGTGCACCGCCGAGGATCGCGAAAAACGCAAATTTCAAAACCACATCCCCGTAAGGGGACGGAAACTCTGGTAGGTGTTTTTCCAACAACTCATCTGATGTTTCTAATTTCAAAACCACATCCCCGTAAGGGGACGGAAACTGGAGCAGGAGTTTCGAGGTAAATCTGGTGCGCGGTAATTTCAAAACCACATCCCCGTAAGGGGACGGAAACTGGCAGACACACCGAAATTACGCGCATTAGCGCATATTTCAAAACCACATCCCCGTAAGGGGACGGAAACGTCAGATCCTTTCAAAAACAAAAAGAAATTAAAAAACATATTTCAAAACCACATCCCCGTAAGGGGACGGAAACGATATGACCTTCCAAATCACCAACAGACTCTGGAATCGAATTTCAAAACCACATCCCCGTAAGGGGACGGAAACTTCTGTTTCATTTTGATCAATCCTTTCTGCATAAAGCATAAATTTCAAAACCACATCCCCGTAAGGGGACGGAAACCGTCTTGTGATTTGGTACTCGTAATAAGCTCCCATTATTTCAAAACCACATCCCCGTAAGGGGACGGAAACACGAAATTGAGCAGTAGCACTCGAATGAGTTTTCGGATTTCAAAACCACATCCCCGTAAGGGGACGGAAACGAATATGACACAACGATATGACGTGGTAACGTTTTCAATTTCAAAACCACATCCCCGTAAGGGGACGGAAACAATGCCAAGCATTTCGCCGATCCTTCGATGTCAATATCGAATTTCAAAACCACATCCCCGTAAGGGGACGGAAACTTATACGGAAATTGAAGAAGACCGAATCTATAGATTTCAAAACCACATTCCCGTAAGGGGACGGAAACCTTCACAAACGCCAATCGTTCCGCTGAGTCGGATTGATATTTCAAAACCACATCCCCGTAAGGGGACGGAAACAAGGGAATGCGCCAGTCGTTAGACCCGCTTTTACCGCCAATTTCAAAACCACATCCCCGTAAGGGGACGGAAACACGCATCATCGAACAAGTAATCGTCATCGTCGCAAGAATTTCAAAACCACATCCCCGTAAGGGGACGGAAACCCACAATTTGTGAGATATACGCGGCGCCGCGTGTCGTATTTCAAAACCACATCCCCGTAAGGGGACGGAAACAATTCCGCATAGTATTTCCGATGTGCAAGGTCACGCTATTTCAAAACCACATCCCCGTAAGGGGACGGAAACATCCCAATGACATCCATTCCATCCTTCCTCCTCAGCGATTTCAAAACCACATCCCCGTAAGGGGACGGAAACTTCCATAAAGTAAGCAGACATAAACAAATCCTTCATTTCAAAACCACATCCCCGTAAGGGGACGGCGCACGAGTCTATGCAATCAAAAACAGGGGAGCAGTACGAAGATGTTACTTCGTACTGCTCCCCTGTTTTCATGTTCGTTAGGGAGATGATGTTAGGGAAGCACGGATACATTCAGCCGCGCCATCTTGACGCATCTTTTCAAGCCGCTCGGCGATGGTGGCACACATGAGGAGAGCAATTTGATGTCGCTCTGCGTATCGTGTCATGAGCGGATTCACCAAAGAAAAAAGCCATCCTAAATGGACAGCTCATTCATCGAATCTATCTGCATGAGTTCCGGTCTCGACGAGGGTCAAGGTTAGGATGTCATTTTCAACGAGGTAAATCAAAAGCCAATCCGGTTGAATATGGCACTCACGAAAGCCCGCCCAATTCCCATGGAGCTCGTGGTCGCGGTGCTTGGCATCAAGTTTGCGCCCTTTCCTTAACGCATCGACAACGTCATCCAATCGATGGAGATTCAAGCCTCGCTTCTTGGCACGCTTATAACTTTTCTTATAAGCGTTGGTGAACTTGATGCGATAGGTCATTCTTCCAATGCC